>JBDUBA010000258.1:0-15339 GCA_040004335.1 Gemmatimonas sp.
GCTTCGATGCTTTGCTCGTCGCCAACATCAGCAAACATGTCGTCGAAAATTGGCAGACGACTTTCGGGCCCAACGGGGGCCGGAATCCCCGCTTGCGCCATCGCGGCGAGCAATCCCAGAGCCTTAAGCAGGACCGTCTTACCGCCGGTGTTCGGTCCCGACACCAATAGCGTGCGTTCCTCGGCCGACAGTGCGAGATCGAACGGCACCACACTCACGCCGTTTGCGAGCAACAGCGGGTGTCGCGCGTCAACCAGGTTCAATCCGTCTTCGGCGCTGCCAAACGACAACTGTCCGCACGCCGCCTCGATGGCATAACGCGCCCGTGCGTACAAGGAATCGAGCGCGACAAGTGCGCGATACGCGCCCAACATCTCCGCGAAGTACGGTCGCAATCCTTCGCTCAATTCACGCAATACTGCTTCGACTTCGCGCTGTTCTTCCGCTTCGAGTTCGCGCACACGATTACCAAATTCCACCGCAGCCGGCGGTTCGACAAAAATGGTTTCACCGGTGCCGGAACTGTCGTGGACAATGCCGCCCACGTAGCCGCGCCCGCCGCGACGCATGGGCATTACCCAGCGGCCGTTCCGAATGGTTACTGAGGCGTCCGAAACTTGATGATGTGTTTCAAGTTTCGACATTTCACGCTCGAGCAGTCGCACCAACTCACCTTCGGTGCGACGGAGGTCCCGCCGTACGCGACGTAGAGTTGGTGATGCATCGTCCTTGACCGTTCCGTCATCGGCAATTGCCCGGTGAATGGCATCTTCCTGCGCGCGCAGCTCAATCAGTTCGCCACCAATATTTGAGAGAATGGCTTTCACGACCGCCGGGCGGCGCGGATCGTTCAATGCGGAACGTTGGCGACGCGACGAACGCAGCAGAATGGCGCCCTGAATCATCTCGAGCGCGCTCCACGTCAATCCCTCAATGCGCAGACGATTGAGCGGTTGCTCGAGCTCGGGAATGGCTTCGGTCGGCCACATCAAATCCGACTGTACCAACGTGCGCATTGCATTGACGCGCTGATGCTCCGCAATGACGGCATCGCGATCGGTGGATGGCACGCGTGCGCGCACAGCCGCAGCACCGGGCGACGAGTTCGCTCGCCCGGCGACATGCGCCAGCAGGCGCGGAAATTCGAGAATGCCGAGTGCGTGTCCGTTCATGCTACGAAATCATTTCCCTGCGGCCAGCACCTCGCGGGCCAGCGCGTTGATCGTACCACCATCCGCCTTGCCTTTGAATTGCGGCATAACTTTGGCCATGACGGCGCCAACATTGGCCGCACCACCAGCCACGGCCGCAACAATAGCTGCGCGCAGTTCATCGGAGTTTACCTGCGGTGGCAAATAGTGTTCAAGTGAAGCGGCTTCGGCCTGTTCTTTGGCGGCGAGATCCTGGCGATTGGCCTTTTCATACACGGTCACCGATTCTTTGCGCCGTTTGATGGCCTTGCGCAGGACGTCGATGGCGTCGTCATCGTTGATGTCGCGTCGCAATTCGATTTCCCGATTCTTGACTTCGGAAATCAGCATGCCGAGAAGCACGACAAGATCCTTGTCGCCAGAACGTCTGGCGTTCGCTTGGTCGCCTTGTAGCCGCGGAAGCATGGTGCTTCCCACAGGGGAGGAATCGCTCACGTGATTGATAGGGTGCGCCACGGTGTGGCGGTGGGCGGACGATGGTGCGGTGTCGTCCCGAGTAGCGCCGACGGCGCTTGAGTGGCTGTGGGAAGATAACCGCCCAGTTGCTGCAACGTGAGTTCGCCATTCGGCGTTTCGCTGCCGTTTGTTTTTGGCCCTTTTTGGCTGCCGTTCGTTCTTCGGCCTTTTGGCTGCAGTTCGTTCTTAGGCTTTTTGGCTGCCGTTCGTTCTTAGGCTCTTTGGCTGCAGCCCGCGGAGCGGCTGCTTGGCCCATTCGGCCATTTGGCTGCTCGTTTTTCGGCTTTTAGTCTGCAGTTGGCTATTAGGCTATTTGGCTATTCGGCTATTCAGCAAGGAGTTATCCGGGCGGCCATGCCATCGTCCGCCCACCAAGTACATGTACGTGCAAATGGTGCACCGTCTGTCCGCCGTCGTCCCCCGTGTTGACGACCACACGGTATCCGCCGTCCTCGAGCCCCCCCTCGCGCGCCACTTGGGCCGCCAACATCATCACATCGCCAATGAGTGCGGCATCGGTTACCTGCGCAAGGGAACGCACGTGTCGCTTTGGAATCACCAATGCATGAAACGGTGCCTGCGGACTGACATCGCGAACCGCAATGGCATGTTCCGACTCGGCCAACCGTGGCGAAGGAATTTCGCGAGCAACAATCTTGCAGAAGATGCAGGTGTTCATGTCAACGATGAAGTTGGTGAATGCAACGCGGTTCGTACAATCGAGAGTGCGGCAACCCCCGCCGTTTCAAATCGAAGAATGCCGGGACCAATGGAAGCCGTGCGGAAACCGGCCGCAACCACCATGGCCAGTTCGTCGTCTTCGATTCCGCCTTCAGGGCCGATCGCTACAACGACTGGTGACGCGAGTCGCGCCGAAGTGGCGCCAATCAACGACTCACCGTCGGCGTCGAGTACAATCCGATCGCCGGGCGGCGCGGCCAGCAGTGCGCGTTCGAGGTTGGCTTCAGGAAAGATCTGCGGCAACCACGCTCCCTGAGATTGCGCCAATGCTCCAGCCATGCGGGCGCGCACCTTCGCCTGAAACGCAGGGCCTTCACCGCGCGGCGCAACGCTGCGTGACCGTCGCCACAACACGGGACGCCAACTGGTGCACGCAAATTCTCCAGCTTTCTCGGCCAGCCATAACAAGCGTTCCCGATCGGCCACGGGCACCATCAAATGCACTTCAGGTGGAGCGATGCGTGTTTCAACGTGTTCGATTTCGACTTGCGCTTGTCCCTTCGCAAATCGCACCAACGTTCCGCGTCCAACCAATCCAGCGCCATCACGCAAACCAAGTGTGGCGCCAACGGCCAGACGTAAAACGCGCAGATGCCGCACATCATCATCGCCCAAGGTGTAGGTCGTGCCTGCCGAAAATGGTTCGTTCGTAACAAACGTGGGCAACCCTTCGGCGCTGCGTGCCATGAATCAGTCGCGACGAATGATGGTCGACCACCAGATGTCTTCAGCGTCTTCGGCAACAATGCTCCAACCATTGTCGCGCAACACGCCAAGTAGTGCGTCACGTTCGTCGCGCAGAATGCCGCTGAGAATGGCATCGCCATCTTCGGCAAGGCACAGTCCGATGAGCGGCAACAAGTCGACGAGCACCGACGAAATGATATTCGCGAGCACCAAACGAACCGGTGCAATCAGCGGCAAAAACGTGGCCGCATCGCCTTCAAACACATGCACGATATGAGCAACGCCGTTGCGCTCGACGTTTTCAATGGCGTTTTCAATGGAGTCGTGCTCCAGTTCAATCGCGTACACACGTGACGCTCCCAACTTGGCGGCCGCGATTGCAAGCACGGCACTACCCGCGCCAAGATCGGCCACGACATCGCCCGCGCGCAACACTTGCGGCATCAAACGAATGACGCCTCGTGTGGTTGCATGATCGCCCGTTCCAAACGCCATGCCCGGGTCAATCACGATGCAACGCGCCGCGTCATACTGATCAGCGAGCCACGGCGGAGCAATCGCTAACGCACCCAACTGATGTGCGACGATGCGCGTTTTCCACTCGGTGCTCCAATCGATTTCAGGCACAGGTGACGTTTCAATGACCACGTCCTCATCCGCTTCGGTGAGCGCGAGGTGTACGCGCTGCAAATCAGTTCCAGGCGGAAAATGTGTGACCAGCGACATGCCATCCTCGTGCACGCCCTGGGCACCGGATGCAAACAACGCGCCCAGACAGGCTGAGCGCGCCGCATCGTTTTCGTGATGCTCACCACCCGGGCGAACCCGCACGCTGGTCCATCCGGTAGTGGCCGAGTGCTCAGGCACCCAGTGCTTCCTTCATTTTGGACCAGATACTTTTTTCGCGCGAGTTGGGGGCCGCTGGTTGCAGTTTGGACATCACTTCGACCGCGTGCTTTTCTTCGGCACTCATGGTTTGTGGTGTCCACAACTGCACACGCACGTGCAAGTCGCCCGTGCCGCTGGCGTTCACGCGCGGCAATCCGCGGCCCCGCAAATGAAATACGGTTCCGCTTTGAGTTCCGGGTGGAACACGCAGTGACAGATCGGCGGTGACGCCCGCGACCTTGATGTCCGCACCAAACACGAGTTGCGGATACGTCACCAACGATTCGCAGTACAAATCCTCACCGTCGCGCTCGAAACGTTCATCATCCTCCACTTCAAAGATGACGAGCACATCACCGCGCGGACCGCCACGTGGGCCTGCGTTGCCTGCTCCGCGCAGCGTCATGTACTGACCCGTGGCAACACCGGCCGGCACGTTGATTTTAAGCGCGCGTTCGCTCCGCATACGTCCTTCGCCGCGGCACTTTTTGCACGGCGATTGAACAACCATGCCTTCACCAGCGCACGTTGGGCACGGCGCCACGCTTACGAATTGACCGAAGAACGAGCGTTGCGCGCGACGCACTTCGCCGGTGCCGGCGCATGTGTTGCACTGTGTTGGTTTCGTACCGGGTTCCGCACCACTGCCTTCGCACTTGTCACACGCGTCCAGCAACTTGGCGTTCACCGTGCGTTCAATGCCCGTTGCCACTTCGGCAAGCGTCATCGGCAACGTGATTTTTACATCGGCGCCTGCGCGTGCGCCGCCAGCACTGCGACGACCGCCGCCCTGTCCAAACAGGTCGCCCAGTCCACCGCCGCCAAAGTCGCGCATGAAAATGTTGAGCGCGTCGGCAAGATCAACGTGTTCGTATTGCTGTTGACCTGCGCCACGCAATCCGGCCTCACCGTAGCGATCATACGCGGCGCGCTTTTGTGGATCGCGCAACACGTCATACGCTTCCGATATGGTCTTGAATTTGTCTTCGGCTTCCTTCGAGCCGCCGTTCTTGTCGGGATGCCACTGCATCGCCAGACGACGATAGGACTGCTTGATTTCGTCGTCCGTTGCTTCGCGCGATACGTTGAGTACCGCGTAAAAATCGGCCATAAAAAAATTCCGGGTGTGCGAGCGGGCACGTGCGCCCAATCGGGGATACGACAACCTCTCAATTTAGCGACGTTGGCGCGATTCTGGCAGCGATTTGGCCGCAGCCAAAATCGATTCGCTTCAGCAGAGCATGTCGGACACGAGCTGCGACGTATGCCCCACCAACGCAATCACCTTGTCGTACGGCATGCGGGTGGGTCCAATCACGCCGATCACGCCGCTCAGCGATCCGGCCGAATATTCAGCCGTGACCACGGTGAACCCTTCCAGCCGAGGATCGCCGTGTTCGTTGCCGATGGTGATCGACAGCCCGGGCGCCCCCGAACGGGACTGCAGCAACGTCGTCAGTCGTTGACGAGTCTCGGTCAGTTCGATGATTTGCCGTAGCCGATCACTGCTGGCGAATTCGGGCTTGTCGGCCAACAGCGATGCCTGACCAATCACAACCGTTTCGGCGCTATCCGCCGCGCGGCCAAACGCCAGTTCGCCTTCCTGCACGAAGATGTTGAGTAACTCGGTTGCCACGGGTTTGGTGGTTACGTCCCGCAACCTGGCTCCCAACGACGTCCGGACCATCTCCAAGGTCAGCCCGCCGAGCCGCTCGTTGAGGATCAGGGCGACTTCGACCAGTGCTTCGTCGGCAATGGTACCCGGCACTTCAACGAAAATGGTCCGCACGGCCCCTCCCGTCAGGGCCAGCACGATCAGGAGGCGCTCGGCGGAGACCCGCACCAGTTCAAGGCGCGACAATATCGCGCGATCGAGCCGCGGCCCAAGCGCCACTCCCAGTTCCTGAGTGAGCACCCCTAAGGATTGAGCCGCCCGCATCAGAATGGCCTCAATGGCCGAACCGCCCGCCGAAATCTCCTCGGCCAGCTTGAGCCGGTCCGCGCGCGTAACAGAGTCCACCCGAATGAGCGAGTCGACATAAACGCGGTACGCCTTGTCCGTGGGAACCCGGCCGGCCGACGTATGCGGGTGGTAGAGGTATCCCTTTTCTTCGAGATCACTCATCGTGTTACGGATCGTGGCCGGCGACACCCCCAGCCCGAATCGGCGCGACAACGTCCGGGACCCCGCCGGTTCGGCAGTTTCCACGTAGCTCCGGATAACGGCTTCGAGCACGCGCCGCTCCCGTTCGTTCAAGTCTGCTACGTGTGCCATAAGTGTAACTGTATCAATAACTTCGGAGCGCTGTCAAGGCGCTGGCGAGCCCATCCAGGCGCAACCAGCCCATCGGAGTGCAGCGAATGCGACTTCCGACCGCCGGATTGACGTACTCCACCCATCCGCCGGCCAGCCACCGATCCAACAACGGCTGGTCCGCTGGCAACACTTCGAGCCCGTCGCGAGTTCGGAGGCCAAGGTAAACCTGTTCGGTCATGCGGTTTTGTGCGGTGAGAATTTCGCTGCCCTCTTGAGGATCCTGCCCTTCGATTACCGTTTTCTGCCACGCCCCATACGCCGCCTGATTCCAACGCCGACTGGTGCCGTCGTAGCCGTGGGCTGACGGACCGAGTCCGAGGTACGGTACCCCGTCCCAATACGCGCTGTTGTGAACGGCGCGTTTACCGGGCATCGCGAAATTTGAGACCTCGTAGTGTTCATACCCCGCGCTGCCAAGCCGGTTGTGCGCCGTGAGGAATTGTTCTTCATAACTCTCTTCGGGCGACGCAATCACATCACCGCGTTTTTCCCACTTACCAAGCGCGGTTTGTGGTTCAACCGTCAGACCGTACAGCGATATGTGATCGGCGTTCAACGATAGTGCGATATCCAGATCGCGATTCCAGTCGCGCTCGAGCGATTCTGGCAACGCAAAAATGAGATCGACCGAGAACGCGTCAATTCCGCCATCGCGCGCAATCTGCGCCGCTTTCAGTGCAGCGTTCGCGTCGTGCACGCGATGCATCCACGCGAGTACGCGATCGTCAAAACTCTGAATGCCAATGGAAAGTCGGTTGATACCCGCGCGTTTCCAGGCAGCAACACTGTCGGCATTGATATTTTCTGGATTGGCCTCGAGCGTAACTTCTGCGTTCGGCGAGAGCGTTGTAACTGATCGCGCCCAGTCCATCACGCGTTCAACACCTTGAGCACCCAGAGCGGACGGAGTGCCACCGCCAAAGTATAAGGTGTACAGCGGTTCCGACAATTCAATCCCGCGCACATTCCACTCGGCAGCCAGTGCATCGGCGTATTCCCGCCACGGGACGTTTCGTCGTACTGCAATTGCAAAATCACAATACGAGCAGCGGCGTGCGCAAAACGGAACGTGCACGTAGCAGTGGCGATATGGCGTGCCGCTGTGAAACTTTGACGACGTATCTTGTGTTGATGTGGAGTTTGCTGGTTCCGTGACACGCGCATCAGGCATGTCCGCCGTCAACTGAACGTCGTTCGTTTCGCGATAATTCACAGTCGCAATCCCACATGCGCTGAATGCACCTGCCCCAAATGGTCGACGCGAACAAGTCCAGCAATTTCAAGCGCACTCACAGACGCCGCGGCGTTACGCATGGCAAGACCCGCGCGACGCGCGAGCGAAGCGATATCGGTTGGACCGGATCCCAACGCGTCCCACAGCTGCGCATCATCGCCAGAGAGCAGCGGTGCTGCAACCGGTGATGCGTCAACATTCAGGAGCGCCAGCACATCGCCAGGTTCTGCAATGAGATGCGCTCCGTCGCGCAACAAGCGGTTCGTTCCATAGGCCTGCGGCGCGTCAATGAGACCAGGAACTGCCGCGACGGGAATGTTCAATTCGTGCGCATGTTCGACCGTAATCTGTGCGCCGCTTTTTTGACCGGCTTCAACTACGACCACGAGTTGTGACAACGCAGCAATCATCCGATTACGTCGCGGAAACGTCCACACATTGGCGTGTTCGCCTGGATTCATTTCGGTGATCAGCAATCCTTCGCGCGCAATCTGGCTTTGCAGTTTGCGATGCGGTTTTGGATACGCCGTGTCCAGTGGCGTTCCCAGCACCCCTACTGTTCGTCCGCCTACGCTGAGGGCGCCTTCGTGTGCGGCACCATCAATGCCAAGTGCGAGTCCGCTTACCACGCAAACACCGGACTTCGCGCATGCTGCAGCAATGGCATGTGCGGTGCGCAATCCGTACGCACTGGCGTGCCTGGTACCAACAATTGCAACCGCGGGCGAGGCGGCCGAGGCTAGTGAACCTGCAATCCAGAGGGATTTCGGTTGCTGAGCGAGATTCCGAAATGCCGCTGGATAGTCAGGGTCCGTTTGCTCAATGCGGCGCGTGGTGTAATCAGGGAACAAACTCGTCGTCTGGAACGGCGGCTTCCGCCGCGCGAACGAGCAAAAGTTGCGACCACCACGAGTCCATCAGTTCGGTCAAACCCATGCGCCCTGGCGCGCTCACCGACATCGACGCAAATGCACCGTGCGTGTTGATTTCCGGCACGTAATGTTCACCCAGCAAATCGAGCTTCGTGAACACAATGCAGAATGGTTTCTTTGCGAGCTCGGCCGAGTACGAGGCAATCTCGTGACGTAGCTGATCGAATTCTGTTTGCCAATCGTCGCTCTCGATGGGAATCAGAAACGCGAGCATACGCGTACGTTCGATGTGCCGCAGGAACTTGAGGCCGAGCCCTTTGCCTTCGTGTGCACCTTCGATGATGCCGGGAATATCCGCGACCACGAAGCTGCGATGATCACTCATTGGAACAACGCCGAGGTTGGGCGACAACGTTGTGAACGGATAGTTGCCAATTTTTGGACGCGCCGCAGAAATAACCGATAGCAACGTGCTCTTACCCGCGTTCGGTTGACCAACCAGCCCAACATCGGCAATCAACTTGAGTTCAAACTCAAGCTCGAACGTTTCGCCTTCTTCGCCCGGCTGCCATTCGCGCGGCGCCTGGTGCGTGGAGGTCATGAAAAACGCGTTCCCGCGACCACCTCGGCCGCCCTTGGCCACTTTGATTTCTTCGCCGTGCGTCAAGACGTCGCAAACGATTTCACCAGTCGCGCGATTGCGTACAATGGTGCCCGTTGGAACCGGCAAATAGATGTCGTCGCCCGATTTTCCCGTTTTATCGTTGCCCTCACCGTGGTTGCCGCGTTCGGCCTTCCACAAATCGCGGTACGTAAAGTCCAGCAACGTTCCCAGGTTGCGATCGCCCCGCACGTACACGTCACCGCCGTGGCCGCCATCACCGCCGTCGGGACCTGCCATGGGATAAAATTTTGCGCGCAGAAAGGACACGATTCCGGACCCGCCGGAACCAGCTTCCACGCGAACAACCACGCGATCAACAAACATGAGATAGGAAACGAGAAAAGTTGAAACTGCCGAAACTCCGAGTGCGCGAATGCGCCGAGTGTGACGGCAACACCGTGCACCGCAATATCGTTACGATCACTTGCCCTGCACCCGCGCCCACAATCCGTTATGCCGTGCCACATCGGTCGGTGACAGCAAATCCTGCAGCGCATTGAGCGTAGCCTGCACCTGTGCCGCACTCGCTCCCGCATGCAACGCGCCATGCAAATGGGAGTGTAACTGCCGGTCCTGCCGCCCAACGGCGCAAGCGGCCACGATGCACAACTCGCGACGCCACAATGCGAGTTGCGGGCGACTCAACACCTTGCCGTACCCTTCAACAATCATCCACGAATCGAGCGCCGGGTGCAGGTCACGAATGTTGGCGCGCAACTTCGTGTAAAAACGTCCGTACACCGTTTCGCAGGTGATTTCGCCACGTTCGCGCCACGAGGCGACATCAAGCCGTTCAGCGTCGTCCTGCAGCGGTGCCGCTCGTCCTGAAATTCGGCGCCACTCTCGGGCTCCGTTGAGCGCGCGTGGAAAACCCGCGAACAGGTACGTCTGCAAAATGACCTCTTCTACCCACTCGGGATTCACCGAGACTGCGGCCTGCAAAGCAACGCGCACTTCGCTTTCCGCGCCGCCCGCGAGTTGGGCTGCCAAACGCACCAACAGAATCGTGTCATCGTCGAGCGATGTATCGCCGGCATTCGAAAGCAGTGGTGCGCTTGTGCCACGAGCACCCGCATCCGCATCCGACGCCATCAATGTGTCATCCTCCGCAACAGAACCCGACATCGTATTCTCGCGCATCGTAACATTTGCGCTCACGCGCGATCACCAAGTTCCGCGGCGGACACACGAATTTCGCCAACGGACTCGCCCCGCGTATTGCGTACTGGGCGTGATGCAAATTCCCGCAGCGAATCGGGCAAGGGATCAGGCAACTCCCCCAACTGTGCCAACACCGCCAGCACGGCCGGATACTGCGCGCGCGGCGCACCGTCTTCAACCTTGATTGCGATTCCAACGCCACGATCAACCAACGCCAACGTGTGCACGCCCTCCGCGCCAATCTTGCACAGCACCTTCCCTCGGCACGCCAGCATCAGCGCGGTATCGAAACGCTCCGTTCCCCCAATAAGGAACGGATGCCCCGTCATCGCATGCACCACACGCGACGCCGATTCATGACCGTGCGCAGCCGCCGTCACCAATCGCGCGTACGACAGCGCCATGTTTGAAAGCGGCAGTGCAAACACCGGCACGCCGCAGCCGTCAACCGCGACACTAATGTCACGCTGCTTCATTCCGGACCAGAGTGCGACGGTGCGCAGTGCATTCTGCTGCACTTCGTGCTCAATGAGTTCGTAACCTTTTGTGGGCCAATTGTTGAGGTGCGCCTGCGCCAGCATTGCCGAATGTTTGCCCGAGCAGTTGTTGTGTAATCGCGTAACGCGATGTCCCGATTCGCGTAGCAGTCGGGCTCCGCGCGAGGTTAGTGGTTCGTGCGGTCCACAGGCGAGGTCTCCTTCCTCCAATCCAATGCTCCGCAACATCGATTCGGCGATGGCTACATGTTCAGGTTCGCCGCCGTGTGAGGCGCAGGCCAAGGCGAGTTCGTCGCCTTTCCAGGACAACTTTTCCATCCCACCACTTTCAACCAGCGGCATCACCTGAAACGGCTTGGCGCACGACCGCCACCATGTGAACACACCGGGATTGCCTGCTTGGTGGAGAAGTTCACCGGTGGCCGACACGACAGCCGCGTCGACGCGATGGCGCGATTCCACGACACCGCCGCGCGTGACTACGACGTCCAGCGGCAACGCGGTGGTTGTATCAACGGGTGCCGGGGTAACCACACCGGACTCCTGGTCGTTCAAATGCGGGATATGGGCCACCCCCAAAGCTAACCGAGGGGAAATGCGGATGGCGCGCGGCTACGTGGTTGCCGCCGAGTTGGCACTATCGACCGGAAAGGCACGAGGCCGCGACGCTGTAGCCGTGAAGCAACCAACCGCACGAATTGCTCCTAGAGCGGGTCCTTATCGGACCGTCGGTTTGCTGCCAGCATCACGCCCAATAACACAATCGCCCCACCAACAATCACCCCCACGCCCGGAATCTCACCGATGCCGGGAATGATCGCGGCCAGCAGCGTCGCCCCAATGGGTTCGCCCAGCACCGTGAGGTTCACGATGAACGCCGGGAGATATGCCAGCGCCCAGTTGAGTCCAGTATGCCCGAGAAGCGTGGGCCCCAGTGCCAGTCCTGCAAAAATGGCCATCTCGCGAGGTGGCTGCGGGAGGAGTTTCTCGCCGGTCGCCACGGTAAGTAAGAGAAGCGTGACAAACGCGGACGAGTAGACGAGCCCCACATATGGCCACAGGTCCAGCTGCTGTCGCACTCGGCGACCGACGAGGTAATACGCCGTTGCGGTGAGGGCGCCCAGCACCGCAAGCCCGTCGCCAAGCAATGCCCGACCGCCCGAACCACCCGCTCCGGAGTTGAGTGCAGCGCGAACGCCCCCGAGCCCCCCGGGAACATCAGCAACACCGACCACGAGCGCGCCCAGAATCGCAATGAGAATTCCAATCCATTGCCGGCCATTGGGGCGTTCACCAAGCCACTTGGCAGATACGATCGCAACGATCGCAGGTTGCAGGTTTACCAGCGAGACCGAGGCGGCCACACTGGTAAATCGCAGCGACGTATTCCAACTCCAGAAATGGAGCGCCAGCATCACCCCACCTGCAGCGGCGAGCAGAAAATCCGTGCGGCCCAGGGTCGCCCACTTTCGCCAGGTTCCAGAGAGGACGAGTGCGATCGCCACCAGCATCAGCGAGATCCCCATGCGCCACGTCGCAATGACGAGCGGCGATGCGGCCGAAAGCCGAATGAGCGGCGCGGCAAACGAAAATCCAACCACCGACGCCGCCAACACCAGCAGCGGTGGCGCGGGCGGCGACTTTTGCAACGACACGGGGGTGCTCATGGGCAGGCAAATTAGCAGGCGTCGCGTTACACGGAGTGGGCGGGTAGTTTCCGCGACCATGACTGAACACGTGACACCGACTATCTCGCGCGAACGCCTTGTTGCGCTGCTCGCGTCCGCCGCCCGGCAGCAGGTGCTGATCATTGGCGACGCAATGCTCGACGTGTATTTGCGCGGCTCGGTTGATCGCATTTCGCCGGAAGCACCGGTGCCAGTGGTACGGGTCGAAGAACGCCGCCTTGCGTTAGGCGGGGCGGCCAACGTTGCGCAAAACGTGGCCGCACTGGGCGCGGCCTGCGACCTGGTTGCCGTTGTTGGCAATGACGCCGGAGGCATGACGCTGCGCGAGCACCTCAGGATGGCCGCCATTCGCGAACGCTCGCTGGTTACGATCAGCCGGCCCACCACCACGAAGACCCGCGTGATGGCGCGTTCGCAACAGTTGGTTCGTTTTGATGAAGAAGTTGATGCGGATTTAAACGGCGCAGAAATCGCTTTGGTGCTCTCCGCAATTGAACGCGCAATGCCTGATGCCACGGCCGTGGTCTTCGAAGACTACAACAAGGGCGTCCTGGTTCCCGCGGTCATCGAAGGCGCAATCAAACTCGCGAAAGCGCGCAACTTGCCAATCGTTGTTGATCCAAAGTTTCGCAATTTTTTTGCGTATCGCGGTGCAACGGTGTTCAAACCCAATCGACGTGAACTGGAGAGTGCCTTGGGTGCCGCCGTCGATCTCGATCATCCGGAAGCGTTGCCACAAACATTTCAGCGACTGGGCGTCGAACACCTCCTCCTAACACTTGGCGAACGTGGAATGGCGTTGCTCGCGACCGATGGCGTGGTGCATCGCGTACCCACCACTGCGCGCGAAGTGTACGACGTCGTTGGAGCAGGCGACACCGTGACCGCGTATCTCGCAACAATGTTGGCGTCGGGTGCGACGGCGTTGGAAGCGGCGATCGTCGCGAACTATGCGGCCGGAGTAGAGGTGGGCAAACTCGGTGCCGCCACCGTCACCAGCGCCGAGGTGATCGAAGCCTACGACGAACACATAGCTGGCTGAAACGGTGTTCGCTGGTCACATTTCGAGACAGTCGTTTGCTCGGCCGAGGTAGCGGTTGATCGAGCGCGAGTAGTCGGGCCGTTAGCTTAGTTGGTTAAAGCACCGGACTCATAATCCGAGGATCGTAGGTTCAAGTCCTACACGGCCCATGCCAGATCGCACGTGATGCACGACTGTGATTCGTTCGGCGCCCTTACGTCAATTTGCCACGATCAATTGCGGAGCAACGTGGCCACCGTTACGTTTTTCAGTTCGCGTTGGGTTGGTGTACGGGCGTGTAGCTCAGCTGGTTAGAGCGCTGCTTTCACACAGCAGAGGTCCGGGGTTCGAGTCCCTGCACGCCCATCTTCGTTACAGCGGCCGCCTTTGGGCGGCCGTTCGCGTTGGTGGACTTTTGGAACGATGTTGGATAAGTGCGTTGAGGCGCGGCGACGGAAACTGCAATGGCTTGCCGCAGATTGAACTGCGGAAAACTGCAGAGAACGGCAATTGCGGCCTGACCTGAAGGATTGAGCGCTGCACAGGTCGCCAACTGCAACTGGCCTGACACGGATTGCACGAATTCCACAGAATTGATTGCACGAACTCCACAGAATTGACGGATGCTTCCGGCATTAACTCAGCTAGCGGCGCCGGTCGAAGAGACCTCAAGCGCCGTCGAGTCTGTTCACGACGTTCGTGCGTTCGGTATTCCCTGGGTCATTTCTTATCGTTAACCCGCTGGTCCGCCGCCGCTCGTCCGCGGTACAAATCCGCGGCAGGTTGTTGCAGTTATTGCGTCGTCTGTCAAAAACAAAGGGCCGCCGACCATCATAGTCGGCGACCCGTTTCATCACTAGCAATGCGAAACTCAGACTTCGGATGCAACCTCTACATCCAAATCCGCATCCACGAACTTCGTAACCCCACGCGGCACCACCATGATGCGCGCGCCAGCGTGTCTCAACTTTCCAATGGCACGTTCATCAAGCCGCGCGCGAACCAACATCGACTCGCCGTCGTTTTTCTGATCCAGCACCTCGCCGTCGCGGTGAATCTCTGCCAACATCTTGCCGTTCGACACCGGCACGCGAATTTCGTACAGCGGACGCGAATTACGCATCGACGTTCGGATGTACTCCTGCAACGTATCCAGACCACCTTTCTCCAGCGCCGACACAAACACCGATCCCGGCATGATGTTATCCACTCGCGTATGCAACGCTTCTCGCTGCGCGTCCGGAACGGCGTCCATCTTGTTCAACACGTGCAGTTGCGGTTTTTCAGAGAGTCCGAGGTCGTTTAACACCTCATGCACAACATCACGCTGCGCTTCCCACGTGGCGTGACTTGCGTCAATCACATGCAACAACAGATCCGCCTCGCGCGCCTCGGCCAACGTTGCGCGGAACGACGCGACAAGGTGGTGAGGGAGTTTGCGAATGAAACCAACAGTATCGGTGAGCAACGCCGCATACCCTTCGCCCAGATCGATTTCGCGTGTAAGCGGATCGAGCGTGGCAAAGAGGCGATCCTCAACAAACACATCGCGATCATTGGACAACGCGCGCAGAATTGACGATTTGCCGGCGTTGGTGTAGCCCACGAGTGCAACGCGGAAGTGTGTATCACGCCCTTGACGCTGTTGATCTCGCGCACGTTCAACATCGCGCAACCGATCCTTCAGAATGCGAACGCGCGCCTGAATGAGCCGACGATCACTTTCCAACTGCGTTTCACCAGGACCGCGCATGCCGATGCCACCTTTCATGGTATCAAGGTGAGTCCACATGCGTTTCAGGCGCGGCAGCATGTACTCCAGCTGCGCGAGTTCCACCTGCACGCGCGCTTCGTTTGAACGGGCCCGCGTGGCAAAAATATCCAGAATGAGTTCCGCACGAT
>JBDUBA010000459.1:0-4507 GCA_040004335.1 Gemmatimonas sp.
GGAAAGGTCTATCTCCCCTCGCCCCCAGTCAACCGCAGATATGCGTTCTGTTGTGATGCGCCCCCCCCCGAGGCGAATGGTCGGCCGATCGGCGCTCGGCGCTCTGTCTGTTACGCTGCTGGCCGGTGGATGCACAGGGTCGGGGGATCAAGCGACCACTCGTCATACACTCGTAGATTCGCGCGACACGTACGATCCGCGCTCACTCGATCCCGCGCTGTCAACGGACGTTCCCACCGGTCGCGCCGTTGCCTACCTGTTTGACGGCCTCACCCGGTTTGCGACCGATGGTGCGGTGGTGCCGGGGCTGGCGGCCACGTGGGACATCTCGCCGGATGGACTGGTATACACGTTTCATCTGCGCACCGGCGTTCAGTTTCACGACGGCAAACCGTTCGTGGCGCGGCACGTCGTACAGTCGTTTCAGCGCGTGCTCGATCCGGCGTCACGTGGTGGACGCGGCTTTCCGTTGTATCAAATCAAGGGCGCTCGCGATTACGCCGACGGCAAAGGCAAAACACTGGGGCTCGAAGCCACCAACGACAGCACGCTGGTCGTGACGTTGGAGTCTCCGCTTGCAACGTTCCTCAAGATGTTGGCACTACCGGTTGCCGCCATCGTTCCCGATTCTGCCGGCGCCGATTTCGGCCAACATCCAATTGGCACTGGCCCGTGGCGCCTCGTCGAATGGAAACACGATGACTACGTGAAGTTCGCGAAAAACGAAAAATATTTCGGTGGCGCACCCAAGTTCGACACGCTGTTGGCGCGCATCATTCCGGAACCAACCACGGCGGTCGCTGAATTTGAAAGTGGCGCAGTTGACGTGTTGTACGTGCCGGAAGACCAGACGAAAGACTGGGAGTCCACGCCGGAAAAGAAAGCGAAATTACAAAGCGCGCCTGCGTTACGCCTCTGGTATATTGGCGTGAACGTCACGCGGGGCCCGCTTAAGGATGTGCGCGTGCGTCAGGCAATCGCACACGCGGTTGATGTGAAAACTCTGCTGCAGCAGTTGATGAACAATCGCGGAACGCTGGCGGCCGGCATCATTCCGCCAGCACTCGATGGATCCGATCCCGCGCGCGCACCACTGGCGTACGACACGGCGACGGCGCGCAAGCTGCTGACCGACGCCGGTTTTGCGAAGGGCATCGACGTCGAATTATGGAGCTCACAAACACCGCCCTTCCCGCGATTGGCCGAAGCCATTCAGGCATATCTCAAAGCCGTCGGGATTCGGGCCAAACTCGTGCAGCGTGATGCGTCAACCATGCGTGCGGCCGCGCGCGCGGGACAAACGGATCTCGTGCTGAAGGATTGGTTTGCCGACTATCCGGATGCCGAGAATTTCTTGTATCCGCTGTTGCACAGTGCGAATAAGGGCATTGGTGGGAACGTTTCGTTTTACGCCAATCCGACGTTTGACAAACTCGTCAATCAGGCACGCGTTGAGAACGACGCCACGAAACGCGCAACGTTGTATCGTCAGGCGGATAGCCTGGCGTATTCCGAAGTCGGACTGTTTCCGCTGTTTTTCTACAACGATCTATTCGCGATTCAGCCGTGGGTACACGGGTTCAAAGTACCCGTGATCTTCACCGGCCAACCCTGGACCTCCGTCACGCTCGACAACGGAAAACCGGAGTGAGACGGGCGCTGCGATTCGCGAAACGCACATTGCCGATTGTGACCAGCCGGCACGCTTCGCAGCGCGTTGATTCACCAGCACGTGTAACATGCTGACCTTCATCAGCCGTCGCTTGCTGCTGGCACTCCCAACGTTGTTTGGCGTGTTGACCGTTGTCTTCATGTTGTTGTATGTCGCGCCCGGCGATCCCGTGCAGGCGATGGTTGGTGAACAGGCCGACAGTGCGACCGTTGCGCGTTTGCGGCGCGATCTCAAGCTCGATGCACCACTTCCCGTGCAATTCGCGCACTACGTCGGTGGCGTTGCGCGCGGGGATCTCGGGCGTTCGTACATCACGAACCGTCGCATTGTGGATGACATTGCCGAGCGTTTTCCGAAGACGATGTTGTTGGCCGGAAGTGCCATGACCATCGCTATCCTCCTCGGCGTCAGCATTGGCGTGGCGTGCGCCGTGAAGCCGAACGGCTGGTTTGATCGCCTTGCGCTCGGATTCACGTACATCGGTATTTCATTCCCGGTGTACTGGGTTGGTCTGTTGCTGATTGTGTTGTTCGCCGTCACGCTCCGTTGGCTTCCGGCGTCGGGCTACGGATCGTTCAGGTTTCTGATACTTCCGGCCGTCACGCTTGGGATGCGGTCAATTGCGTATCTGGCGCGTATCACCCGGTCATCCATGTTGGAAGTGTTTGGTGCCGATCACATTCGCACGGCACGCGCGAAAGGTTTGAGCGAACGCGCTGTGCGTTGGCGTCACGCATTGCGCAATGCGTTGATTCCCGTCGTCACCGTTATCGGCCTGGACTTCGGCGCGTATTTGACTGGCAGCATTCTTACGGAGACAATCTTCAGTTGGCCTGGAATAGGTCGGTACGTAGTGCAGGCCATCTCGCGTCGGGATTTGCCTGCGGTGCAGGGTGCGGTGCTGTTTCTGTCGTTGGTGTTTGTGCTGGTGAACGTGATCACCGACCTGGCGTATCAGCGGGTCGATCCGCGCGTGCGTCATGCGTAGCGGCTGGGGCGCGTTGCACCGCAACTGCCGGAACGCTGAGCACCGCGGAGTTCACTGAGAAATGCTGAGCACTGCAACTGCCTGCCACGGATCAACTGCGGAGAACGGCAGAAAGTGCTGGTGAGAAATGGGCAACGTCGCGAGCCGCAGAGATTCGAGTTCAATTCTTTAATAACTGCGAGCTGGCACCCGAAATTCTGCCGAGTGCCGGCGGCTCGCGATTGGCAGGATGCCCAACTGCAGTATCATAAGAAAGACGGGCGCCTGTCGAATGACCGGGCGCCACCAATCTCAAACACCGGGCCCTTCCGCAGTTAGTTAGTCCGCTGTTTTCCGCAGTTAAATTCTGTGGCAGGCATTTCGCCGTTGCAGTTCGCAGTTCGCCGTTGCAGTTCGCCGTTGCAGTTCGCAGTTGCCGTTGCAGTTCGCCGTTGCATTTCGCCGTTGCAGTTCTCAGCCGTTCTCCGCATTTCTCGGCCCTTCTCAACGTACCGCCAGTGGCACTGAGCACTTCAAAGCGCTCGATTCCGCACACCGCGTTGGTTCTGCGTTAGTCAGTCTGCCCAAAGACTGCCATGTTACTTGAATGTCCGGGATTCACTTTCTTGTCCGGATAAACAAAATGCACCGCCTGATTCACCGCGATAGCCGCTTCCCCAAATCCGCACGCGATGAGTTTAAGCTTGCCCGCGTACGTCGTGATATCGCCCGCCGCATAAATGCCGGCACGCCCAGCCTCCATCATTGGATTCACCGCGATCTCATCCTTCACAAACGTCAGGCCCCACGACGTCATCGCACCAAGGTCACTGACGTATCCCAACATCGGCAGCAACACATCGCACCGCACGTCGCGTGACGTTTTGGCTTTGAGGTCCTTGAGCGAAATGCGCGAAAGATTGGCGCCCGTGTCCGAATGAACCGCTTCAAGTTCATTGAATGTGTACACCGCGACGTTTCCACCTTCGTTCGCCACTCCCAACACCTCGGCTTGCGTTGCCGCGTGCGCGCGAAACCGATCGCTGCGATGTACAAGCGTCACGTGCGCCGCGTGATGGCGCAGCTGCGCCGCCCAATCAAACGCGCTGTCACCGCCGCCAATGATCACCACATGTTGACCTTTGTAATCAGACGGCTTCGTCACGAGCTCCGACACGCCGCGCCCATACCATTCAGCGGCAAACGCCTGAGGCAACCGACGCGGTTTAAACGCCCCGATTCCCGCCGCGATCACGAGCGCGCGTGTCGGAAAGCGATCGGTCTCGGTCACCAGGACATAATGCCCATCTGCTTCTTCAAGACCCACCACTTGCTGGTTGAGGTGCGCCGGCAATCCCGTGTCACGATGGAACTGCAGCGCCTGCTCGGCCAGTGATCGCACCAACTCCTTCGCGAGCACGCGCGGAAATCCGGCGACATCAAAAATGTCTTTTTCGGGATATAACGCGGCCAGCTGTCCACCAAGTTCGGGGAGTGCGTCCACGATTTGCGCCGTGGCGCCTCGCATACCGGCATAGAACAGCGCGAACAACCCAGTTGGGCCGGCGCCAATGATGGTCAGGTCTCGGATTTCGTGCGTACGCATAGGCCGAAGGCTAGCGGGGCAGCATCGCTCAGCCAACCCTATTTGCCGAGCGAACGCGGAGTATCAGATTGCGTTGCATGAAGATCTACACAAGAACTGGCGATGAAGGCGGCACCGCACTGTTTGGGGGCGGACGCGTAGGCAAGGACCACCCACGCGTCGAGGCGTATGGCGACGTCGATGAGCTGAACGCGGCGCTGGGCATGGCGCGTTGCATTGCGAGCCTCCCGCGGGTCGACGAAGTACTGGTGCCAATCCAGCG
>JBDUBA010000059.1:0-4504 GCA_040004335.1 Gemmatimonas sp.
CGGCCTGTTGTCGCGCACGCGTGACCATACCCGACGGATTCGAACCGTAATCGGGCTCGGTCAAGCCGAAACACCCAATCATCTCGGCTTTCGCAAGCTTTGGCAGATAGTGGCGTTTCTGCTCTTCAGAACCGAACGCGAAAATCGGATACATCACCAGTGCACCCTGCACGGATGCAAACGAGCGAATGCCCGAATCGCCGCGTTCGAGTTCCTGCATAATCAATCCGTATGCGACACTCGAAAGGCCCGCACAACCGTACTCTTCGGGCAGCGACGCACCCAGAACACCGAGTTCGGCGAGTTCGGGAATGAGCTCAGTTGGAAAACGGCCCGCGACATATGCTTCGCCAATAATGGGCAACACCTTCTCGTCGACGAACTGACGAATGGTGTCGCGAATGGCGCGCTCTTCTTCGGTCAGGGCCGCATCAATGTTGAAGAGGTCGCCCGCGTGCGCCTTGAGTTCAACGGAGGGCAGTGCCGGAATTGCGGCTGCGAATGTATCTGTGGCCATCTCGAAAGCCTCGGGGTGGGATGCTCAGTCAGCCCGGAATTTACTCAACTGCCCCGCCCTTCGCCTCGTACCGCTCACCAAATGCCGCGACTCACAACAATTGTGATGATTTCTCCAGCAGCTGCGCGGTCACGCTGCAATCAGGCCGCGCCGCTATGCCGACGCGTCTTGAGCGGCGTGACGTCACGGCGGGCCGCCGGCGTGATGCCAACCTCCCGGCACTTCTTCCGAAATCCCGCCAGGTGATCGACGGGCTGCCCCGTTTCGTGCTGCCACTGATGCACCATTTCGTGCAGCAACGTGTGCATTGCTTCCTTCCATCCGTGCCGCACGACATGACGTCGGGACATCACAATTTCTGGTGGCGTCAGCCGACTTCCCGGATCGAAATGGCCGAGCCGAGTGGCCATGCGGCCCGACAGGCGAATCGGAATTTCGGATAAGGTGCCTGCAAAACTACGTTCGTTCATTTCACGATGCGCCAGCATCAGCGACGCAATCAACGCCATGTCACCAACCCTCGCCGGCTCGGCACGACGGGACGCCGGCGCGCGTTCCACATCGTGTGCGAGAATCGCGTCGCGAGCGGCTGATCGCGTGGCGCGATGACGCGCAGTCGCAAACGTGACGATGGCACGGAGCACCGGTTCGGGCGCATCGGCGTACCCCTCGTGCACACGAAGCGTTTGCCCAATGAGTGAGACCATCACCGTGCGCGTCCGCATGAGTACCAGCGTGTCGATGCCGCGCAGGCCGAGCTCCTGCAAGCGCGAAAACATCACTGCGGTTCGCGCGCGGATTGCAGCGCGGCCGCGGGACTTTGGCGCAGCAACAATGTCGGGCGCAGAAACGGCACCCGCGATGTCGGTCAATACGGACGCAAACGGGGAGCGTTCGTTGCGACCGTTTGCCAGTGCAGGCAAAACACTCGCGACACCGATTGTGCTCACATTGAACGTCGCGGTGTGTGCTGGGCTACTGCCCAACGCAGCTTCACGCTGCGACATCTGTAGTTGGTCCCGCCCACTGGGTGACAGGGTTACGGCACCAGGGTTGCTTGACGACAACGACGTCGCGGTGTTTGCCAGCGCTCCGTGCGGCGCGGAACGCAGCGTTGGCGTTTCAACAGGCGACCCAAAATCAAAGCCCAATTGTTGTTGGCTTTGTGGTACACCTGTGCCTGAACTATCCGGAACCGCCGCGCGCGACATGACCTTTACGATTACTCGGCGCAACTCGAATAGGAAGCGCTGAATCAAACCAGCTTACCAACGAGTGCGCGCACGGCATTGACCTCATCATCAATGATGACGTGACCCATGCCTTTGTAAATGCGCGCATCGACGTCACCGCCCAGTGATTTCAGAATGACAGACGTTTCCTGAACACGTTCCATCGGAATATGCGGATCGCGATCGCTGCAGCCGAGGAACACTGGTGTTCCTGACAGGGATCCGGCGTAGTCGCGGGGCGTGTCGTCGGGGCCGATCAATCCGCCGGAGAGCCCCACCACGGCGCCGTACCGTTGGGCATTGCGGGCGGCGAATTCGAGTGACAAACAGGCTCCCTGCGAAAAGCCCATCAGTATGGTGTACTCGCGCTTGATGCCCGCAGCGACGACTATGTCGACTGCATGGGAAACCGCTTGCAGCGCCGACGACAACCAAGGTTCGTTGGTGGCAATCGGTGACATGAAACGTTCGGGATACCACGTGTTGTTGGCGGCGCGCAGCGCGATCAATGCCATGTCGTCGTCGGCAACAGCCAGTCCTAAATCCAGCATGCCTTCCGCATCGCCGCCACGACCGTGCACGAGAATGATCGCCGCTTTCGATTTGTCGAGGGCGCCGCCGCCCAAGAGCGGGCGATACGCCTGGTGAAGCGATGGACCGGCCATGAACTCCCTAAGCTCTGCTGTCGTGATTGACCAAACTGCGGTAGCCTGGCCTGGATGCGCCGACCAGTCGCGCCGTTCTCAAACTAACGCGGCGTGACCAGTGGTGTTGCCGATTCGAACTCACCGCGCGTAGGCGCGTAGTGCCATGGTGTGATGCTGATCTCGTTCTCGGTCGCGTCAACCGTCATGAACGCGCTCGCTCGGCCACCGCGTGAGCGATCTGACAGTGTTCCCGCCGTAATCGCAACGAACTTGCGATCAAAACGCTCAACAACGATCGCCTTTTCCTGATGGTCGTGCCCGGACATCACAATGTCGGCGCCGCTCCTCGCAATCATATCCAGTACGTGTTCGTGCCGCGTCATGCCCCAGCGTTTCGAGAGCTCACCCGGAACGACGTTGTGATGCACCACGAGGACTCTCAAATTGCCCTTCGGTGCACGCGCGAAGCGTGCAGTGGCGTCTTCGAACTGGCTGTCTTTCAACGCGCCGCGCACCGATAAATCGCGAGGACGTTTCGTTAACGTGTGCAGTTGAATACCCGGTGATGAATTCAACCCGACAATTGTGACTCCCGGAATTTGCAACGTGGGTTCGAGACTCTTTTCGATGTAGCGGCGATACGCACCATGAATGAGCGGCGGAATGCCCAGGTTGAGAATCCCGAACCACCACGCGGTATCATGATTGCCCGGCACGATCAGAAGCGGCGCCAACGTCCGCATACGATCGAGAAACAGCTTGGCCTGACGAAATTCGTGAGGCCAGGCGCGTGTTGCCATGTCGCCCGACACAACGATGGCGTCGAAGTTGCGCGATGCCGCAAAGGCTTCGACCGCCGCCACGTGTGCAGGTACGTGAGGGCGGCCGAAGTGGACGTCGGAGATGTGGAGCAGCGAGACGGCGCGATTAGGCAAACTTCGCAATCACCGCGTTCGTGAATTCGTCGGTGGAGGCCGTTCCACCAAGATCGCGCGTGAGTACTTTGCCTTCTTTCAGTGTGTCTTCAAACGCCGTACGAATTTTCTGCGCCAACGGTCCGTTGCCCAGGTGGTCGAGCATCAGGCACGCAGCGAGCAGCAGTGCGCCGGGGTTCGCGACGTTTTTTCCGGCGAGATCGGGCGCGGTTCCGTGCACGGCTTCGAAGATCGCCGCGTTGGGTCCGATGTTGGCGCCTGGCGCGAGTCCAAGTCCCCCCACCAATCCCGAGATTTCGTCCGAGAGAATGTCGCCGAAGAGATTGGTGGTCACGACCACATCGAACTGTTCGGGACGTAACACGAGATGCATCGCCATCGCGTCGATGATGCGCTCTTCGAACTGAATACGCCCTTCGTATTCTCGCGCAATCATGCGGCCAACATCCAGGAACAGCCCTTGTGAGAACTTGAGAATGTTTGCTTTGTGCACGAGCGTAACTTTTTTGCGGCCGTGCGCGAGTGCGTATTCGAACGCATAGCGCACGATGCGTTCGGAACCGAAACGCGTGACAATGGCGGTCGATTCGGCGGCGGCTTTCGGATCGTCGCCAACACGAATGTAGTGTTCCACGCCGATGTACAACCCTTCCGTGTTTTCGCGCACCAGCACGATGTTCACGTTATTGAAGCGACCGGGCACAATGGTGTAGGCTGGACGCACGTTTGCATACAGGTCGAACGTCTTCCGGAGCGAAACGTTGATGGACCGAAACCCTTCGCCAACCGGCGTTTCGAGCGGGCCCTTGAGCGCCACACGGGTGCGCTTGATAGAGTCGAGGGTGGCATCTGGAATGGGATCATTCCACCGCGCAACACCGGCCATGCCGGCGACTTGACGGTCCCACTCGATATCGGCGCCTGCGGCGGCCAGGATGCGTACGGTTGCTTCGGCGATGGACGGACCGATTCCGTCGCCGGGAATAAGAGTGACTGGTATGGGCATGCCGGAAAGATTGACTGATGACGCCGGTAGGTGAAGGGTTGGTAAAGCGGGGCCGGTCGCTGAACGAAATTTGGTTACAACGAATGGCCACAAAAATGCGTTTCAAGGCGCATGCGGCATTGACAGAGACGTGACCGCACGCGTAATCGAAGGACCTTCCGCTGGTG
>JBDUBA010000182.1:0-4503 GCA_040004335.1 Gemmatimonas sp.
CGCAGCAGCTCGCGAAATTGACTGCTCCAATTGCCGGTGTCGTCACGCGCCTGTCTGCCGTGCTTGGCGCGAATGTCGATGTTGGCCAGGTTCTCGTTGAAATTACCGACACGCAATCGTTGGATGTGCAGCTGTTTCTAAGCCCAGCTGCCGCGGCCAAAGTGAGCAACGGCCAAAGCGTCACGTTTCGCGAAGTCTCTGCGGATGACGCGCCAACAATCGGCACAGGCAAGGTTGTTGACGTCTCGGCCGTGGTGGACAGTGCCAGCCGAGGAGTAATGGTGCGCGTGGCGTTGCAGGGGGCAAAGCGCACGTTGCGGTTGGGAGAAAGTCTGTATGGCCAAATTCCAACGGCCACGCATTTGAAAGCGATTGTGATTCCGGACGATGCGCTGGTTCCAACCGGCGAGGGATTTCTGGTTTTTGTGGTTGATAGCGCGAACAAAGCGCATGCACGCCCAGTGACGGTCGGCGCGCGCAACGGACATCGCGTGTGGGTCAGCGACGGATTGAAAGCGGCTGAAACCATTGTCACGGCGGGGGCCTACGGCATGGACGACGGCGCGGCCGTGGTGACGAAGAAGAAGCCGGAGCCGTGAGTACGGTGGGTCGTACCGCAGAATCGCAGCACGCGAATCGTTCCGGCACGCTGTTCGATCTGATTGCTTCGCAGCGACTCTTCATCTACCTGGCAGTAACAATTCTCAGTGCGGCGGGAATCTGGTCTGCCCTGAAACTTCCGTCCGCGATTTATCCCGAGCTCACATTTCCGCGCATCACGATCGTTGCGCAAGGTGCATCGTTGGGCGCGCGCCAGATCGTATTCGCGGTGTCTCGGCCAATCGAGGAAGCGGTCAGTATCGTTCCAGGCGTGGAGCGCGTTCGATCCCGTTCCATTCGGGGCAGCAGTGAGGTGAACATCACGTTCGCCGACGGCACCGACATGGGGAACGCTGTGCAGTTGGTGCGCACGCGCATTGAGGAGATTCGTGGCGAGCTTCCACCGGGAATGGCAATCGAAATCGAGCGGTTGACGCCGTCGCTGTTTCCCATTCTGTCGTACAATCTGGAAGGGGGCGATCCCGCGACGTTGTTTGATATTGCGCGGTATCAAATCAAACCCGTGCTCTCGCGCGTTCCGGGCGTTGGTCGCGTCGATGTCCAGGGATCGGACACGCGCGAAATCGAAGTGGTCGCGGATCCAGCGCGGCTCGCGAACGCGGGACTTTCGTACGACGACATCGCGTCTGCCATTCGCGCGAACGTCACATCGGACGCGGTCGGGCGCGTGGCGCAAGACTACAAGCAATACCTCGTTGTATCGGCGCAGGAGGCTCACTCTATCGACGATGTAGCGAACGTGGTCGTGCGTCCCGGCATTCGTGTGCGCGATGTCGCGAGTGTGGTGCCCGGAACCGAAGACCACACGCGCATCATCAGCGGCAATGGACACCCCGCGGCGCTTCTCAACATCACTCGTCAAATCGGTGGCAACACGGTCGCGATAGCGGACAGTGTGGCATCGGCTGTCGCCGCGTTGTCGGCGACGTTGCCGCCAGGCGTGCGATTCAGTCCCGTGTACGATCAGGCGGCGCTGGTTCGCGACGCGGTAAAATCGGTGCGAGACGCAATGCTGATTGGTGCCGTGCTCGCCGTGCTCATCCTGCTGCTGTTTCTCGGGCACCTGCGCATCACGGCCATCAGTGCCGCGGCGATTCCGCTCACGCTCGTGATCACGGTGTTGCCGATGCGGTTGTTTGGTCAGACGTTCAACCTGATGACGCTGGGTGCAATGGCGATCGCCATTGGACTGGTGATTGACGACGCGGTGGTCATTACTGAAAATATTGTCCGCCACATGGCGCAGACCGCTAATCGTACGGTGGCCATTCGGGAGGCTGTGCAGGAGCTGATCTGGCCTGTGACGTCGTCAACGGCGACCACGGTGGTTGTGTTCCTGCCACTTGGTTTGCTGGGTGGTGTCACCGGTCAGTTTTTCGCGGCGTTGTCACTCACGCTGACGTCGAGCGTTGTGATTTCACTCGTACTCGCGCTGACGATCATTCCGTTGTTGAGCGATCAGTTTCTCAACGATGCGAAGCAATCTCCGGCAGCCGCCACCGGACCGCTCGCGCGGATCAGCCGAGCGCTGGACGCACTCTCCGTGCTCTACGAACGCATGTTAGGCGCCGTGCTGCACAAAACGGCTGTGATCATTGTTGCATCGCTACTGCTTATGGTGGCCGGTGGGTTCGCGTACCGCGCTGCTGGCAGCGGATTTCTTCCGGAAATGGACGAAGGGGCATTCATCGTTGACTACGAAACACCTGGGGGAACGGCGCTCGCCGAAACGGACCGGCAAGTTCACCTCATCGAACAGATTCTCGCCGAGACGCCAGAAGTTACAGGTACGTCGCGCCGCACTGGTGCGGAGCTGGGGTTGTTCGCAACGCAACAGAATTCCGGTGACATCGCTGTCCGGTTGAAGCCGCTGTCGAGTCGCGGTCGGCGCGTTGACGAAATCATCGACGAGGTACGCGGCAAAGTGGAAACCGCCGTGCCGCGTGTTCGTGTGGAGTTTGTGCAAATTCTTTCGGATGTGCTTGACGATCTCTCAGGCGCGTCTTCGCCAATGGAAGTCAAACTCTTCGGTTCCGATCTCGCCACGCTCGATGCGTACGCGGCCACGCTTGCGCCTGACCTTGAAAAGGTTGAAGGACTCGAAGATTTCTTCGCCGGAATGCCCGAGCCGACCGCAGAGATGGCGATGCGGGTGAACGAAAACGAGGCCAGTCGTCTTGGTTTAACGTCGCAAAACGTGAGCGCATCCGTAACCGCCGCGATGCTCGGCATTGATGCTGGCGAAATTCGCCTCGATGATCGATCAATTGGTGTGCGCGTGCGTGCGCCCGACTCGCTGCGCTTCAACGTGCAGGGATTGTCGTCGATTCCTGTGTACTCACCAGGGTCCAGCCGGGCATCATTGCTGGGCACTCTGGCAACGTTCACGGCGGCCGATGTGCGCGGGGAGCACTTACGCGAAAACCAACAGCAAGTTGTACAGATTACAGCCGGCGTCGAAGGACGACCGCTCAGTGCCGTTATTGATGACGTCAAAGGAATACTCGCGAGAAATCCGGTGCCCGCGGGCGTCCGTGTTGAACTCGGAGGGCGGTACGCCGGCCAGCAGCAGGCCTTCAAGGAACTGCTGTTGATTCTATTTCTTGCGGCCATGAGTGTGACCGCGGTTATGGTGCTGCAATTTCGATCGCTTGTTGAACCACTGGTGGTGCTGCTGGCTGCTCCACTGTCATTTGTCGGCGCGTTTGTGCTCCTGCTTGTCACGAAAACGTCATTGAATGTATCCAGCTTCATGGGACTCATTCTGCTGGTGGGGTTAATAGTCAAGAACGGTATCATTCTGCTTGACTTTACCCGTCACCGAATGAGTAGCGATGGTGTTGATCTCGAAACTGGAATTCGCGAAGCCGCGCGCGTGCGATTGCGCCCCATCCTGATGACCACGTTATGCACGTTATTTGGACTCATGCCGCTCGCGCTCGGACTCGGCGCTGGTAGTGAGCTGCAAAAGCCATTGGCGTTGGCCGTTATTGGAGGCCTCGCGTTGTCGACGCCAATCACGCTGTTCGTGGTGCCAGCCTTGCTGGTTGCGATTCGTGGGCGAGCGTATCGCCTTCCCGTTAATTCATTTGCTCAACCAGTGGAGATCGTCTCATGAAACGTACACTTGCGCTCGCGTTCGGTCTGACGTTGCTCACCGCTGCGTCACTGTTCGCGCAACCGGTCGTGATGAAAGAAGAAAAACCGGGACAACTCAAGCTGGCGAAAATCACGCCGGATGCGGCGACGGCAACCGCGCAAGCCAAGGTTCCCACGGGGAAAATTGAGTCAGCGGAAATCGAGTCAGAGGACGGGAAGTTGATCTATTCATTCGCGATCAAAATTGCCGGCAAGACCGGCATCGAAGAAGTGGCCGTTGACGCCAAGACAGGCAAAGTGTTGTCGGTCGAACATGAAACACCGGCAGACGAAGCCAAGGAAGCAAAAGCCGACAAGTTGAAGATGCAAAAGAAGACCGATAGTTTGGTCGCCGCCCGGAAGAAAGCAGTGAAACCGCCGAAATCGCTCTAGATTAATCGAAGGCCACGAGGGGGCAGTTTCCGCTGTGAATCCGTGAGACGATGCGCGTACTGGTTGTCGAAGACGACGTAGAGATTCTCGATTTCCTTTTGCGCGTGGTGCGATCAGCGGCGTGGGCCGCCGACGGCGTGGCAACCGGGAAGGCCGGGCTCGATGCGTTCGAGCGGAAAACGTACGACCTGGCGGTTCTCGATGTTGGGCTTCCCGACTTCGACGGTTTTGAGGTTTGCCGTCGCCTGCGCGCGCGCGGGGACAATACGCCCGTTCTCATTCTCACCGCGCGCAATGCCATCAACGACCGCGTGCGCGGACTCGATGCTGGCGCCGATGACTATCTCGCAA
>JBDUBA010000503.1:0-15262 GCA_040004335.1 Gemmatimonas sp.
TTTCGGGTTGTCGAGTACCGATGAGATGGACATCATCTTTGGATACTGGTACTAGAAGGAGGCGTGTGAACCGGGTATCATGGTGAATTGTTGCCAGGCGCGAAGCCACGTCGGTGACGCAGCGGAGCTGCCTAATCGTGGACGTGGCGCACTGGAATCGTGCTGATCACCGCGTGTACCGTTCGACCCATTGCAGTCCGTCGGAATCGATGTAGCGCACGTACGCGTGCGTAGCCGTGAGTGCAAACAACGTGCGACCGTTTGGAATAAGCACGGTACCCCGCCATTGTCCCGTGGCACTGAATACGTCCCACCGCCGATTTTTAAATTTGGCGGCTTCGCTGCGCGGCACCCAAACATTGTCTTGCGAGTCAATTACGCAGAGGTCCGCAATGAATGGGGACTTGAGCGTGGCGTACGTGCGCCCATAGGGAGGGCCGTTTGGTTCGCGCAGTTTGCGATCGAGCTCGGTTACCGGAACACGGGTGACGTTGACGGCGGTTCCCGTGGTAGTTTTCCCGTTCAGTTCCACCCAGTCAACGCGATACGGAATGGCGTGAATGATGGCGATGCGTCCGCTGGGTGCCACCAGCCAATCGTCGACGGGAGCAAATATTTCGCGCGCCTGTCCATGCAGTTCGGTGAAGCCAGTGCCTTTCGGATTGGCCGTACGGACCGCGGGTGTTTCTGCATGAAACATGGTCACGGTATCAAACCGATCGGTGCCGCGCGTCCATCGGCCGATGGGAGTGGACGGATTGACGCCGTTGTCGATTGTTGCGAACTTCGCACCGAAATAGAGGCGCCCTTGGGGATCGGCGCCAGCGATCCCATCGGCGCCGCCACCGAGTGCGGTTGAGATCACTTCCGTTTTGACGATTTGTCCGCGCGGATTGATTATGAGATACCGTCGGGCACCCATGTCGAGCAGCAGTGTGGAGTCGGCCGGAAGCGGCCACAAAAAGGCCGGTCTTGTGTATTCGCCGGGTCCCGAACCCTTTCGCCCAATTTGTCGAACAATTTTCCCGTTCGCATCAATCAAGTGCACTTCGGTTTCTTTGCCGTCGACGGCGAGCACGGTGCCATTGGAGAGCACCCGAATTGCGCTCAGTATGGAAAACGCTTCGGACGACACCCAGTCTGGTTTCGCCAGTGATAATTTCGGCGCGACGCTTTGCGCAGCGGCCGAGCCGTTGGCCAACGTGATCAGAAGTGCCGACGTGATGATGGCAAACGCTTGGGTGCGCATGAAGTTCATCTGAGCCTGGCGAAGGAAGCGTGCGGGAGATCGGTGGGTGTGCCGGCGCGATGACACCCTGCGTGGGAAAAATACCGCGCAGAGCGTCACCGCGTTTCAGCGCGATTAGAACACAGGAATCGGTTCGTAACACGTGTACGTGACATTCACTTCACCAACAAACGGCGGAATGCCAATCTTGATGGCGCCGCCGGCACTGCCGCAGAGGCGGCTGCCGTCGGGACAGCTAATGAAGTTGCAGGCCGCTGTTTTCATTTCGGCGTCTTCGCCATCGCCGTCGTAGCTCATCGCGGATGCGAGTGCGGCGGAGCTGGCGATCGAGAGCACGACGGCCAGGACCGACGTGATGAGCAGGCGTTTGCGATTCTGTATGATCATGGGAGACTCCCCAGAAGTGTTGAAAGGATACCGCGTGGGAACTACGCGCTAATGTCAGCGCACTGTCACAGAACTCAGTTGACCGGCAGCAGCTCGTAGCACGAGACGGATTCCGTGAATTTCCAGGGGATGGAGACCCACGGTGTTGGGATCCAGATCCACTCCGACCACGTCGCCGTGCCACAGGACCGACTTCCGTTGTTGCATCCAATGAGGTCGCAGGCCTGCTCTCCAGGCGAGGGTTCCGTGCCATCGCCACCGGCACCGGATTTGTCTTGCGCCAATGCGACGGAGGCGCTCAACGCGAGGGCGGCCGCGAACGTTCCGGCCGTGAATCTCGCGCGTTTTGTTGGCGGTTTCATGCGGTCGGTCCAACTTCGTAACACGTCCACGATACGGAGATCTCACCAACGAACGGCGGTGCGCCGCTTGTGAGTTTGCCCGAGACCGTTCCACATGCGCGGTTGCCACCCGCACAACCAATTGCGCGGCACGCTTCGGTTTTGCCAGGGGCGTCTTCGGACTCATCGGGTGGTCCGGACATGGCGCGTGCCAACGCGGCCGACGACGACAGGGCGAACACGACGGCCAACACACTGGCGGTCAACGTGCGCGAATTCAGTTTGGCGTGATGTTGCTTTGACATGATTTATCCCTCAGGAGAGTGGTTGGTGTTAGATGGGAGTGGTGCAATTGATGCCAAGGAGGCTTCCACGATGCTCAGCGTACGCGGCATGGTTTCACCGCTCACAATGGTTTTGAGCTGTCGCCCCTTGATCATCAACGCCATCGGCAGCGATGCACCTCCGATGGACGTGTACGGCGCAAGCTCGTGGTCGCGAACCATGCGCGTTGGAACAGTGAGGCCCAGATCGCGCTGGGCGTGTACAACGACACTTGTATCGTGGCCGCTGATTCCAGTGAACACCACTTCGACGGTGAGGCCTGGAATGCGCGACAAACTGTTGACGCGTTCGGCATCCTCCGCGTTCATTTCGCAGTTGACGGCGCTGACATAAATGCGAACACCGTGTGCGAATGTGAAGGATCGACCTGTGGAGTCGGCGTGTGTTTCGGCGGAGGAATCAATCGCGGCAGTCGTTGCGGAAGGTGCACGCCTGGCGGTTACAGGTTTGCACGCGCTGCTGGAAACGGCCACGACCATCACAAGAAACGCGAAGACGTTTCGTACACGCGCCGCGCGGCTTGTATCGCGCACCGCGATGTACGCGTGATCAGACTCGAATCGCGTCATGGTGCCCCGATCGCTGAGCCGGAAGGGCTCGCGCTTGGTGCTGGTCACCACTCCTTTCCGTGTACAGCCGGCGGCTTCGGGATTGGCCCGGGTCATTGCTCTCTCGCTTTTGCAACGGACTTCTGTAATGCAGAGCGCGACGCCCGATTGGCAGGGTGCGTGCCAACTTTTGCCGACGGCACCTTCCACACATCCACTGACGGAATTGGCTCAGCACGCAGCGTCGCCAACGAACCATCGGCCAGCACGACCAATTCCTGTGCTGCATTCGGTAGCAACTGACTGCCCACGTATCCGCCGGTCCTGGCATCATACACATCGATGATGTGACCACGATTCGCTGTTGCTCCTGCAAACAGCACGAAAATCTGTTGACCGGAGCTCGCAATTGAGAGCGCGCCAGGAACAGCTTTCGGATCGATGCGTGAAACCTGGCCCGTAAACTTTCCGACTTTCATCGGATATGACTTGATGGCAGGAAACGGAAGCGGTTCAACGCCATCGAGTATTCTTGCAACGCCGCCGGATGCGTTTAGGATGGCAATCTTGTCAGACCAGCGAAATGCAACCGCAGCACCTGCGCCGAGTCGCGTGGTGAACATTTCTTTGGTCAAACTGGAATGATTGGCGATTGATGGCGGGGCGACGCCGCGCTGCACGACATCGCCGCGCCGATTGACCGCAGACCAGAACGCGCCGCTGTCATCAGCTGTCAGTCCAACGAGCGTGGTATCGGCCAGTGGAATGAATCGCGACGAGGAGAATCGCACCGGTATTGTGCGCACCAGTTTCCCGGTGCTGGAGACAGTGGTGACACGCCTGGAACCCATGTCGAGCACCTGCAGTTCGCCGTTCGGCAGCACTTTAAGGTCCATTGCGTTTCGAAATTCTCCCGGCCCCGAGCCTTTGCGTCCAGTGCGCCACAGCTGGCGACCATCGGTCGCAAATGCGCGCAGTTCCATTGCACCAAAGTCGAACAGCGCGAGTTGCCCGTTGTTGAGCGCGACGATGCTGCTGGGAGTAAGGAGTTCATCGCCATCGGGTCCGACGATGGTGTGGACGAGTGTGGGGGTGGGGAGCCAGCGGCGCGCGTCTGTCCTGGATGTCCGCGCGTTGGTTGATGGAGTAGACGGTGTTCCGCGCGTGGGAGCTTGCGGCCGGGATGGAGATTGAAATGGCAATTGGGATTTCAACGGGGTGAGCGATTGCAAGGACGCATGCGCCTGACCGTGTGTGCTGGCCGGCGAAGAAACAATCCCCACGCAGCAAATCGTGAACACCAGGAGCCGTCGTACACTGTTACCGCGCATGGTCGGCTCCTTCATTCAACTGCTGCATCAACGTTGCCAGCGACGGGGCACCGAAATGCGGTTGCCCATTTACGATGTATACTGGGGTGCCTTGCAACTTGAGGGCGAGTGCCGCATTGCGATCGCGGTCGACCACTTCGTGATGCCGGTTTTCCTGCACACACCGGCTGAAACCCACACTGTCTGCAATCGCCGCCCGTTTCGCAAACGTTTCCCATGCGACCAGGCCAATTGAATCCTGGTGTTGATAGGCGACATCCTCAAACGCGGCGAACCGCCCCTGCTCGGCCGCGCACTCCGCGGCGTTTGCCGCAACACGCGCGAATGTGTGCCCGGAAAGCGGAAAATGGCGCGTGACAATCTGCAGGCGTGTTGCCATGGAATCGGCGGCCAGCGCCAACATTTGATGTAACGCGGCGCACCCCGGACACTGGTAGTCGGCAAACAGCACCAACCGAATTGGTGCCGAGTTGCTGCCGCGGGTTTGACCAACCGACGCGATTTCGCGCCAGTTCGGAACGAATGCCAGTTGGTTTGACTGAACCGCGCCGCGGCCGTTGGCATTCAGTTCCCGTGCCACCAGTGTGCCGGTCGCCAGCACCAGACAAAACACCAGCAGAAAAACGACGACTGGAGAATTCCAGGGTTGTGCGCGCTGTTTCACCTGACGCTCCGTATGAAATCATTGGTAAAAATGGCAGCTCATGGCGACGTGCCGTTGGTTGCTCTGCGTGCGGAAGGACTCACCGCGAGTGACACGATCATTGTAGATCATTCAGTTTCCGGACGCGTTACCGAAATCGCGCTGGCCGGAGCCTGGTCGCGCAACACCAACTTCACGAATTTGTTAAGAAGTTCGTCAGCAAAAACAGTTGCAACCCTTGATTCACAAATCGTTCATGGCGCAGACCAACAAATCAGCGTGTCTCTTGCAGGCGCCGCTGCGATCACCTCATCACGAACCCGATCACACGCTCGCTTGTTACTTCCTGGACTTCTTTTCCGTCGTGAGGCGCGTCGCCAATTTTTGGCGCGCTGTTTGCGCATAACGCTGACAGGCGCTGGAATCAATCAACGCATTGGCCACACCACTGTCGCGTTGCGCAATACGTTGCCAAAGGTTTGAGGCATCGGGATGCGGCGTCACGAGTATATCGCACCGAATCTGTTCGAGCACGTGAAATCCATTCTCGAAATCGCGCACACCCGTCGCATACGTTTTGCTACGCGTGAAAAGAAAGTCGTCCGCCGACACGGGGGTTTGGCTGTCGGCATACACGATGTTGAGGCACAGCGTATTTTCGCACGAAACCCACGACCATGTGGTGCCGCCCGGCGTATGTCCACCCGTAAAATGTGCCGTGAGTGCATTGTCACCACCGCGCACGACCTGATTGTCCCGCACAATTCCAACATCATTCACTTTGGGAAACGGCAGCGTCAATCCAAATTGCGGATCGTCATTTTCGGAATCGCCACGCATCAACACGCGTGCACTCGACGCCGTCGCCATCACCCGCGCACCCGACAGCTGCTGCAACTCGGCGATCCCACCCGCGTGATCGTGGTGGTCGTGGGAATTCACGATCAATTTGACGTCCTGCATTTTGAAACCCAACGCTGCCACGTTTGCCGCGATGAGTGGCGCCGACTCGGGTAATGCTCCATCCACGAGCACGTGACCATTCGGTGACGTCACAAGCAACGCACTGAGTCCGTGCGTGCCAACGTACCAGGTGTTGCCGAACACGCGGAATGGCGCTTGCGGTGCGTTCCAGGCGGCGCACGACGGGCATTGCTTTGCACGGTCTACTGCTGCGTGAGCAGATGTCGTTTCGGCCGTCGACGTTTGGGCCTGAAGTTGCGCGGCTTCTCCACCAACGATCACACTCGCAACTGCAATTGCAACGGTTCCTGGAACTCGGCAAATCAGCACGTGGGCAGTCGTTGAGGTGAACTGTCAGTATAGCTCCATTCAGCCGCTCCGTGTATGGGGACGACGGGTCCCCGCGCATCTCCGGTTGGCCGCGTTGCATTGCCGTCTCATTCGACGAACGCCAATTTGCAGACGCCGTTGTGTGTTCACGAGCGCCCTCCGCTACTGCCGCGCTTCCCGCCCCTAGACCGGACTCCCATGTATTTTCCCCGCGTATTTCTGCAACGCAGCGCCGTTGTTCTCGTTCTGCAAGCAATGACGATTCACGTCGCTTTGGCACAGGTGACACCGCCTGCAACGGCGCCACCGGCCGCCGCGACTGGAGTCGAGGGCGCACCGCCGCCGAACGCCGCGGCACGTCGCAGTCCGCGGCCCTACGCGCAGGTAATCACCGCGAAGGCCATCACCGATCGGGGTGGGATTTCCGTGCACCATGTTGACGACAAGTTCTTCTTCGAAATTCCCGATTCTCTCATCGCCCGCGATTTCCTGATGGTGACGCGTGTTGCCGGTGTGCCGGCTGGTTCCGGCGGATTTCAGAGCGCCGGCACCTCACTCAACGAACGCCTCATACGTTGGGAACGTTCGGGCGAACGCATTCTGCTCAAAAGTATCAGCACGGAGGCCGTTGCTGACGACACGCTGCCGATTGCGAAGAGTGTCGCCCAAAACAATTATCCTGCCATTATTGCTGCGTTTCCAATTGCTGCGTTTGGCCGAGACGGCGCGAGCTGCGTTGTTGATGTCACTGACTTCTTTTCGACGGACAATCCGGCAACGTCGGGCATGAACGCCGATCAGCGACGCACACTGGGAGTTCGTCGATTTGATCCTGCGCGCAGCTACATCGCCAGCGTGAAAGGATTTCCCATCAACATCGAAGTGCGGCAGGTGCAGACGTTTGACGCGGCTACACCCTCGTTCGACCGAAACGGCGCCAGCGTCACCATGGAAACCCGGCAGTCGCTGATCCTGCTGCCGAAAGTTCCGATGCAGCCACGCAATGCCGATGCGCGCGTTGGATTCTTTTCGGTGGACCGCGTCAACTATGGCCTGGATGAACAGAAAGCGGCCAGTCAGGAATTCATCACGCGTTGGCGTCTCGAGCCAAAAGATCCCGCGGCGTATGCGCGCGGAGAACTTGTTGAACCCATCAAACCGATTGTGTACTACATCGACCCGGGAACACCTACGCGCTGGAAGCGTTATGTGAAGGAAGGCGTGGAGAATTGGCAGAAAGTGTTTGAGAAGGCGGGATTCAAAAACGCCATCATGGCGAAAGATGTGCCAACGAAAGCGCAGGACCCTGATTTTGACATGGACGATGCGCGCTACTCGGTCGTGCGTTGGGCCGCGAGCCTGACACGCAACGCCACGGGACCGCACACGCACGACCCGCGTTCGGGTGAAATTATCAACAGTGAAATCACGTGGTATCACAACCACATGCGCTCATATCGCAACTTGTTGATCATGGAAACCGGCGCCTCCAATCCCGACGCGCGTTCGTTGAGCATCCCCGACGAACTGATGGGCGAAACTATGCGTCAAGTTATCACGCACGAAATCGGACACGCACTGGGCTTGCAACACAACATGATGGCGTCGGCATCGTTTCCGACCGATTCGCTGCGCAGTCCATCCTTCACCAGGAAGTACGGCGTGAGTGCAACCATCATGGACTACGCGCGCCAGAACTACGTCGCGCAGCCCAACGACGGTCTCAAAACGAAAGATTTCATTCGTCGCCTTGGACCGTTTGATGATTTCGCCATCAATTGGGGTTACCGCTTGATTAACGCGCCGAATGCGGATGCCGAGAAGCCGACGTTAAACAAGTGGTTGGCGAATCAAACCGGACCGTATCCGTATCGGTTCGTGTCGCAACAGCTGGGGAGCGGCGATCCGCGCAATCAGACGGAAGATCTGGGAGATGATCCGGTGAAATCGTCAATGTATGCGGTGATGAATTACAAGCGGATGATTCCGCAGCTGGTTTCATGGACCACGAAACCCGGCGAAAACTTTGACGACCTCACGGAAGTGTATGAAGAAGCCGTTGGTCGCTGGGCGGGTTACATGGGTCACGTTGCAACTATGATTGGCGGTGTGGCCGTGGATCTGAAAACGGCCGATCAAAGCGGCGCAGTTTACACGGTAATCCCAAGAGCCAAACAGAAAGCCGCGCTCACCTTTCTGTCTGAAAACATCATCACCACGCCCGAGTGGCTGCAGCCGCGCGACATCATCTCGCGTATTGGACCATCGACCGTACTCGGCGCACGCCAAAGCAGCATCGTGACATCCCTGTTGAGCGCTGCGCGATTGGCGCGATTGTCCGAAGCTGAAAAGTTTGATCCGGCCAACGCGTATCCGCTCACCGAATATATGGCCGACTTGAAACGTGCGGTGTGGTCAACGGCTCCGGATGGGAATCGCCGAGTGCTGCAGCGGGTGTATTTGCAGCGGTTGGAGGCGTTGGTATCCCCTCCTGCGCCTCCACCAGCCGCAGCGGCCGCTCCCGGCGCAGCACCATCTCGGCCAACGCCATTCGTGACCGTGCCAAATTTGCAGCAGAGTGATTTGCCCGCGCTTGCTCGCATGCAGTTGCGTGAAATTCAGCGGGATGCGCGTGCGTCCGCCACGACGGCAAGGTCAGCGACGCTCAAGGCTCACTGGACCGATATTGCGGATCGCGTAACGAAGATTCTGGATCCGAAGTAATGCCCCGTCGGTGTGGCGCAGGTGTCGGTAAACCCGCGCCACATTGTCGCAATGCGAATTGGCCAGGGACAGGGGGCGCAGTTGAAATGACTGGACGCTCAATGTATTGTGTGTCAGATAACGCACGTCGATCGACTTCAATCTTTGTTCTCAACACTATTGTTATGGATATCAAACATCTCTGTTGGACCTTGGTCGTGGGCGCAGCCATTGTGAGCGCCTGCGCTTCGTCCGGGGGAAAGAGTGCTTCGCGCGTTGCTCCAAACAACCAGAACATCTTGCTCGAAGTGCAGACCGCGCTTGACATATCCAAGGCCCGAATCGCGTATGTTCGGAACGGATCGAGCGTTCCGGTGGTCGTTACAGAAGTCAGCATTCTCGATTGCCAAAACCTGAAGCAATACTGCGGAATAAATACGACGGCCGTTCGCGTGGAGCCCGGTCAACGACAGGAGATTATTCGCATTGAACCGCAGGATATCTCCAAAGGGTTCAATTATCGCTTGCAATGGCGCTGGCGTGGAGCTTCGGCCGCAGCCACGCGACCCGCACCGGGCGACACGGTGGCCATGAGACGTGCGGCAATGATGGAATTGGTCGAGCAATTTCGTGCCGAGGAAGCCAAATATGGTGACAAGATCCTGTACCCAAACGTCCTCGCTGCTATCGGTGACAATTTTGCGAGTATGCGCGCCGATCCCGATACGGTTGTAGTTGCGGTCGGATCACGCCTGTACATCTACGAGCAGCTGCGCGTATTGGGCGTCGACAAAACCGGCAAGGTCATTGGGCGCGTGCGAACGTCGATGCAGTGGTCGGTGGCTCGTAGTCCAGCGTTTCGCTTCCTGAGCCCGGACACCTTGCACGCGGAAGCCGCCGGGACGACCACGGTCACGATGCGTCTCAATCAATTCGGGCTGCTCGACACGTTGCGCGCCAGTACGATGCCGCCGGTGACCTTCACGATTATCGCGAAATAATTCGAACGCGATAGCTGAATCTATTTGCTTCGCGGATCACAGCCGCGTTGGGCCTGCTGCCAACGATCCGCTTGAATGAAGTTATTACGCTGAACGCAGCTGCATTCAGCCAACTTCCACCGGCACATCCACTACGTCCTCAGCGGAGAGCATGTGCACATGTTCTCCGGTATGAGCACGTCTCCTATCGGCCGGCCTGACGACCAGCACATACGTCAGCACTGCACCAATTGCACAGATAGACATCTTCCCCGTCCCGCGCCGGCACCCATGATGAATCGCCACTCCAGGAGTGCGCCCAGCGACGATGCAAAGGCGCCAAGCGCGCCGAAGAATGCGAATGTGCCGCAACCGGTCGACCACTGACACGACCGTGAGATACCAAGGCGCATCAGTGGTCGTCCGTGCTCGCGATCAAATTGTCACACGCCGCGAAGGCGCACGTGCGTCACATGCAGGTTATCCCGCAAACGTGTACGCAAACCCTCCTTTCTGCGCCCGTTGCAGCACGACCACGCCGGCCGGCACCACACGCGTGTTTGGCGTGAGGTTTGCCAACAACTCGGTCTCGATGGCTTTCGCGTCACCAGTTTTTCCGGCCAGCGCTCCGGCGATGAATGTTGTTGCTGCTCCACACACGGTGAACTGCACGCCGTGTTTCGCCATTCCCGGAATTGACGCATCAGAAAATCCACTCCACTCGTCGTGCAGGGGCACATTACGCACGGCTGGTTTCTTGGTGGTGGGATCGTCGTATTTCATGATTTGGGCAAGCATTGGGTACTTCGCCCACATGGCGTCGTTGTAACCAAACGGCGTTGCAAAATGCCGGAACGAAACGATGACGCTCATGTCGGAATCTTTGGTTCCCAACTTTTCCTGACTCGACACGATGAGGTTGCGCGCATACAGAATGCCGTCAATGGCTCCGCCGGCCAGCACGCAATCGTATATGCATTTGTGTTGTCCTTTGAATGTTGCAGCAATCCACGATTCAAGTTCGTCAGGCGGTGCGGCCGCTGGAGTCGCGGCGTCTTTGTTGGCGTCGCCGCCCGCGGCCGGTGCGGCGCATCCGATCGTTGACGAGATGCCCAGTGCCGCCGCGATCGCACCCAAACGCGACAGGAAGAAACGACGAGGAACGAGGGATTCAGACATTAAAGGCTCCGGGCTGAGTTAGGAGCCTACGAACATGGCGTCTCCGAAACGATTTGTCGAGCGGCTGCCGCGGTACGCCCTGAGGCCGGACGCCAATTACGGAATTTTTGGCACTTGTTCACCCGCGATGGTTCTCGCTGGCACATCGGCGGTTACGCGCACTCCCTGCAGGAATGCGTCGATTCGTTTCCAATCCGCGGCAACGTCCTGTTCTCCCAGTTCCACCAACGCGCGCAGATAGTCTGGCTGAAACATCATGAGACTCAGCATGTCGGGACTGGCGGTGCGCCGCGTGCCCCAGCCACGCGTGAGGAAACGCAGCGCCGGAGGGAGGTTGGGTTCAAACAGCCGTGCCAGCTTACCAAGATCCTGCGACGGGCGCAGCACAAGAATGTCGACCGGACGCATCCCGTTGCGTGCCGCTTCCGGAATTTTCACCAACAGCTTGTTCACCATTTGCAATCGGTGAATGTCCTGATCGATGAGATCAAGAAACACCGCATTGTAGAGCGCGCCGACCACCTGCGCTGGCGGAGGATATCCAACAACGAGTGGTACGTCCGATTCCGCGCGTGTCCGTGCGTACCGCGTTGAGATCGTCAGAATTCGCGACGCGCCGAGATGCAGTGCGGGTGAGAGGGGCGCGGTCAAACGGATACCACCGTCACCATACCATTCCTTGTCAACGCGAACTGCCGGGAACAGCAGCGGAAGCGCCGACGACGCCATGACGTGATCGATTGTGAGAGGCACAATTTCGGCACGACGTTGGGGGCGTTCCCACAACGACAAATTGCGCCCCTGCACCCACGTGACCGATTGTCCGGTGGTGTAACTCGTCGCGGATAACGCCACCGCTTTCAGGCGTCCGCTGGCAATATTGCGATCGATGCCGCCAATCCCCCCGCTCGCGTCCAGCGGAAGTTTCGACTTCAGAAATTGTGCAAGAGGCGCCGTGTCAACGAGGGCGTGTTTCCCTTCTTTGCGGTCGGACAAACCACCCATCGCCAGTCGCCAGCCCCACTTGAAGACATTCCCGAGCAATGACGTCGTATCAATGCGATACACGTCTTTCGACGCAACCGACAACCAAAGATTGACCAACTCGTCGGCCGCTTCACCAATGGTTCGGCCGTTTGCTGCGAGAAATGCGGTGCTGATCGCGCCAGCGGAAATGCCTGTCAGAATTGGCAGTTCGAGTGCCGGAAATCGTCTTGCAATTTCACGGATGACCCCGGCCTGATATGCGCCACGCGCCCCGCCGCCGCCGAGCACCAGGGCGAGCGTTTCGCGGTGAGCGGGTGGCGGGGCGTCCGGTCCTGATCCGTGTGGGGTACTGGATTCGATCACGGGCAGGTTATGATGCGCGGGCACGTGGAGTTCATCGCGATGAAAGTAACGCTCCGTACAGTTGCAGTGCGGTTAACAGCACCGTCACGATTTGCCCTGTCCCGCCGCCGCAACCCGTACGCGAAACGCACCGGTCAAGACACGTCCGTGCCGTTTGACCTGAACCCAGACCGTGTAATTGCCCGGCATTGGAAATGCGTACGGAAAGTGGAGCGTATCTCCGGCCGCCGTGTTTCCCGTCATCGCCATCCCCGGCATCTCGGTTCGCGACGTTCCGGGCAACGGCATGTCGTGCGCGTCGCCGCGTGAACGTGACAACATGGTTTGCGCCGCCGTTGAAATTGTGCCCATCGGATGCAGGTGAATGAACACAGCACCATCGTCGCGCACGACGGCCGCGTGCCCCAACATCTCGAGGTACGGCTGCAATGCCGCAGTGTCACCAGCCGGTGGTGTCAGAGTGAACCGAAGACTCGCCTCTTCACCAACAACATGCGGCGCGCTCGCGCCAATCCAGGTCAGCGTGCTTCCATCAGCCAGTTTGGCCGTCGAGGCGGCGTCAAGCGCGGCTCCCGCAATCCAGGCATCATCCACGTCCGTCAGGCGGACCTCTGGTCGCGCACCAGATGCTTCGATCAGAACTGTCGTCGACAGCGTTTCCGTAAGCCCCGTGGCATGCAACACATCCGCAAACACGCGATACCGACCCGCCGGCAGCGCTGGCAGCACCGACGTAAACGATGCGCTATCGGTGGTTGTTGGATGCAAGTGCGCGAAATTCGACTGTCCATTTTCAGCAATCACAAACAAGTGCATCAACTTTTGATGATCGTCTATCAACGTGGTGAATTCGTTACCACCTCGAAAGCGCAATCTGCGGGCATTGTTGCGTTCCGCCCAGCGTGCATCGGTGATCGTGAGCACGAGTTGATTGCCAACGCCATCGGTAAACCGAGTTCGTGCCGCGACAGTGAGCGGCTTGAAGAGATTTTGTGCAAACACAGAATCTTCGGCGCGCCACCACGCGCCAAATGCAGCGAGCACGAGCACAATCACAACCGCACCGCGTAACATGGCAAATCGCGCACGCTTGCGGCGCGCGTCATCGGCTTCAACACCCGGCGGTAACACCGATTCGCGCACCGCCGCGCCCACCACCGTCAACAAACCTGCAACCAGAATCAATCCGGCCGCGCCAAGGGCAACCGTTAGTGGTCCGTTGAACTCCAATCGGCGAGCCGCAACCGCTACGAGCGGCACCACCACCGTGCCCACGCCCTGTGCGCCATGCAATGACACGGTCACACTGTTCGATCCGGGATCCATCACCCACAGGTGCGTGCGATACCAACCGGGATTGTTACTCACAGGCCGAGCAATGTCGGGCGGCGGACCACCGGCAACCGCGTCGTACTTGTTCACGAACGCCGATATTGTCTCAACTTTTTCTTGCGGTTGAATGCTGATGATGGCAATGCCCGGCACAACCGGCGGTGCCTGCACGTGCACCAACACGTGATATGGACCGGCCGGTCCGTTATACCACGCATCGGGACTGCCAATGTGCGCCGAACACAGAACTGCGATACTCGCGAGCACGAACACACGCCCCACGCGCCGCACGTTCATCGCGTCATCGCTGAACGCGGGCCATGCCTGCACCAATCCACAGACCCAAACGAGACGTCGCCATGGCGGTGACGATCGCAAACAGCAGTCCTTTCACGAACGGGGCCGCCGATTGTTCGGTGTTCCAGAACTGTTGTTGCCACGGACCCGGTCGCACGTTGTAATCCCATTGATCACCAGCGAAGAAGGCGTTGCGGGCCGCGGGCGACAAAAGAAACTCGCCCCACCACCAATGGACCACGAGCATCAACACGACGAACGATGCTCCGATCAACGCGGCGCGCCACCAATCGTTGCGAACTCGTCGCATGATGATGTCAATCGCGATTGCCGGCACCACGATCAATAGCGGAAACGGCGGCGGCACCATGTGCGTGACCGGATTGTAAATCGGCGCGAGACGCGCGGTCGCCGGAAACAGTGGCAGAATCCAGATCATCACCAGCGCGATACCCATGTAGATCGCGGCGGTTGTGGTTGCGGGCCAACGCAGATGTGATGGACGCGACGTGGCCAAAAGAATGAGCGGCATGCCGACCGCCGTCATCACGTAGAACGCCACACTGTGCATATGGTTGGGGAATGCCGCGTTCTCCAACAGCACGGTGGCGTGCAACGCGAGTATGATGCCCGACGCGGCTGCATACATCAAACTGAGTTGCTGTTGCGTCTCGGCGTTAGCACGATTCTGCTTAGCCAGCGCCATGAGCAACGCGCCAACCTGAATGGCGATCATACCAATCGCCAGCACCGCATGTGGCGGACTTAGAATTTTGACATCAAGTCCGTACGCATTGTGCCACCAGTTGTCGAAGGGGGCCGATGTCACCATCATGACCGCGCCCCAGATGCACACCCATGCGCCGAGCGGTCCGCGGAAGCCCCACACGTACACACTCGTGGCGCGCGAGGCAGAGTCGCCGCCGAATGTCGTTTGCAGCACCAGCCAACCGCACGTACACGCGGCAACGAGCGCTCCAACCTGTTCGAGGATGTGTGGCGCCGACCAGAAACTGTCGCGACCAATCGAGCGGTGCCACGAAATGTCCCAGATGAGGCCGACGACGATACAACCGGACGCCACCAGTACCGCAGTCAACGGCCACGTACGCTCGGCAGAACGCACCGAGGGTGTGATGGAAACGGAGTCGGTTGTGAGGTGGCTCGAGATGGCGGCCATACGGTTGATTGGATCGCAGGGGTGCCGAATCAACTTCGGGCAAACGGGGTCGAGGTTTCAAGATACGTCGTGGAGGCCGTCCCACTAGTGTAGTGTCGCAGAAG
>JBDUBA010000445.1:0-4475 GCA_040004335.1 Gemmatimonas sp.
GGTTGCAGTCGTGGGTTGCAGTCGTGGGTTGCAGTCGTGGGTTGCAGTCGCGGGTTGCAGTCGCGGGTTGCAGTGGTGGGTTGCACTTTTGATTTGTATCTCTGACGGGCCCCCGAATCTCCGCCGCCAACACAGACGCTCCATGCAGACCCTTCTAATTGCTGCAACCGGTTTTGGAAGAGCGGGAAGAGCGCTGCGCGCAGCAACTGTTTGCCTCGTGATGGAAGTACTTGCGGTGATCACGCTTACTCCGACACTGCACGCGCAAGCGCCCGACGTGCCTGTTCGCCGGCTCGCTGACGCTTCTCGATCAGTGGTGCTTTTTGCGTTCCGCTCGGTAAGCATCGCCGAACTTCCGGATGGACGTGTGCTTGCGCACGACCGCAGTGGAAGACGCCTTCTCCTGTTCGACTCAACGCTCAGAAAGGCTATCGTCATTTCGGACAGCGCCGGAACCGGGAGCGTGCCCTATCCGGTAAATGGGTTCGCGAACCCACTGATTCCGTATCGTGGTGACACAACGCTGCTGATTGATTATTCGATTCCTGCGTTTGTCGCCATCGATTCGAAGGGAAATATCTCGGCCACCATATCACATCCAAAATCGACCGACCTGCTGAGCCCTTCAATCCCCAACGCCGGTGCCGCTGCATTCGATAACCGTGGACGTTTCATTTATCGTGCGATGGACGGTCGACCACCACTGAAACCTGGCGATCCGCCGATTACTGCTGGCCGCGACACAATTGCCATTGTTCGAGTCGATCTGGACAAACGCACGATTGACACAATTGCGCATTACGGAATTACCCGTCTGCCGGGAATGACGCTCACAACAGATCCCGCCACCGGAAAACAATCGGCAACTGTTGTGTTCAATCCGTTTCCCCATGGCCCCGACGACTGGACGGTTCTCAGCACGGGAACACTCGGGATTGTGCGTGCGCACGACTACCACGTCGACTGGATTCATGCCGATGGCACGAGTGCCTCAAGTGAAAAACTTCCGTACGATTGGAAGCGCGTCACGGACGAAGAGAAGCAAAGCAAAATCGATTCGCGAAGGAACGCTGAAAGCCGATCTCGTTGGCAACCTCTGGATTCTTCCAACGACGTCTGCGCACGCGCAGGGCGGCCTGCTGTACGACATAGTGAACGAGCAGCGTGGAATGATTGAGCGCGTGCAGTTACCCGCAGATTGCGTACTTGTGGGATTTGGTCGGGGCAACGTTGTATTTGTCGCGCACAAAGTTGGCAGTGCATGGGAGTTGGAACGGCGGCGAATCGAGAGATAGCCAACCGTTCCGTTTCTTCATCGCGCGACAACTTTTCCCTGCTGAAACTCAATTGTTTGTCAGGATCACGGCCAACGCGATCTCGACGGAGTATCGCTCGCGGTACAAGCGATACTCCGCACGTTCCCCAACCTAAAACCGAATTTCTGCCGTCACAAACACACTGCGCGGCGGCAGGATGTAATACGCCGGCCCATCGCCATTGTCGTATCCGCTGCTGAACTTCTTCGTGTCACCAAGATTCGCGCCGCGCACCACGAGCGCCTGTCCGCGCAGACTGAATCGCAGTGATCCATCAAGTACGAAGTAGTCAGGTAACATCAGCGTTTCGTTGCCCGTGTTCGTGAGGAATGCTTTGCTCTGATAACGCCCTTCCACTGACACGCGCACATTCGGTGAAATCGCCCATTCGCCACGCTGCGACGTCAATACACGTGGCGTTAACAGCGGTTGCACGTTCTTGAATGTCTCGGGCGTCGTGCCGCTCGAATCGGTGTAACTCTTGATGCGATTCATGCTGAATGTCGCGTTACCGCCCAGCGTGAGTTTGTTCGTTGCACGCCAGTTCCCCTCCAGTTCCAGACCGCGACGATACGTCTGACCAACGTTTCGACGCAGCGCTGAGCCGGTGAGACTCAACGCACCAATCTTCGCAATCTCGTTTCGGAACTCCATGCTGAACACGTTCGCGGAAAATTGCACAGAGTTCGTTTTCAGCGTGGCGCCAACTTCACCGTTGTAAACACGTTCCGGTTTGACGCGCGTGAGATCGCCAATTGACGCAACGTTGCTCGCATCCATGTCGTCGGCGCCCGCAAACATGTCGCTGCGCGTTGGCTCGCGCGTGGTGATGCCGTACGACGCGTAGTAGCTCAATCCTTCTTTGCCTTGCAGCGTGACACCAACTTTCGGGTTCACGAAGAACCACGAAATATCCCGCTCCGTCACTCCCGAAGCCGCACTTGGTTCATATCGAAAATGCGGACGGCGCAACTGCAGATCGCCAAACCAGGTTGCTCGCCCACTGACCAACGCGACCTTGGTAAATGCGCTTACTTCCTGCTTGTGACCTGTGTTGTCGTACAACAGCGTACTTAACGCGGGCCGCACGGCCGCCTGATGATCACGCGCGTACGTGCTCGCGTTCACGCCGGCATCGAGTTTGAGTTGTCCCTGCTCACGATGCAGCGCACTCGTTACGCCGTACGTCGTAAAATCGAGCACATAGTTGTACAAACTGCCGTCGAAAGCGGCGTCGTAGTTGCCCGCGGCAGACAGCCGGTATCCCGTTGCCGAGACGGACATGTTCGTCGACAACAACCGCGTGTACGCCAGTGATAACAGCTGCTCGCCAAAATTGTCCAATTCATTGGGCGCGAGCGAATTGATCCGACGATCGCCTCGTAAATCAACCTCGCGTTCGGCGAGATATGAAAGCGTGTCTTTCATCAATCCCGCGGTCGCGGTGAATTTCACAATGTCACGGTCGCCGAAATATCCGGCAGACAGGAAGCCGGAATAGCCGTACACACCCGAGTGATAGCGGTAACCATTCGTTTGCTGCGCACTGAACCTTGCATTCGCGGCAAAACGTGATGGCGTGAGTCCCGTGCTGTAGGACAACATGCCACGACGCGCTCCAAACGATCCCAATTGCAGCTGCGCGTCACCCCCGCGTTCGCGAGTAGCGAGTGCGATGGTTTCAAAGTTGACCGAACCGGCAAACGAGGCTGTGCCCGCGCTGCTCGTGCCAACGCCGCGTTGCACCTGCACCGACTGAATGCTGGCCGAGAGATCGGGAAAGTCGGCGAAGTACAACACCTGATCCTCGGCGTCATTGAGCGGGACACCGTCCATCGTGATGTTAATGCGCGACTGATCAATGCCCCGCAGCCGCAAATAGCTATAACCCCAATTCGTCCCCGACTCGGCGTATGCTGTCAGCGACGGCGCGGCACCTTGCAGCAAGAGCGGAACGTCCTGGCCGAAGTTGCGTCGCGTGATGGTGCTGCGCGTGACGGTTGTGGCCGAGACTGGCGCACTCCCCGATCCCCGAATGGCATTGATGATTACGCGTTCAAGCGGTCGCGTGGAGTCGGCGCGTTGCGCGGCGCTGTCGGCCGCAGTGCGCTGCGTGGTTCCGCCGCCGGCTTGCGCCAGCGCGCGTGTGGCAAGCGGCCCAGCGAAGATGCTGGCCAGGGCGACCGCGGCAGCAAATGTTGAGATTGGCAGCGCCTTTTGGCGCGCGCGAGCACGAAGGTGGGCGCGCCCGTGGCGCGCACCAGTTGTTGCAGAGGACATATGGACTCCCTACGCCGGTATGATCCGGATCAGGTTCTACGGGACTCTCTCAGCCATTGCCGTTTGTGGCAGTGGCACCCCGGTCGTGAGCGCAATTTAATAAGGGCGACCATCTCACCCGCAAGCGTTGCGGGTGTAATGTTGATCGGACGTGGTCGGGGGTGGGCAGCCGCGTGGATTTGGCTGTTGGCTCTGACCCCGGTACCAAAACATCCCCAGTGCTCTGACCCCACTACCAAATTCGCGCCGAGTGGATTTGGCTGTTGGCTCTGACCCCGGTAGCAAAACGTCCCCGGTGCTCTGACCCCAGTACCAAATTCGCGCAGAGTGGATTTGGCTGTTGGCTCTGACCCCGGTATCGAAAGCTCGCTACTCCGAACCCAAGCTCCACACCATGCGCCACATCTCACGCGTTGTTCTCGCCGTCGCGACGTTCGCTTCAACACTGCTGTCCGCTCAAACGAAACCCGTTGTCGCGAACGGCACCGCACCGGAAATCGCGGCGCTGTTCAAGCTGACGCGCCCGGAAATTTCAGGCACGCGCGCGAAAGACGTCGTGGTGTTCATGGACCAATGGTTTCGATGGCCCGGGAATACCGGATTCAACCAAAGTCTCGATCACGTTGAGGGAATTCTCAAAGCGGCCGGTTACGTAACAGAAGACGCTGCGAAACCGACGGACCGCCTGACGTACCGCATTGAAGCCCGCCCGCTCACAAGCCCCGCGTGGGATCCGCTCGACGCATCAATCACACTTGACGGCAAGAACGCGCCGCTCATGCAGTTTGCGACCAACCGCAACATGCTCGCCATCAATTCATGGTCAACGCCGGATAGTGGCGTGTACGCGGAGTTGGCGTTTGTTGGCAAGGGAACGGC
>JBDUBA010000216.1:0-4474 GCA_040004335.1 Gemmatimonas sp.
AACGGACCGGGTCAACGGACCGGGTCAACGGACCGGGTCCACGGACCTCTTACGCCAACCCCTCAAATAGTGGCAGCAGCTGACTCACAATGCGTTCGGTCAATCCCCACACGACATGCGAGCCAATCGCGTAAGCCGGAAACCGTGCTTCCACACCATCGCGCGACAATTGATAGTCCGTTTGGGCCTCGGGCGAGCGCAATAACGAAATCGGAACCCAGAATGCGTCAGCCACTTCGCGGGCGCTCAGCTCAAACGTCAAAGAGGCCGGCACAACGGCCACAAACGGGCGCACAATGATTGGCGGCAGCGCCGGCGAACGGGGTGCGAGATCGTCAAGCCGACCCACAATTTTTCCGTGACGCGCGATGTCCATCGACAGTTCCTCGCGCGTTTCGCGAATGGCCGTTACCGCAAGCGATTCGTCTGCCGCATCACGGCGTCCACCTGGAAACGCGACGTGACCGCTCCAAGGATCGCGCTCAAGTAGCGCGCGTTTGATGAACAACAGTTCGACACGTTCGTCAGCGATGCGAATGAGCGCGGCCACCGCGGCCTGTTTTGCACCAGAATAAGGATTCACAGCAACTGCCGGTCGCTCCGTCAATCGCCGAATGAATTCTTGTACAACGGGATGTTGCAGTGTTTGCGCGAGTCCCTCGGCCAAAGCCAACTCGCGCTCCTGCTGGTTGTCGTTGAGTGTCACGGTAGCAGCGTCGCTTGGCTGATGGGTACGTCAGTCCTCGACGTCGCCGCCGGTGCCCACCCAGTCGCGAAAACCACCCGCCATCGACGCGACGTTTTCATAACCCATCTCGTCCAGCGTGACAGCTGCCAGTGCCGACCGATTTCCCGACGCGCAATACAGCACTACCGTTGCCTCGCGCGGCACACGCCCTTCGATGGTGGTTTCGAGTACGCCGCGGGAGAGATACACCGCGTTTGGAATGTGTCCGAGATTCCACTCGTTCGCTTCACGAATATCGAGCAAGACGATCTTTTCGCCGCTCGCAATGCGTTTCTGGATGTCCCGCGTGGTGACCTCTTTTATTTTTGTTTTCGCTTCCGCAATGAGTTGCTGGCCTGACTTGATTGGCATGAGACTGTATCGGATTGAATGATGACGTAAGTAGTCGTTGGTTGTGTTCGTCGTTCGCGCAATGAGTCTGCGCTCAGTTAGCGTGCGCGTTGATCCGCACCTTTCTGTTCCGCATGCCGCTGCACATGCAAACTCTTCATTCGCGCGTCGAGCACCGCCTGCGCCCCGAGCGGAAGTGTCCATTGATCGTCGATATGGCCCAACGGAACTCCCAGCAATGCGGGCACACCGAGTGCGTCTGCGTTTTCCTGCACAACGTCCTGCAACGTGCGCGACCCTTCGTCGGACGCCTCCGGACAGTTCGTACAATGGCCAAACACCAGGCCTTTGCATCCGTCCAACGCGCCAGAAAGCCTGAGCTGCATGAACATGCGATCGACGCGATAAACCGACTCGTTCACGTCCTCGAGCACAGCAATCGCGTCGCGAAAGTTGATAGCCCACGCCGTACCACACAGCGCCGCAACCAGCGCCAGATTTCCGCCGGCCAACCGTCCATGCGCACGCCCCTCACGCAACACGATCGCAGCATCTGCCTGTCCGGCGGAATCGCTCCGCATCGCAATAGCACGGTGCAGCGATTCCCGCGAAAATGGCGTAAGCACGGCGCGCGCCACCGGTCCGTGATAACTGATAACTCCCGCACGCTGCCACGCTGAGTGCAGCGCCGTAATGTCGGAATAACCAATTAATGGCTTGGCGCGTGTCTTGAGTGGCGACACATCAAGCAGTCCGAGCAGGCGCATGGCGCCGTATCCGCCACGAAGGCACCAGATGCCATCAACGTCATGATCAGCGATGGCGGCGTTGAGCGCTTCAGCGCGGACGGCATCGTCGCCTGCAAAATATCCGGTGCGGTTGAGCGCGTTGGTTGCAACAGCCGGCACCCAGCCCAACGACTGCACGGTGGCTATAGCGCGCTCAACATCTTCCTGACCCTTGAGAGGTCCGGATGGGGCGACGAGCGCAACGCGCGCCCCAGGTGCAAGCGCGTCAGGTTCTGTCATCGCGCAATTGGTAGAAGGTCTTCATGGAACGGAACGTATTGAACAGAATCCGGCGCAGCAACGCCTGTTGCACATCTCGTCGACGAAGGTACGCGCCGAGCGCCGCGGCCGCCCGCAATCTGCGTCACCAGTCTAAATTGCGATATGTTGACTGCGCACGATTGGTATCTCGCCCTTCTATTCTCGCTTCCCTGGATCGTATTGCCCTTTGTGGCGGTACGTCGGCAACGGCGATCGGTGTCGTTGGACAGCTACGATTCAAACCCGAATGTCGCGCATCCGGAGCGCGTTTCGATCGTATTGCCCGCGCGCAATGAGGCGGCACACATCGCGGCATGTGTACAGTCACTGCGCGCGACATCGTGGTTGAATGTTGAAATCATTGTCGTGAACGATCATTCCGACGACCACACCGCGGCGCTCGCGCAGAGTGCGGCGCAGCGCGACCCGCGAGTGACTGTCATTGACGCCGCCGACTTGCCATCGGATTGGTTTGGTAAACAGTGGGCGTGTCACTGCGGTGTGCAGCACACCACCGGTTCCTTGTTGCTCTTCACCGACGCCGACACACGTCATGCGCCCGACCTCATCGCGCGCCTTGTGCACGCGCGTGCCAGTCGCGATGCGGGGTTGATGTCAGTCGCGGGCACGCAGGAGATGGTGTCGTTCTGGGAGCGAGCCATTCAACCGGCAGTGTTCGCAATTCTGCTCGCTCGATTTGGCGGAACGCTGGAAATAGAGAATGCCAAACACTCGGCTGACGTTATTGCCAACGGCCAATGTTTCATGATGACGAGAGCCGCATACGACAAAGTTGGAGGACATGCGGCGGTGAAGGGCACGGTCGCCGAAGACTTGATGATGGCCCAACGCACGCACGAAGCCGGATTTCGCGTCTCACTCTTGATCGGGACGAACCAGCTCTCGACTCGTATGTACGACGGATTTCGTTCGATTGTGCGCGGATGGATGAAAAATGTTTATGCAGGCGGACGGATGGCGATGCGCGGCGGATTTTTCGGACGCCTGGTTTTTCCGCTCGCACTCGTGGGTACGCCGCTCTTCATTATCCTGCCAATGTTGGTGGGTGTGGCGCGCATCCTGATGCGACTCGGTGGCTCTCACACCACAGCGGCACTGTCCGCATGGTGCTGGATATCGACTATCGCGTTGCTTGTTTTCTTCGCAACCATCAACAGATTCGCGCGCACGCCAATGTGGCGCGTGATCTTTGTACCGCTGGGAATGATGGTCTTCGCGATCATCGGTGTCGCGTCGGTTGTACGCGGCCAGACGGTGGAGTGGAAAGGGCGCGTGTATCAATCGTCCTGAGCGATCGCCACTTTTGCCAACGCGCGCGCGATGTACAGTTCGCGCAGCTTGACCGAAATCGGACCAGGAACTCCGTTGCCAATTGCTCTTCCGTCCAGCGTGATCACAGGCAGAACAAAGGTCGTGGCGCTGCTCAGAAATAATTCGTCAGCGGCCAGCGCTTCGTCAACAGTGAAGCCACGTTCTTCCACGGCGAACCCCGCCGCTTCTGCAATATCCAGAATGATGTGACGCGTCACGCCCGCCAGAATTGTGTTCGTGAGCGGCTGCGTGGTGACCATGTTGTTGCGCACCATGAATGCGTTGCTCGAACCGCCTTCCGTAATGATGCCATCCTCGTGCATGAAGGCCTCAAACACGCCCTGTTCGCGCGCGAATTGCTTCGCTAATACGGGTGCAAGCAGCGAAGTGGCTTTGATATCGCGTCGCGCCCATCGAATGTCAGGAGTTGTGACCGCCGTAACTCCGTTGGCGTTGGGGTCGTTCAATAGCGTCTTCGTACGCGCATAGGCAAAAGCGGTGGGCGGCGTGTCCTTTGGAAACGCAAAGTCGCGTTCGGCCGCACCGCGTGTCACTTGCAGATACACCATACCCTCCATCACACCAGTCTGCCGCAGCAACTCGAGCATCATCGCGGTCCATTCGGCAACCGTGTGTGGATTGGTCAATCCAATCGCCGCACACGAACGACCCAGGCGAGCCAGATGGTATTCAGCATCGAGTAACCCGCCATGCAACACGGTGGCGACATCGTACACGCCGTCGCCAAACAACAGCCCGCGATCAAAAATCGATACATGCGCCTCCGACTCAGCGACAAACTGACCGTTTAACCACGCGATGGGTTTGCTCATGGATCAACTCCTCGATGGGCTCTCTGCCGAATCACCGCTCCGATCGCGCAGTCTGGTGTAGCGGCGCAAAATGGATTGGTGATGGTTGTGAAGTGCGAGTATGGCACACTGCGTTCGTGCTTACTATACGCGCCGCCACGACCCTGCTCGCGCAAGCCGATTCGCTTGACGCGCTCAACAAC
>JBDUBA010000349.1:0-15197 GCA_040004335.1 Gemmatimonas sp.
TGCAGGAATAGGGCTGATATTTTTGATCGACAAACCGTTAACCCTGCGTAGAGCTTCCCGGATACATTCGTAGTAGTGCCAGGGCACCGCCCTACCGCAACAGGTCGCGCACGACGCCCACGACTGATCCCACCGTAAAACAGCGCCTCCACACTTTATTCAATCCCATGCGTCGCTCCCACCTGCACCGCCTCAGCGCTGTCCTCGCCATCACGCTCGCTGCCTCACGCGCAGCCAATGCCCAAGGCGGTCGCGGCGCACCTCCCGGCCCGCCACCCGTGTCCGGCATTGGCGCCAACGGCAAACTCGGCGCGGTCGTCAAGGACGGCGTAATGCAACCGGTCATGGAGTTCGCCGACACCGCGCAGATTATCCGGCAGTCGCTATGGGTGGTGACCAACTTCGACAGCGACCGCGACGGCAAGCTCGATCGCGTTCACGTGCAGGTCACGCGTCCAGGCGCGGCCGAGAAGGCGGGACTCAAGATTCCGATTTTGATGTTGTCGTCGCCGTACATCGGACCGACCAACAATGAGTCACCCGACTGGGATGTCAATCAGGAACTGGGAGCCTCATCACCACCGCGTGTGCTTCCAGTGTATCGCGCGTTTTCCGAAACCATGCGACTCAATCAAGGGCCGGTGCAGTGGGTGGCCCGCGGTTTCGCCGCAGTCACAGTCGAAAATTCAGGCACGGGACTGTCCGGCGGTTGTCCGACCGTTGGTGATTCGATTGAAAACGTCACGCCCAAGTATGCGATCGACTGGCTGAACGGACGCGCAAAAGGATACACCACGATTGACGGCAACGTTGAAGTCAGCGCCGCGTCTTGGTCGAACGGTAAAGTGGGAATGACGGGCACGTCGTACGAAGGCACGATGCCACTCGCGGCTGCAATCACGGGCGTGCAAGGACTGGAAGCGATCATTCCGATGTCGCCAAACACCTCGCAATATCGCTACTATCGCTCGAACGGATTAGTGCGGTCGCCGGGTGGATATCTGGGTGAAGACATTGGCGTGTTGTACGATTTCATTCACTCGGGGCGTAACCGCGAAGGATGCGACCAGATCTGGCGCGATGGCATCATGGCGCAACAATCCGACCGCGAGAGCGGTGACTTCAATCAGTTCTGGGCCGATCGCGATCAAACGCCATTGCTCAAAAACGTGAAAGCGGCAGTGCTGTTCGCGCACGGATTCAACGATTGGAACGTGGTGCCTGAACACACGATTCGCATGTGGGATGCACTCAAAAAGATCAATCCAAGTGCGAAGTTGTACATGCACCAGGGCGGACATGGCGGCAGTCCGCCGGCCGACATCGTAAACAAGTGGTGGGCGCATTATCTGTACGGCGTCAACAACGGTGTTGATACGCTACCGCGCGTGATGATCGTGCAATCCAACGCAATTTCACCGGCTGGTGCTGGTGGACGCGGTGGCCCGACACCGGCGCCGTTGTTCTTTTCCGATTATCCAATTCCGGGTGCTGCTGCCGTAAAAGTATTTCCGGCGAAAGGCGGAAGTGCTGTTGGTTCACTCGCGTTCGCTGCACCAACGAAACAAGGCACAGAAAAACTCACCGACGATTTTCATGTGTCGCCGGCAATGATGGCGCTGGCCGGATCATCACCCAATCGATTGTTGTACGCGTTGCCTGCACTCAAGGACACGGTGCATCTCTCGGGGCGTACAGTTGTCACGCTCAAACTGGCAGCGAACAAACCGGCCGTGAATCTCTCGGTGTATCTCGTAACATTGCCGTACGACTCTGCGCGTATCGGCAGCGACGGGCAGAAAGGTGTGGCCACGCGCGGCTGGGCCGATCCGCAAAACTGGAAATCGCTCACCAGCGATCGCGACTACACGTCGATGACGCGCGGTGAACCGCTCAAGCCGGGACAGTTCTACACGATGACGTTCCCGTTGCAGGCCGACGATCAGGTCATTCTTCCGGGACAACAACTCGCCATCATGATTCTGTCGAGTGATGCCGGCTTTACGCTGAGACCTGCGCCGGGAAGCGAGATCACGATCGATCTCGATGGATCGTCGTTTACGCTGCCGGTGGTGGGTGGGAAGGCGCGATTACAGGCGGCGCTGGGAGCGAAGTAGGAGTGTGATACAGTAGCGCACACATCATGGAGTCCAGCAGGCTTAAACAGTTGCTGGACTCCACGCACGTTCGCGGCCAGGCACGTTGGTTGTTTCGAACGTTTCGAATATCAGTGCGCAACGATGCCACAGCGAATTTGTTGCGCGATGCGCGGGCGTTCCTGCGTTACACCCTCACCAAATGTTTCGATTGCGCACCCTTGACCGCGCTCAATGAAATTCCCGCGTCAAATGTGACGAGCCGACCGTCATTCTTCACGGCGAGCGCAAGCAGATAAACATCGGTCAATTGTTTCGGTCCATGCACACGTGTTGGATCAACGAGGGTTGCATCCAGCACACTGTGTCCATCCGCCCAGAACTCGTGAGCAACGTGCGCCGTCGCAGCACGCAAGCGCTCGACAACCTCCGTCACTGATTGCGTGTTCGGATAGCCGGGGTGCGAAATAATGCGGATACATCCGTTTTGCGTGATGGGGCATGAGGCCCATCCAGCATGCGCATACTCGCTGAACCACGCCCACGCTGCTCGATGCGACGCGTGATCGGCGTCGAGCAACGCGATCAACACATTGACATCGAGCAGGGCGCGCATCAGTACGCGTCGTCGTTGCGGAGTTTGTCGATCAACTCATTGGTGATCACGTTCCCGCGCGCCGCGAACGGTTTGAATCCGTACACCGCGCTGGGCTCGCGCACAGTAGTTGATTGCGGCGCCGTTAGGGCCTGACGAACAAGCTCGGAAATGACTTCGCCAGCCGTCTTGTTTTCACGACGAGCCCGCTCCTTGGCGGCCAGTAGTACGTCGTCGGCGATATCGATGGTGGTACGCATACATCAGATGCTATCGCATCAATCATCTGATGTCAACTTGATAATCAAGCAGCACCACCCACCCCTCCGTTCCGTTCACGCGCACCCGCTGCCCATCGCGAATTAACCGCGTCGCATTCTCCACGCCCACAACCGCCGGCAATCCGTACTCGCGCGCGATCACCGCGCCATGCGTCATCAACCCGCCGACTTCCGTGATCAGTCCACTGATGGCCACGAACAGTGGCGTCCAACTCGGATCGGTGTAGGCCGTCACCAGAATATCTCCCGGCTCGAGATCGGCCTTCGCCATATCCAGGATGACTCGCGCGCGCCCTTCAACGGTCCCGGCGGAAACTGCCAAGCCCGCCAGCGCACCGGCCGGATAGTCGTCGCGACGATACGCCCCGTTGATACCCTCGCCTTCGGACGTGAGCACTCGCGGAGGGCCGAGCAACGCGTACGACTTGAATGCTTCCTTTCGCTCGCGTATGAGCTGCTGATCGACCCGTTGCATCCGCTCGACCGCTTGCAGCTCCTGCAACGTGAGATAAAAAGTGTCCTCCTTCTCTTGCAACTGCCGCGTCTCCACCAGACGCTCAGCCTCCCTCAAGAGCGCCTGCTTGTAGACGAAGTAGCCACAGACCTTGCCGTATTTCGGGTATTCTCGATAGCCAATAAAGGTTCGCAAGCGGTCGATTATTCGCTTGGTTTCTTCGGCCTTCTTCTCGCCATCGGGCAATGCGCGAAGGCGGCCAAGGAGCTCCCCTTCTTTCTTGCGAGCTTCCTGCAACCCGCGATCAAACCTCCGCTTTGCCTCCCCATGCGCGAAGTTCTTGACGTTGGCCAGAATGAGAGGCACGAGCATCGTTGGGCGCTCGCTCCAACGTGGCCGCGTGATGTCAATTTCGCCGACACCTCGCATTCCGTATTTGTCCAGCCATCCCTGGATCGCTCGAAGCGACTCGTGTCCGCCCGAGACGCTGGACAGCTCGCTTAGAAAACCGACACTCGTCGTGCCTTTGTCTGCGAAGCGCTGTACTGGGTCGCCGGTATTCGCCACCGCCTCGGCCGCAACACGCGCCAGCAAAGCCACCACATCCGCATGCGGGCGGATCACATCCGCGACATCGAGCAGCGACAGCCCCATCTCGGAGGTCACGTTGTTCGGAGCAGACTGAGAAAGCACGTCGACCGCGTTTTTTTCGCCGAGCCACTCGTGGAGCTGATCGTTGAGCCACCAGGTGGCGTCCATTCCGGCCATGATCGCCCGATGGCTTTCCGGATCGAACAGCACTTGCTGAAGCCGTCGGATGTCCTCGATGATGAAGTCTACTAGCGCCGATCCGGACAACACACCGATTTGTCGCTTTAGTGTTTCGATGGAGGCGTTATTGCGTTCGATTAAGTTCGTAACGATTGCGGGATCTGCTTCGATGGGAGACGGCGGATTGGCAACCGGTCCGGAAGACGCTCGGCTCGGCAGTCCCTTGCCCGATCCCCCGCCAGCGGGATCGCCCGTGGACGGCTCGGCGCCCGATGGTGCATCGGGCATCAACCGAATGAAGTCGCCGCGATCGAGTACACTTTGCAGCGCGTCCTTAACCAAGGGATCTGTTTTCCCGGCCATGTCCAAAAGTCCCGCTCGGCTGACCGATGACGCCAGCGCCTGCGTGACATCCACGAACAATCGCCCGGCCGCGACAGCCATCGGACGAGGCGTCGTCAAATTCCAGAACGACAGGCCGAGCGGCTTCATGGGGTCCGTCATCATCTGGTTGTGGCCCACCGACAGATACACATGGTTCCCCTCGTCGGTGGCCTCCGGGATGGGGAACAGCGTGGTGATTGGACGGCTCTGCACGATCTGAAAATCGTCGTCGACCAAGCACCACTCGATGTCCTGTGGACGGCCGAAGTGTGCCTCGATTTGCCGGCCCAGGACCGCGAGCCGCACAACTTGTGCGTCCGTCAGCGACGGTTGGTCCTGATCCGCAGCTGCGATGAGTTGGTGGTGCGTGCCGCCTTCGTTCGATGGGCGGACCGCGAGCTTTTTCGTGCCGATCGTTTTGGAAACAATCGCGCCGTTTCGCACCTTGAACACATCGGGATTCACCAAGCCTGACACCAGCGCTTCGCCGAGTCCGAAGCTGGCGTCGATGGAGGTAACGGTACGATTGCCGGTGATCGGATCGGCAGTGAAGAGAATGCCGGACGCGTGCGGGAACACCATCTGCTGCACGACCACGGCCATGTGAACTTTCCGGTGATCGACGCCGTGCCGGATGCGGTAAGTCACGGCGCGTTCGGTGAAGAGCGATGCCCAACAGCGGCTCACGTGTTGGAGGATTGCGGTCGCTCCTACGACATTCAGATATGTGTCCTGCTGGCCGGCAAATGAGGCAGACGACAAATCCTCCGCGGTGGCGCTTGATCGGACAGCGTAGGCCGATTGCGCTCCGATTCGCTTGAGTTGCGCGGTGATTTCCACTGCAACGTCGTCGGAAACGACGAACTCTTCGATGATGCGACGAATTTCAGCGCTCAATGTGCGAATGGCTTCGCGGTCGTCCGAACTCAAACGCGACAGCTGCGTGAGCTGTGCGCCGAGTGCGCGTACGTCTGCCTGCTGCGCAGCGGCGGATGACGTTGTCGTCGACGATTCGACTGACAGCGCTTCGGCCAGTACGCGCTGAAATGTTTCCGTAGTCACGCAAAAACCAGAGGGCACGCGGATGCCCTCTATGCGCGACAACTCGCCCAGGTTCGCCCCCTTGCCGCCAACCAATGCGACTTGCGTACGATCGATCTCCCGAAACTCCAACACGTGGTGGTTCGTCAACTTGCCCCCTCTTCGCGAAAACACTGATGCCGATTGGCTGGCAAAATCGGAGGTCGTGCCATGATGCCTTCGACTCCGATACGAATACAACAAGCCGCGATACATCGCCGTGCGACGTCGCGCATGCACGCTCCCCTTTCAGGAACGCGCGAATATGCACCCGCCCGGTGGGCTTGTGGCAAGTCCCGGGGTCGGTTACATGTTACGTGTGCCGGTGATGTTTGTTTGATACTGTTGGCAATCGATTGAAGGCGCGTGATATCGTCGCTGTGGGTGTCCCAACACGCGAAACGTCTTGCATGGGTGAACGCGACATCGCTTCACTGGCGGCGCATGATTGTTGACCTCATGAAGGCCGGCGCCAGTGACTTCACGCCGGCACCTTTGGCGCGCGCATTCGGCCGCTTCTGCCCCGCTGCCCTTTCCGAATGGCGAAGTTGCGCGCAAACTGGTGTACCTCGCGCTCTGTAAAATCGAGAGCGGATGGAAAACACAACCCGATAGACACCGTCCCATCCACCGCACCCGCTGGCTGGAGTATCTCATGTCCCGATTCATCCATGTATTGCGTCGCGCGGCCTGCATCGCCTCGGCCCTGACCGCCGGTATCTCGTCACTGCTCCACGCACAGTTGCCCGAGCCGATCAAGTTTGCGCGCCTGGCCGGTATTGCCAATGACGGACGCGTTGCATTCACCTACCAGGATGACATCTGGGTCGTTGACCCTGACGGACAGAATCCACGTCGCATTACAGCGCACATTGCGCGCGATTTTTCGCCGCGTTTTTCACCCGACGGCAAGTGGCTCGCATTTACGAGCGCGCGGAACGGCAACAACGACGTGTACATCGTTCCGTCAGGCGGTGGCGAACCAAAACAGCTGACCTGGTTTGCGGGCAACGACGAAGCGCTGTACTGGACGCCCGACGGCAAAAACATCGTGATGTCCAGTCAACGCGGCGCGAATGCGTGGGGCTCGCCGTTGTATCTGCAACCCATCGATGGAACGATCGCCACCCCAATGGGCATGGGAATCGCGCGCGCTGGGATGGTGAGTCAGGACGGTGCGTCGATCGCGTTCAATCGCAATCTTCCGTCTGCGTGGCGCAAGGATTATCGCGGAAACGCCGCCGCGACTATCGCCGTGATGAACGTGAAGAGTGGTGACATTTCGGAAATCACCAACACCGATCTCAAGCAGTTCAAGACGATGGCGAACAACGTGTTCCCTATGTGGGGCGCGGACGGCATGATCTACTTTGCAACGGAGCGTGACGGGCCGTACAACTTGTTCAAGATGCCCGCGAAAGGCGGCACCGCACAACAAGTCACCACGCACAAGGAAGGCGGTGTGTTCTTTCCGTCTATGTCACCGGACGGCAAGAAAATTGTGTATCAAAACGATTTTGATCTGTACACCATTGACGTACCAAACGGCAAATCCAAAAAGCTCAGCATTGCGATGGCGTTCGATCCGAAAGACAACGACATCTCGATACTTCCGGTGCAAAGTCGCGCCGAAGGATTCAGCATATCACCAAGTGGCGAGTTCATGGCCGTGGACTATCACGGCGAAATCATGATTGTGCCCACCGAAACCGGCGTTGGTGAACGAATTCAGGTCACGAATTCTGCGTGGCGTGATCAGGCCGAGGAGTATTCGCCGGACGGGCGAAAGCTGGCTTTCATCTCAGATGAGTCGGGCGATCAGGAAGTCTGGATGTACGACATCGGGACAGGCGTCAAGAAGAAATTGTCGACACATCCGTCGGAAAAGGGCGGCATTACGTGGTCAGTCAATTCACAGAAAATTGCCTACACCGCCGACAATCGCATTTTTGAAGTGGACGTGTCCGGTGGTGCGGCCCGGGAACTCACGCACAATGAAGCCGGTGGTTACATCCTCTATCAGTATTCGGAGGATAACAACTGGTTGCTGTACAGTCGGAGCGACGACGAACAGAATTCCGATGTCTTCCTGTACGATATCAAGGCGAAGAAGGAATTCAACGTTACGCACAGCCCGTGGAACGAACGGAATGCCGCGTTAACGCCAGACGGTCGAACCGTTGTGTTCACGTCTAATCGCGACGGTGCAACCACACAACTGTACGCGGTCACGCTAGCGAAGATTACCGAAGATCCCAACGACCCACTCGTGCGTGAACGCTTGCGTCGCGAAACAGCGGCCAGTGGACGCGGCGGTCGCGCGGGTGGCGCAGGTGAAGCGCCCGCCAACACGGATATCAGCATCAAACCGAACATCGACGACATCGAACGTCGCGCCATTGTGCTCACAACTGGTGCCGCTGGTGTTGGTCAATTCTTTCTGTCACGCGATGGCCGCACAGTGTATTACGCGGTAAATGGTGGCGGAGGGGCCGCCGCCGGACGCGGTGCCGCGGGAACGCCAGACAACACACAGAACGGATTGTATTCCGTCACGATCGACGGCCGCGATCGGCGTCGCGTGGCTGGTGGCACGTTTACCGGCATGCAACCAACCGCCGACAAACGCACGATCTATTTTCGCGGTACAGCCAACGCCAATGCCACAGGCGGTCGCGGCGGTGCACCAGCCGTTGGTTTTCCAGTTGAGAAACTTGCAATTGGCGCCGGTACTGCGGTCGGCGGTGGTGGCGGCGGTGGTGGTGGTGGTGGCGCCGCCGCTGCTGGCAGTGGCGGTGCTGCTGCAGGTACTCCGGTGAATTTTTCGTTCAACGTGAAAATCGATCGCCGCAAGGAATGGCAGCAGATTTTTGACGAAGCCTATCGCGTCATGAAGTACCGCTACTACGATCCGAAAATGCACGGTCGCGATTGGGCCGCAATCAAACTGAAGTACGAACCGCTGCTCAAATACGCCGGCACGAACGAAGATGTCTATGACATTGCCAACGCCGCAATTGGTGAACTCAGTTCGTCACACACCGGCGTAAGCGGGCCGTCGTCCGTACAAATCGATCGCACGTACAACACCCGATATCTGGGCTTTGAACTGGAACCCAGTGGCACACGTTACAAGGTGTCGCACGTGTATCGCGACGGACCGGCCGACAAAGACTGGATCGACATCAAAACAGGCGATTACGTGTTGTCCATTGACGGGCAAGACATCAAAGCGGGCGACGATTACTGGAAAATTCTGAGCGCCACCGATAATGATTACGTGCCCGTCAAAGTGGCGAAGACTGCCGACGGCGCTGGCGCCAGGAATTTCCGCATTGCGACCGTCAACAGTCTCACGAACATCAAATACGAAGAGTGGGTCGAGAACAATCGCGATTCGGTCGACAAAGCAACGAACGGTCAGATTGCGTATGTACACATCAAGGCGATGGATCAGCCATCACTCGACCGCTTCAAGGACGAAATCGATCGCTTCTGGCAGAAGAAAGGAATCATCGTAGATATCCGCAACAACGGTGGCGGCAACATCGATCAGGAAATTCTCGACATCCTCGAACGTCAACCCTATCAGTTCTGGAACAGCCGGAACGGTGCACGCACGTGGGGTCGTCGTCCGCGCCAGGCAATCGTTGGTCCAAAAGTGATGATGATCAACTACCGCTCGGTATCGGATGCCGAAGTTACACCCGCCGGATTTCGGCAGCTCGGATTGGGACGCATCGTTGGCAATCCAACGTCGGCACAGGTAATTGCGACCGGCAGCTATCCGCTGATCAACGGCGGTGCAGTTCGTACACCGGGTTCACTCGTTGTCAGTTGGGATCCAACGAAACCAAACAACTACGGTTTCGATCTCGAGAACTTTGGTGTGCCGCCCGACGTTTGGATCAAGAATTCACCCACCGATGAAGCGAAGGGGCGCGACATGGAACTCAAGGTGGCCATCGACGAAGCGATGCGTATGCTCAAGAATCCAACTCCGACAAAAACGGTGCCCTGATTCTACACCGCGTTGTTCGCTGGCTCGCTCGGCGCTCCATACACTGGTTTTATGGCAGCGCCGAGTTTGTAAATACGGGTGCGATTCCGAAATCGGGCGCGACGTTGATTGTGGCAAGTCACGGTAACGATCTGCCCGATATTCTGCAGACGTTTCTGGCGACCGATCGCGACATTCTGTTTGTCGCAAACATTGCGGCAGCGGATTTGCCGTTTGTGCGCTGGACGTACGCGGGGCTGGGGGTGATTCCCGTCTCGCGCGTGCGGGATGCGCGTGCGCTCAAAGCGCGTGGTGAGGATGCGAGTGCGCTCAACGCCAACGCATTTGTGCGGGTGGTGGAGGCGCTTAAGCAGGGACATTGCGTCGCAATTTTTCCCGAAGGTGTAGTGCCGGATTTTCCGCGGTTGGGAACGCTGCGGAGCGGTGCTGCGAAAATGGCGCTACAAGCCATCGACGCCGGCGTGTCTTCGTTAACGATGGTGCCGATTGGTTTTCAGTACGAGTGCGCGCATGAGACGCGATCGGGGGCACTGTGTGTGGTTGGTGGCCCAGTCGCAGTCGAACGATGGACGCCCGTGCAGTCAACAAAACGCGTCAGTGAGTTCACCGATTTCATTTGCGATGAGCTGCAGCAACTCACGCGCAATTCGCGCACGCAGCACGACGCTGCGGTGTTGGCGACAGTGAGTGCGGTGGTGGCGGGTGCGCTCAGTTCGGACACAGGTCGATGGCACGTCCCGCAGTCTGATACAACACAGTCCCGAAGTTCAAGCGCGCGCACGCTCACTCCGATTGCAACAGCGCACCCGGTACAGCGATTGTTGTCGAAGTTGTCAGCGGCCGATGGAATATTTGTAGCCGATGCAAGTGCGCCGTCTGCGATCGAGCAGCATGGTAAACTGCTCAACTTGCAGCATTCCGCGCTGGCGTTGTCGCGCCTGACTGCGAGTTTTGGAGCGCGCAGTTGGTCCGCGCGCGATCAGGCAGATGTTTTCTGCGCGGCCGGTCCATCACAACCGTCGTTGCGGCCTGAGAGCGCCTTGGTCATCGCGTTACTCGCACCTATCGCCGCAGTGGGCTGGGTTTGGCATGCAGTTCCTTGGGCCGCGAGTTATGCGATTGCCACAAAGTTTGCTCCGCGCAAGGTTGAGTTTGCGGCTATCACACTGGTGCCGGGACTGTATGTCGTGGTGTTGTGGTATCTGCTGGCGCCGAGCGTGCTGTTGGCGTTCGGCATTTCGCCGTGGATTGTGCTGGTTGTGTTTCTAACACAGCCGCGACTCGGTGATTTCGCTGTCAACTGGCGGGAGCGGTGGCGTTCGCTCCGCTTGCGCGGTCTGGTTCTCCGCGCGTCCGATGGCGAGAAGGACGCTCTCGTGTCGCAAGCGCGCGCGTTCCGAACAGAGTGGGAAGTGCTCGACAAAGTCGCTGCGTCAATTCCCAACACCGCCGCACGCGCGACTGGTGCTTAACTATCGTTGGGAACAACTGCTCCATTGCGCGCAACGAAATCGATCACGCGACCCACCTCACGCGAGCGAACAACAAATCCGGTTCGCGATAGATATTTCGGTCCCGCGACCAACAGAACAACAATTCCCAGCAGTGTGATGACAGCACCAGCGGCGTTCACAACCAACGGGGATGATCGGTCCGATGTAAACGCCACATCAACCGCTGCGTGAAAGAATGCGACAGCGAGCACGCTTCCACGGCTTTCGTTGAACAACCACGTCAATAACACAGCGCCAGTGAGAAGGCTGAAGAGCCAGCCAACAATGCCTGGCCCACTCATCATGAGATAGCCGGGTCGATAAAGAAAGAGCGGGACGTGCCACAGTGCCCAACCGCCCGTGAGAATGAGCGTCGACGCCAATGCGCTGTGACGTGCCTGCAATCGCGGAAGTGCGAACCCCCGCCATCCCGTTTCCTCGCCGTAGCCAAAGGTCAGGATGTTATAGGTAAGAAAACCGATCCCGGAGAACTGCGGAAATTCGCGGGAGCGAGCGAAGGCGATTAGGTCGACCGGGTGTGCCGCATACCACTGTTCGCCGATCTGGCTGAACGCCAGCATCACGAGTGGGCCGCACAAGGCGAACACAATCCAGCCGATTCGATTGCGCCAAAATCCCATACGTCGCATGAGGTCTACTGCGCCGGCGCGTCCCGACTCGACAGTTGATACGATGAATGCCGCACTGATAGGTCCAAGCGCGCCCAGCGCATGGTGGAACGGCAGTACCGGTAGGCCGTGTACTCCCAAACGCGGTAGCCACAAGGGCGCCCAAATGATCCACGAGATCGCGTATGCCAGCACGAAGAATGCAAGGAGCGGATGTCGACGAATCATCATGCAAGAAACGTAGCGCGGTGTAACCGCGATCCTGGGTTTCGGTCGAGTGACTCAACTGAAAACTGACGCATGCGAGCCACACGTGTAGTCCTTTCCGCCGACAGTGGCATGATTTCCCGTGCGCACTACGTTTCCCCGTACCTGCCACAGCGCTTCGTTTGCACGGCGTATTGGCTGCGTGAAAACACTCCTTTAGCCCGCCAGCAATGCAAAACGTGTTGCAGAAGTTCCGAGTTGGCCGCACGCAATTTTCCAGGTATCTCGCGATCGTTTCTATCGCTGCGGCGTGTTCAGCGATTGCGGCAGTGAACGTTGGTGCGCAAACGTTCAATACAACGTTTGGTGCACCTGTCTTTACGTGCCTCAACATCGCCGATCCGTCATTCTGCGTGAGCACGAGCAACAACAGGCCAACCGCCACTATCCGTTCAACAGGCGATTTCTGGAATCAGTCCATTGCCGGAAGCGGCATTGGCACGGTGTCGTCGCTCTCGTTTGTCCTGACGATGGCTGGCAACCTGACTGGTGCAAATGCGATGCAGTTTGAGTTCCTGTTAAACGGTACGCATATCGGCAGCTCGCCAACGTATTCGCAAACTGGGCAATTCGACATCGTCTCGCCATTCAACTTCAGCTTCGCGGGCATCAGCGCAGCAAGCTACGACGTGAAGGTGCGCGTGAGTGCGTCGAGCGTCGCGACGAATACGCAAGGTCTGTCGCTACTTCTTGACGGGAGCTCGACCATTGCGATCTCGGGCGCGCAAACCACGGTCACACCAGAACCAGGCACGTCTGCGCTCATGCTGGCGGGACTGGCCGGTGTTGGCGTGATCGCACGCCGTCGACGCTCACGCACCTGAAAGGTTGCCCAATCACGAATGAAAGAAGAACGCCGACTCACATTGGGTCGGCGTTCTTCTTTTTCCAGTGCGCATCAGCGCCAGAATAGTCTGCGCTTGAACCACCATTGAACGATCTGCACCACTACTGCACTGGCACAACACTATCCATCAATTGCCGAGTGAAGTAGGTGAAACTGAGTGCGCTGGTGTGTGCCGACTGGATTGCGTTCGCACCCGCACCGTGCCCGCCCTCAATCACTTCGTAGTAGTAATACGGCAATCCGTATTCGCTCATGCGCGCGGCGAACTTGCGCGCGTGTTGCGGTCCAACGCGGTCGTCTTTGGTAGTGGTCCAGACAAACGGCATGGGATATTTCACACCTTTCCTGAGATTGTTGTACGGCGAAATGCTCGCGAGAAACGCACGTTCGGCCGGAATTGAAACGCTGCCGTATTCGCCCACCCATGAAGCGCCGGCGGCAATCTGTTCGTAGCGCAACATGTCGAGCAACGGAATCGCGATTTCGACGGCCTGGTACAACTCTGGATGCTGATTCATGGCAACGCCCATCAACAGCCCACCGTTCGATCCGCCCTCAATTCCCAAACGCCGCGGACTCGTAATCTTGCGCGTAATGAGATCCTGTGCGACGGCCGCAAAATCATCGTAGATGAACTGACGTTTTGTTTTGAGTCCGGCCTCGTGCCAGGCTGGACCGAATTCGCCACCGCCACGAATATTTGCCACCACAAAAATTCCACCACGCTCGATCCACAACTTGCCCATGTTGGCGTTGTAGTTCGGCGTCGACGATATTTCGAAACCGCCGTACGCATTGATGATTGTCGGGTTCGATCCGTCCAACTTGAGCGTTTTTGGATGCACGATGAAGAAGGGAATTTTCGTTCCGTCCTTCGACGTCGCTTCGAATTGTTCAACGACACTGTTCGACGCGTTAAAACGTGCCGGCATCGATTTGAGCGCCGTCGCAGTGGCCTGCGCGGCATCGGTCAACCACATACTGCTGGGTGTCAGAAATCCGGTGACGCCGATGAACGCCCGATCGCTGCGCGAATCGACGGTGGTAATGTTGGTGGATGCGTTGTCCGGGAGTGTGATGAGTTTTCGCGTCCACGCACCATTGGCCCCGCGCGTGAACGCATACACTCGACCCTTCACGTTATCGGTCATGCCAACGAGCAAGCGGTTCTTCGTCGCCGATGCACCCGCCACCGATTCACGCGGTCCGGGCTCTACAATTACCACGGGCGCGAGTGCGTCTGGCGTCTTCATCGCGGTCGTCATTGCAAACGACGCGAGCCCGCCACTCTTGATTGTTGTTGCGCCGGCTTTCCACGTTTCCGACAATTGAACAACGATCTGCCCGTCCAGCATCGCTGACGCCGTAACTTTCGCTGGAAGCCCCAGGCGCGCCACATCTTTTGCGCGAATGATATACCACTCCGTTTCGAAAATGCTCACAGCGCGAACTATAAAACTTACGCGGCGACCCGTCGCATCATCCAGCGTCGCGGGCGAGACCGCCACATCCGTCTTCTTTCCGCGATAGATCTCCGTTGCGTTCGCCAGCAGCTGTCCGCGCACCAACCGTTTGACGACAAACGCATAACCCGATGTGGTCATTTCCCCTTTCGCCCATTCGCGTGACACCAAGAGCGTATCTTGTCCCATCCAGACTACCTCTTGCTTGCCTTTGGGTAGACTGAAACCGCTCGGCACAAACGCGCGCGTACCAAGATCGAACTCGCGCACCGTCACCGCGTCTTCGCCACCATCGGACAGTTGCAGCAAACACCGCTGCTCGGCAGGCTGCGCGCAATTGGCTCCTTTCCACACCCAATTCGCTTTCTCATTCGCTGCGACGGCGTCGAGATCGAGTACGGTTGTCCACTGCGGCACCGAAGTGCGATAGCTTTCAATTGTTGTGCTGCGCCAGATTCCGCGCACATGCGCCGAGTCCTGCCAGAAGTTGTATAACTTTCCGCCGATGAAACTCACGCCCGGAATACGATCAGTTGCCTGCGCCATCGACAACGCGCTTTTGTAGAAACCCGCAAAGCGGGGATCTTTTTCCAACACGTTGGTTGTTTTGGTATTCTCGGCCTTCACCCACGACATCGCTCGTGTGCCGTTCACATCTTCCAACCAGCGATACGGATCGGCGGTGTCGGGACGCGCGGTCTGGGCGGATGCCACACCGGCGACAGCGGTAACGAGCAGTGCGATGCGACGCATGAATGTTGCGGGGTGCATGAAAGTTGCGAAGTGAAGGAGGTTTTTTGTTTGCCGACCGACCAA
>JBDUBA010000482.1:0-4448 GCA_040004335.1 Gemmatimonas sp.
TGAACGGAACTACGAGGTGAAGCATGGCAGGGCATAGCAAATGGAAACAGATCAAACACTACAAGGCCGCCACCGATAAGAAGCGTGGCGCGTTGTTTACGCGTTTGGTTCGTGAAATCACGATGGCGGCAAAGCTGGGTGGCGGCGATCCCGACGGAAATCCACGCCTGCGCACGGCCATCGATAATGCAAAGGCGTCATCGCTGCCCAAGGAAAACATTGAGCGCGGCCTCAAAAAGGGCACCGGCGAACTCGAAGGCGTTGATTACGTCGAAGTGTTGTACGAGGCGTATGGGCCCGGCGGTGTGGCAATCATGATTCAGTCGGTCACCGACAATCCAACGCGAACCGTCGCGGATGTGCGTTTCAAGCTTTCACGTCACGGCGGAAATCTTGGTGCGGCGAATTCGGTGTCGTACATGTTCGATCGCAAGGGACAGATGTCGGTGTCCAGCGAAAAAGTTACCGAAGATGCATTGATGGAAGCGGCGCTCGATGTCGGAGCCGACGATGTTGCGCTCGAAGATGACGTGTTCGTCATTACGACCGAGCCGGTGAATCTGCATTCCGTCAAAGAAGGGCTGCAGAAGAAAGGGTACGTCGTCACCGATGCTGAACTTGCGTGGGTCGCGAAGAATAACGTGCGTGTCGAGGGCGCGAATGCCGAGTCGTTGCTGAAGTTGCTGGATGCGCTCGAAGAACTGGATGACGTGCAAAAGATCGACGCGAATTTCGAAATGGACGATGCGGCCTTGGAGCAGGCCTGATTGGCCGAAGGGGCGGTCGGTATTCAGCGTCCGCTGTCGCGTCGGTCCATTGCGATAACGACAGCGAAACCCACGGTGGTGCTGGGAATTGATCCGGGCACGGCCGTGACGGGATACGGAGTGGTTTCGTCGGACATGCGCGGACACTCAACGCTCGTTGAGTGCGGAGTGATTCGCACTGCCGCATCGCAACCATTGCCCAAACGACTGTTCGACATTCATCAGGGTATTTCCGAAATCATCAATCGCCACAGGCCCGATCGCGTGGCGGTTGAGAGCGTGTTCTACGCGCGAAACGTTCGCACAACCATCGTTCTCGGACACGCGCGTGGTGTGATTTTGTTGGCGGCCGAGTGTGCGGGGCTTGAGATTGATGAATATCCGCCGGCGGAGATCAAGAAAGTTATTACCGGCACGGGCGCCGCCACAAAAGCACAGATTCAGTTCATGGTCGCTCGGCTCTTGCGCCTCAAAACGCCGCCGCAACCCGCGGATGCCGCCGATGGTGTCGCCGCTGCACTCTGCTCCTGCATGTCACCGCACCGTCCCCGACCGATACTTCTACCGAAAGAGAAATGATTGCACAGCTGTCGGGCGTATTAGTGATGCGTGAACTCGATCGCGTGGAAATCATGACGGCGGGTGGTGTGGCATACGAGTGTCTGATTCCGCTCAGCGTGTTTGAGTCCTTGCCCGCGCTCAACGCGAATGTATTGCTGCATACACATTTGTCGGTGCGGGAAGATGCGTGGCACTTGTACGGATTTGCATCGCCACACGAACGCGCCGTATTTCAGAAATTGCTCGTGGCCAAAGGGGTTGGTCCGGCGTTGGCGTTGGGAATCATGTCCGCGTTAACCAGTGATCGCGTTGTGCAGGCCATTCGCGAAAAAGACGTCACAACGCTGATGCGTGTTCCGCGTGTTGGGCGTAAAAAGGCGGAGCAGTTGATCCTCGATCTTGCCGATAAGATGGATTCGTTGGGCGGTGCCATGGCCGTCAGCGGAAAAACGAGCATTGCCGTGCCGGCGGTTGGAAGTGATGCAACACGTGCGCTGGTGTCGCTTGGATACACGCAGATCGAATCCGACCGGGCAGTGAAAGGCGCGTTGGATGCGGGCAGCAGCACGGAGATTTCTGCGTTGGTGCGGGCGGCGTTGGCGCGGATTGCGGGCGGGGTGCGGTAAGCGAACTACCGTCGATATCCCGCCGAACTCCTGAGCGTCGCCGCGCAACCGGGAACAACTTGCGGCGCCGTGGTACCGGGAACATTTGGCATCGGATTCATCAACACGCGTGAACTCCGCTCCGGATCTTCGCTCGCCATGTATGCGAACATCGCGGCCAACGTCGCGTTGTTGCGCAGATCCTCGGGCACAATCTTGTCGAACGAATCCTTGTTCGTGTGCCACGTGGTGTAGCTGTAGTCCCACGCCAACGCATTCAGATTGAGCGCCGGCGCGCCACGACACAACCACGATACATGATCGCTGCCCGAGCTGTACGCGGCCGGTGGTTGCATGCGAATCCACTGCGTAATTTCCGATGGGACTGCGCTCAAATATTTCGCGAGTCGCGGACCATTCTCAGGAAGAATTGTGGGACCGAGACTGACAATGCGCCCCGTGCCGTTGTCCTGGTTGAATGCGAATTGAAGTCCCGCGACAATTTCCGGATGATCTTCCGCGAATGAACCCGACCCGATTACGCCCTGCTCTTCACCACTCCAGTGTCCGACCAGAATTGTGCGCGCCGGATTCGGATACACTGTTTTGAGAATACGCATGGCCTCGAGCATAGTCAGACTGCCCGTCGCGTTGTCCGTTGCGCCCGAGTGTCCTTCCCAACTGTCAAAATGCGCCGACAGAATGACGTACTCGTTTGGTTTTGTGCGTCCTTTGAGTTCACCAATCACATTGAACACTGGCCGTTCGCCGAGGAATTCTGATTCGGCCATCAAGCGCACGCGCGGTCCCTGATTTTGCGACGCGAGTCGAAACAACATGCCGTAGTCTTCGCAACCAACATCAAACGTTGGCAACGCGCTGTTGCGCGGCGAACCAAACACGCGCTCGATGCCGGGATAGTTGGCCCAGTTGTTTTCGAACACCGCTATAGCGCCGGCTTGTTTCACACGCGCGTAAAAATTGTCGACGCGTTGCGTCATGCCGCCAAACGTTGCATCAAGCGCATTCTGCGCATCCGTTAGCTGCCTGATCCCTTCGGGCGTTCCAAATTGTGAAATCTGCGAAGGCATGCGACAGGAATATCGTGGTGCGCTGCCGAGCACGATCTTCCCTTTTACTGACGGCAGCCACGCTTCGAATTCGGCGATCGTGTTGTACGGCTTGAGAATCGTGACGCCACCTTCCACCCACTGTCCTTCGGTATTGCCGCTCCACGACAGCATCGTGGCGTCCAGTGGTTTTGACCGAGGCGCCACGATTTGTGCAAATGCTGCGCCGCGTTGCCACGAATTCCAGGTGCCGTATTTTTCTTTGCGAACGGGGATGCCCCATTTCGTGTACGTCGCAACGAGCCAATCCTGGGCGCGCTCCATACTCGGCGATCCCGTGAGGCGCGATCCAATGGAGTCCAGCAACACTTGTCCAAGTTGCATCACTTGCGACCGCATCATTCCCTCGTCCCAGATCTTGCGGATCGTGGGGTCGGTCGCGGGTGTGCGGCGCACGTAGGCGGGAAATGAATCTGGCGGGATTGCGGTCGCGTTTGGTGCTTTCGGAACAACCGCTGTCTGCGCGGGCAATCCGGCGCTGACGAGACCTGCAGCGAGGGCAATTAGTGCGGCGAACTTTGCGCGTGGCATGTATGGAATCCGGTCAAAGCTGGAGCGACGGCGGTTGGTGGGAGTGGTGGTTGGTGGTTGGACCCGGTCCGTTGACCCGGTCCGTTCACCCGGTCCGTTGACCCGGTCCGTTGACCCGGTCCGTTGACCCGGTCCGTTGACCCGACACCTACGTCCGCGGACTCAACCCATCCGACAACGACGTGCGGTACGCTTTCCACGCCGGCACAAAACCAACCAGAATGCCCGCGCCCAGAATGATCGCGAGATAGTTGTACTCCGCGGCCTTCATTGCGCCGATGGAAAGATGCAAACCGAAGCGTTGTTCGATTGGACCCTGTCCGAGCACGAGCCCGAGATACACCAAGCCAACTCCGATCACGCACCCCAGGAATGCCAGCAGCCCTGATTCAATCACGAGCAGCGAAACAATCGTGCCCGGACCGGCGCCAACGGAACGCAAGATTGCCATTTCGCGACGCCGCGCGTCGAGCGACGAATACAATGCGACCAACATGCCCGTCAGTCCAATCGCCACCGCAAACAACGCGACCACGCGGAGCCCAACTTCGGCCGAACCGATGCTGTTGAACAATTCCGCGAGTGCAACACCCGGAATGACTGCGGTGAGCGGCTCAGTGAAATCGGTGTTCATTTCACGCTGCAGCATCAGTGCTTCAAAACGATTCTTGGTCCCAACAAAAAACGCGGTGATCTGATCGTCGCCGTGATCATGCCCCACTTCCCCGTGACGGGGCGCCGCCGCAGCAGCGGCTACTGGAGTTGTCGGCTGCTTGACCGCTTTCATAACGGGGGGTGTTGCACCGGGCATGACAAGCGGTGGTGAAGCACCCGGCATTACCGGTGGCGCTGAA
>JBDUBA010000416.1:0-15032 GCA_040004335.1 Gemmatimonas sp.
TGCTTCGTCGGGTAAGCGACCGATTCCGCCGCCAATGTTGTCGAGCATGTTGGCGGCTTTGCTCGTGGCCGGTGTGACCGCGGTGATTGCGGGGTTGCTGACAATCCACTTGAGGAAAAACTGCGCCCACGTTGTTGCGTCAATTTCTTTGGCGAAGTCCGGAACTTGTTTGCCCGCGGCACGCTTGAACAGACTGGTGCGACCAAACGGCGCGTACGCCAACACCGCGATCTTTCGTTCCTTCGCCAACGGCAGGATTACTTCCTCGATACCACGATTGTCAATCGCATAGTCGACGCCAATAAAATCAAGCGGCTCGTTCCGCATGAACGACTCCAGTTGTCCGTACTGGCTGTCCGTTGTGGTAGTGACGCCAATGTATTTCACACGTCCGGCCGTTTTGAATTCCTGGAGAATTGGTAGTTGCCCGGGAACGTCAACCAGATTGTGCACCTGAATGCAATCAATCTTTGGCCGCTTGAGCATTGCGAATGAGCGTTCAACCTGCGCGCGCGCGGCCGCCGGATCGGCCTTGCCACTTCGTCCCGGCGCCGCATTCAACTTTGTAGCCCAGAAAAATTTGTTGGCGATGCCGAGTTCGTTGACGATGCGACACGCCACTTCTTCCGAGGCACCCGACCCGTAAATCGGCGCAGTGTCGAACACTGTTGCACCATTGTCGGCCATAATTTGAAATACGGCCTTGAGCAAGTTGGCTTCGTCAGCGCCCTGTGCGATCGATCCAAACGTGGCCGAACTTCCAAGCCCTATCACCGGAATCATTTCACCCGATGACGGAATGGCGCGGCGCAATATCAGCCCTTGTTGCAACGCCTGCAGCAACTGCGGCGTGAGTCCGAGCGTTGCGGTGGCAGCGGTACTGATGCCGACGAATTCACGGCGGGTAATCATGGAATTCTCCTGAGAAGGCGGAAGCACGTGCCGGCGGGACGGCGGGCATCAGTTGCCAGGGAAGGGCGATGATCAGGAGAAAGTACGGTGAATCACGAGGTTTGCATCGGGCCGCAGATTCGCTTCATCAACTCTTCATGAAAGTACAAAAACTCCTCATGGGCTCGACGGGAGGCATGCGCGATGTCTCCTACCTCCCGTACCAAAATAATGCGGTCAGAATGACTGCTCTGACCCCGGTACCAAAAACAAACGACTGCTCTGACCCCAGTACCAAAAACAAACGACGCCTCTGACCCCAGTACCAAAATCATTCATGCCGAATCGCATCAATCGGACTCAGCCGCGCCGCGCGACGCGCCGGATACGTGCCGAACGACAATCCAATCGTGATCGCGGCCAACGCAGCTAAGCCCACCGTCTCCGGCGACAGCACGAACGACAAACTCTGGGCCTTCGACCAGATCCGAATGCCGAGCACCAGGGCGGACGTGATCAACGCCCCGAGAATCACTCCCAGCAGACTGCCAAAACACGAGACGGCGACGGCTTCGGTCAAAAACTGCAAATGAATGTCCCGACCCCGCGCACCAATGGCTTTTCGCACGCCAATTTCCCGCGTGCGCTCGGTGACGTTGGCCAACATGATGTTCATGATTCCGATACCACCAACCAACAGCGAAATACCGGCCAGCGCACCCAGAAAGAACTTCATAATGCCAAATGCTTCGAGCGTTTGATCGAGTTGCTGTTCACGCGTGTTGATTTGCACGGTGTTCTGCCAGTTGCGATAACGCGACGCCAGCCAGTCCTCAATTTGCTTGCGCGTTGTCGCGATGGCCTCGACGCTTGCGGCCTTGATGAAAACATTTGGCGTATCGAATGAAGCATTGGGCCCCAACACCGCGCCGGCCGCGGTGAACGGCACGCGGGCACTGAATCCGCGTTCGCCCTTTTGCAGTTCAAAGATTCCAATGACTTGTCGCGGACGTCCACGCACTCGCACGAACTCATCCACCATTGCGATCGCACCACGACCTCCGCTTAATTCATCGGCGAGTTTGTACGACAGGACAATTACACTGGCGTTGTGTGCTACTTCCGATGCGGAAAAGAGTCGGCCGGTGGCAAGCTTGGTGCTGCCGAACGCCTCAATACCCGCAGTTACCGCCACAATTGATACGCGACGATGTGTGCCCGCACGCGGCCAGTTCACGAGCGCGTCGCCCGACAGTTGTATGGCCGATCCTCGTGCGAGCGGCAGGGTAAACGCGAGATCCTCCATGTCGGCCTGCGTGAACACCGGATAGTCGTGCACTGGCACGTTTTCTCCGTTCACTACCATCTGTTTCTGAGCGACAATGGTGATCATCTGCAAATCGGTGGTGCGATCCAGTTCACCGCGCACAAATCCCTGCATGACATCACCCAGAGAAATGACGGACACCAGTGCCGCGACGCCAATGATCACACCAAGCATCGACAGCACCGTGCGCAGCATGTTTTCGCGAAGCGATCCAATGCCAATTGCCGAGGCACCAATGGCGGCACGCAGCTGTTTTCCGCGAGTGGCCAGCGCGTTTTTTGCAATGATTTTTGGCACACCTTCGGCCCGACGTGGTTGAGTGGACATCGCGCTCAGGTCTGTTTTCCGTGGCCAATACGCGCGTAGAATTCGTCGCGATAGCTGCTGGAAATTGGGATGTACTTGTCTCGAATGCGGATGCGGTCGCGTTCAACCGACTCGATCTTGTCCAGCGCCACCATGAACGACTTGTGCACTCGGCACACCAGATCGTGTGGCAGTCGATCGTCGAATTCGGAAAATTTCTCGAGCGTGGAAATACGTCGGGTCAGTGTTTGAATTTGTCGGTAGTCGCCATCACCTTCGATGTAGAGCAGTTCTGCAAACCGCACGCGCTCCAGGCGCTGTTCCGTTTTGACGAAGAAATTCGCGCGATCGGCGGCACCGGTGGTGGTGGAAGGAGCCGCAACGGCGCGGTCGACCGCCTGTACAAATCGCGCAAAGGTAAACGGCTTGAGCAAATAATCTGCCACTTTAAGATCGTATGCTTTGATCGCGAAATCGGAGTGCGCCGTTGTGAGAATGACTGGACAGGTTATCGCATTTGTTTCCAGCAACTCGATGCCGGATAGTCCGCCCAGGTTGATGTCGAGGAACAAAAGGTCAATTGCGTTCGTTAGAATGTGCGCCAGCGCGTCGTTGGCGTTGTCAAACGATGCCATGAGTTGCAACAAGGGAAGTTGCTGCACGTAGTCGCACAGCCGTTCAAGTGCAAGTGGTTCATCTTCAACAATGATACACCGGACCACATTAGGCATTCCGTGACTCCAGTGTCAGATCGAGGCGCACCGAATACCGATAGTTGCTGTCGGACACTGCGAGCACATGTGCACGCGGATAGAGTAGTTCCAGGCGTTGTTGCATGAGTGCTCGACCCAATCCCCCAACGGCCAACGCTCCATTGTCGTTGAGTGGACGAGGCATGGACGTCCGCTGGTAACTGTTGCTGCAGACAAACGTCAGGGCCGATTGCTCGACCACAATCGCGACCGCGATGGCGTTGTCATCGCGCTCTCCGGCCGCGTGTTTGAACGCGTTCTCGACGAACGGGATGAGCAGCATGGGGGCAATGGAGAGTCCGCGCGTGTTTCCCGACAAAGAATACGACACCAGCTTCGGGTTGGTCACGCGAATACGCTGCAGTGCGATGTATTTCTCAACGTAGGCCAGTTCGGCGTCCAACGGCACACGTTCGGCACGAGCATCGTACAACACGTATCGCAGAATGTCGGAAAGCTGGTTGACATAACTTGAGGCGGCGGACGCATCGCGCGAGATCAGCACGTCGATGTTGTTGAGCGTATTGAACAGGAAATGCGGATCGAGCTTCGCGCGCAACAACGCGGCTTCAACATCGCTGGTTTTTTGCGCGAGCTGTTCCTTGACCGCGATATCATCATACCAGCTGATGAAGCCGCGAATGACCATCGCCAGTGTCATGTGAATGAGCGCCAGTACCGACAACCATGCAAAAAAAGCGGCGGCATCCGCCAGCGAGCTGCTCAACAGCGGAAATGCCCGACCCGAGGCCAGACTCAGCACCACCGCACACAACACTGACACACTGACTGCGGTCAATACGGAGAAGAGTGCCAGCAACCCAAATCGTTTTTTCGGGAACAATCGCGGCGTCAGCACGAAATACTGCACGTAGAACGCGACGACGTTTGGAGCAATGAGGAGAAATCCAGCACTGGACGAAAACAGAAACTCTGGCACGGGCGTACGCATGCGATTGCCAATGACCATCATCGCCAGCAGCAGCAGGTATAGTCCCCAATACCCGATGTGCAGCACAGCAACGAGCGAACGCGGCATTTTTGGCAGCCGGGTTCCAAATGTCGTGCCGGTCAGTGGCAACTGGTTTCCATCAGCGCGTGATCGCATGCGTGGACGGTACGCCGATCAGCGCCTGAAGTGCAAATAAAATCGGTGAGTGCCGCGAATTGATCGGTGAGCGCGTGCGCGGCTACCGCGTGAGCGACAGGCGGCGGATGGACAGATGTCGCGTGCCCGCGCTATCCACCGCGAACACCGCCACGTTGCCGTTGGGGAGAACGTTGCTGATGTATTCATCGAGCGGCGCGGTGCTTACCACCTGGCGCGTGATCGGGTCGAGCACTTCGATCACGGTGGCATACAACTTGTCATTGCGGAGCGCCGAAAAGTCCACTTCTTTGGCGTCATTTGCGAGTTTTGGCCATCCATCTTTCCAGTTCTTTCCGGCCACCTGTCCAAACACCCACAACATCCCGTCAGCAGCCTGCCAGATTGCGAAAATTTTGGGTGGCGGCGGGATGTCGGGTTTTCCCATGTTGTCTCCCGACGGAATCGGAAACCAATCCGGCGCACGTTCAATGGTGCCGAGCAACGTGCCATCCTTTGCGAAGTGACTGATGCGATAGCGAAGGATATCCGCGCACCAATAAGTGCTGTCGCGCGCCGTCGTGACGCGTTGATAGTTCGCCATTGTTTGGTTGTTGGCCGTGGAATTCCGACCGGGTCCAAACGATTGCAGGATTTTCACGTTCGCCTGCTCCGCCGACACGGCGTGCAGCGTCAATCCTTTTGCGGAATCTTCAACGACCGGTCCGGTCAGAAGCAGCCGTGACGGCCAACCGTCCGCCGTTGTGGGCAGCAACGCTCCCGGAATGTGCAGTGCTCGTACCACGCGGTACAGTGAATCCACGACCAGCGCGCGTGTACTCTGGTCATTGTTCAATGCTTGCGTGCCAGTGATGTGATCAAACACCAGCATCGAATCACCCGGCAGCGGCAAGAAAGCGATGGGGGAGTCGAAGTCGTTCGCGCCGCCACCCTTTCGTCCTGCGGTCCGGAGGAATTTTCCATTGGCATCATAGATGCGCGCCAGCTGCCCACCCTCGGCCACCCAGTAGCGTCCCAGGCCGTCAATGGTGACCCAGTTGGGAGGCGTGTGGAGCGCGGGGTCGCTGCCAGTCTCCGATCGCAGCTCGAGCGGTGGCCCAAGTTCTATGCGACACCCGGTGCAGGGCGGGACGCCCCCGACTATCTCAACATCGCTTTCAGGCTCGGGTTTGCCGCAGGCGGCGGCCCAGAGCAACCCAAGCGTCGCCGCTCGGAGAACGGCACGAAAGCGCGGATGGAATCGCTGCGTAAAACGGGTCACGGAACCGCCAGCATTGATGAGAAGGGGTAGAAGCTAACGAAACATACGTTCCGGGCGTATGAAGCCGTGCCCCTTGGGGGGCCTCCTGTATCGTGTGTTTTCGCTGCATATTGGCATCGCTCGTCGCTGACTGCCCCGTTCCCTCCCCAACGCTTCTGGAGCCTGCATGACTGGACTCGACCCAAAGAGTGCACTTTTGATCGCGCTGGCCGCGTTCACTGTTTTCTATCTGTGGGTAATTGTGGGAGCCGTACAGAAAGAGCTCGGCCGAGGAAAAACGTTGGGCCACATTTTGTGGGGGCCGAATGCAGCCGGCCTCTATTTCACCGGCGCGTTTACGAATTTCTGGGACACGTTGGGGGTCGGATCGTTCGCGCCCACAACCGCAATTTTTCGCAAGTGGAAGCTGGTACCTGATGAGCGCATCCCAGGTACGCTCAACATTGGGCACGTGCTCCCGACAATCGTGCAGGCGTTCATCTACACGACGATTATCAAAGTTGATCCGATGACGCTTGTGTACATGATTGTGGCTGCAGTGGTGGGTTCTTATGTGGGTGCAGGGCTGGTGTCAGGATGGCCGCGCCAGCGAGTGCAGGCGGTCATGGGCACAGTGTTGCTGTTTGGCGGCGTCATTATCCTCATGCGTACGCTCAAATGGATGCCCGCCGGTGGCGATGCGATTGCTCTGACCGGAGTGAATCTCGCTCTCGGCGTCTTGGGCAACTTCGCGCTGGGTGCACTCATGACCATCGGAGTCGGCTTGTACGGCCCCTGCATGGTGCTTATTTCCTTGCTGGGCATGTCGTCCGACACCGCATTTCCCATCATGATGGGTTCGTGCGCGTTTCTGATGCCGGTAGCGAGTTATCGTTTCGCAAAAAAAGACTTCTTCGACCTGCGCGCGGCGCTGGCGCTCGGCATCGGCGGCGTGCCGCTTGTGCTCATTGCTGCTTATCTCGTTGTAAAGCTGCCGACGGATGCAATGAATATCCTGGTGGTGGTCGTGGTGTTGTACACCTCCTTCGGTCTGCTCAAGGCCTCACGCGAAAGCGCGCTGCTGCCAATCGAAGACGGCATTGCACCGTCGCCCGTGCCGTGACGTTGTAGTCTGCCAGGCACGAGCGGCTGCTCACATCACTGTTTGAGTACCGCTCGTGCCTGCGCCATTTTCACCGCCGCGTACGCATCAATAACTGCACCAGAACTCGACAACGCAGCAAATGACGCCTTGTCGGTCCCACCGGGTTTGCTCACTTGTACGTCAATACGGCGCGCTGACGCCATAAGAATTTCCCGCACGTCAGGCGCAGTCAGTGTCGGGAAATAACTCATCAACAGCGCGGCCACACCGGAAACAACGGGCGCTGCCATACTGGTGCCGCTTTCGCGCTTTGTGCCACCACCCGGCACCGTTGAAAGGATATCAACTCCGGGCGCAAAGAGGTCGACGCGAGATTTGCCATAATTGCTGAAGTCGGCGGCCAGCTCCTTCAGCCCTTTCCACGACGACGCACCAACTTCGATCCAATTGTTCATACGTTCCTTCGACTCGAGATACGGCGACGGGAATGACGGTTCGACATCGATGTTTTCGCCGTCATTGCCAGCCGCGTGCACCATGAGTACGCCCTTCGATTCGGCATATTTCGCCGCGGCATCAACCGCCGATTTTCCCGGCGAAAAAGATTTGCCGAAACTCATGTTGATAATTTGCGCGCCGTGGTCAACAGCGTAGCGAATGGCGTTGGCAATATCCTTGTCTCGTTCATCGCCATTGGGAACTGCGCGGACGGCCATGATTTGCACGGACGGCGCGATGCCCTGCACGTTGCCGCCGTTACGCACCGCTCCAATTATTCCGGCAACGTGTGTGCCATGTAACGCATCGGGACCCGTCACGTCGCGATTGCCGTAAACTTTCTCTGAGAAGTCGGCAAAATTGTCGCCCACAATCGCGCGCGCGTCGAAGTTGATGTCGAGACTGTATTTGACTTTGTCCTGCGCGTCCTTGAGTGCGTCAAGTGCACCCTGGCCCATCAACCCCGTGGCCTCGATCTGCAACCAGATGTCCCGCGCCTGGGTCAGTTGGCCACCGGCCGGTTTGTAGGCCTCGACGGCGGCCTTCGTCAAATTCTGCGTATTCATGGCGCGCTGCAGCACCGTGGTGACGAGGTTACTGGTTTCAATAAAACTCGTAATCTGCGTGAGCTGCGTTGTGGTTTCCGATTTCTGCTTTTCAAATTCGGACTTGATTTTGTCGCACTGCGCAGCAACCGGTTTTGGCGTACCACGACCAGCGGGTGCACCTTGGCACGCCGCATACAAACGCGTGACTTCAAACGATTCTGCGTTGACAGATTTGAGATTCGCGCCGCCCGCATAATTCCAGCCAACGTTGTCGTCGATCAACCCATCCCCGTCATCATCCTTGCCATTCACTGTCTCTTTCGTGTTGTGCCAGATGTTCGCTACCAGCGCGGTATGTGCGGTATCCACACCCCCATCAATGACGGCAACAATCACGCGACGCGCGGGAGTTTTTCCGTTTAAGAGTTCGGACAAGGCGCGCTCACTGCCAACACCAAACACACCATCCGTTTCGGGCGACAGACGTTGCCAATCGTCCGGAGCTGAGGTGAGCGACTTCAGCGTAGGAATAGCTGGCACACCCAGCGAGATGTCCGGGCTTGTGCGTGTCGGACCGGTTGGGCGCGTTCCAACAGGGGCGGGAGTTGGTGCGGTCGACACTGGCGGACCACCCGCGCAGGCTTGCAGCGCAACCGCCAACGTGAGCGAAACCAGCAGTGAAATTTTCATCAGGATTTGTGTGGGAAGTGCATCAACTGGTATATGGAAATGTGATGGCGATGTGCGTCACCTGGTGTAGTGTCGCAGAAGTCTCATGGCAGTCAGCGGCGCCTTTTGCCGCAGGGCTGCGTTCCACTCGCTCGCCATAGCGCTGCTATGACTCGCTCGCGCGCCTTGCCCCGCCGCAAAATTCGCGTGCTGCCTTGGCGCATGGAACTTCTGCGACACTACACTAGCACTCAAACAGTGTTCGGCGTTGTACCTGTCGACGTGCGAAATGCGGTGCGGTATAACGATCGACGCCGAATGAGATACAGCCGGCAAAGAGCAGGGCCGCGCCGGCCAGGCGTGTAGCCCTAAAGGCGTTTTTGACAAACTCCAGCAAACCAAAGTGATCGAGTACCAAACCCGCCGCCAGCTGCCCCGCCACGATCGACGCAATCAGCACGGCCCCCCCCAGTCGCCGGAACAGCACCGCGATGGCCGATGGTAACAGTGGCCGCCGCCTTTCGCATTTTGGATCGCTCCCCCTAATTTCGCCAGCATGTCCCACTCACTCCGAACGATATTTGCCGCGGCCGCGATGGTTGTCGCCCTCGCGCCCAGGACACACGCGCAGGTGATGCCCATTGAGTGGAGCGCCCGTGTTGCACCAGGCGAGGTGCGTGCGGGACGTCCGTTCACTGTGCTGGTGCGTGCGCAGATTCCGTACAGCTGGCATTTGTACTCAACCACACAGCCGTCGGGTGGGCCGATGGCGACAACGTTTCTGGTGAGTGGCGGCCCGTTCACTCGGCGGGGGAAAGTTGAAGCGCGTGAGCCCATTCGCGCGTATGACGCAATTGCCGAGATGAAAACGGAGACGTATTCCGATTCGGTGACGTTCCGTGTGCCCGTGGTCGCGTCACAGAGTGGCAAGCAAACGCTGGAACTCACGGTGCGATATCAGAGTTGCACCGACCGATTTTGTGCGCCGGAACGTATCCAGGTACTCAAGCCGGTGGTTTTCGTTGCACCAGCGGCCGGAAAGCCGTGAGCGCTTGGAGATGGCGGTCGCTCCGGTAGGCCGCCGCGTTCGGTGTGGCCGCGTGTTTCGTCAACCGCCGCGCCCACGCGCAGAAATCCGTTGGTCCGCTATCAATTCCAAACGCAGTGACGGTCGATTCTTCGATGGCGAAGTGCGACAAGGAAGCGAGTGATTACTGCCCGGTGGCGGTTGGCGGGACTGCCCTGACGTGAGGTGCGACGCTGGTTGTTACAGTCCCGCTTTTCCTCCCACATTTGCCCACAACGCGCGTTCAACAGACACCGGGGTCCAGTTTTCGCCCAGCGCGCGCGCGCGATCGCGCAATGCGGCCGCGTATTTCCCGTAGTATCCCATGGTCCATGCGACCTTGCCGAGCGTCGGAATTTGTGCGGCTACAAGTTCGTCAAAGAATGAGTAGATGTCTGGTGCGAATGCTGCGGCAACTGCAGACGCGGTTGCGGGGCCAACGCCATGCAGCTGCGCCAGCGTGGCGATGGGCGCGGTTGGATGTGGGACCTTGGCCAACGCTTCCGTACTGATCGATATCACCGAGTCGGTCGAGTTGCCTTTCACGAGCACAAGATTGGGTGCACGCCACACGCCGCGCGCCATTTTCCATTCGGTGAGTTTGACCAGCTCGTCGTGAACGATGTGTGGCGCTTTCCGTTGCCTGATGGCGACCGGGAGTTCGGTGCGATACCACGCGTCCAGGTCGGGAAGCTTTGCCACGTTCTGGACTCCGACAACGCCTTCGTATGCGTCGAGGGAGGCAAGCCACTCATTGTGAGATGTAGCGGACCAGAGATCGCGTTTGGTTGCAGGCATGAAGAGGAGAGTCTGGGGCGGTGGTGATGTGCGGTTTGCGTTTGCACCGGAGCGCCGCTCCGTCGCGTTGTACAGGTGCGCAGCGTCGGTTCGCGTTGCCCTGCAAAACTGGAGTGCGAAGCGGCTCGTGGGAATGGGACCGCCTGACTCACATTAAGCGACGGGCCTCCTCTCGATTAAGAATCGATTTTGTTTGCGCCGGCACGTCTGATTGTGCTGGGCGCGCGCTTGACTTCGAAAAATTGGAGCAGCACTGTGGCCCATGAAGATGATCCCTCCATTTTCTGTGTCGTTATCCGGACTTCGGACAAGTGCAGGGAAACCGGTTGTTTGCAGGCCGGCATCTACCGCCTTCGATTCAAGCGTCCATATGCATGCGCCAACTCAAATGAACCCGCACCGGACGTTACGGTTGCTGTCGGCGCTGAGCGCGATGTCAATTGCGCTGGTGGGTTGTGCCGATTCGTCCAATGGAATTCCTCTCGCGACCGACAACACTCCGCGCGATACTGCAATGGTCAGCGAAGTCGTAGCGTGCGCCACCTGTTCGCTTCGCATTGCAGATTCCGTTGTGCTTGGAACACCCACAGATTCGCTCGTCCCCATTCGGAACGTCGAATTCGCACGCGACAGCCGAGGCAACACACGGTTGTTCACCGACGGCACAAGTTTTCCCATTCTGTGCTACGATTCCGTCGGGCACTTTCGTGGCCAACTTGGCAAACAGGGAAGTGGGCCTGGCGAATATCGACAGGTGTCGAAGGTGGCCGTCGGTGCTGGCGATTCAGTGTTCGTGATCGAACCGGCCGGCATGGTCATACATGTGTTTGCGCCCAACAGCGAATTCGTGCGACGAATCACTCTGCAGAATGCTGGGTGGGTTTCGGAGGTGGGCCGCGGCGGACCGGCAGTGTATTACGGAAAGGCCATAACTGACGGTGGAACATCGCCGCAAACGAAGTTGGTGCGACTTCGTGCCGACACGCGCGTTTTAGACAGTATTGCGCTGTACGCTCCGCCGTCCGGATATCAAATCACCGTCGAAACCGTCTTAGACGACGGTAACAAACAAGATCCACTAAAAATGGAATTGCCGTTGGAAAGCAATGTGTTCCCCGCGCGCGACGGTTCGTTCTGGATAGTATCGGACGGCAACTATCGGCTCGAGCAGTACGACTCAACCGGGACACCACGCAAATTGTTTGGAGTTCGCATTGCCGGCGAGCCGTCGCCGGTCATGACACTCTCCGAGGCAAAAAAAGCAGTTTCCAGCGGTCGAAAGATTGATCCGATGGGAAGTGTGCAATCGAAAAAGACCAAGTATCAATTCCAGGTGCACCGCTGGGTCGACGTCGACACAAGCGGTCTGTTGTGGATCACGCGTCAGGTTGCTGCGCCTTCGTGGGACACAGTTGCGTACAAGGAACTCAAGATGACGGCTGACCACGGGCCCGAGGCCATGATCCCGCCCGATGTCTTTGATAGACTTTCGTATAGCGTACTCGAAATTATCGACCCGAGGAGCGGACGTATGTTGGCGCGACACACGTTTCCGTTTCGCGCTTCACGTGTGAGTGCGGGATTTATCGGTCGCGTTGCCGCGAACGCCGAAGGTTATCTCGTGCCCATCGTGTATCACGTCGAACTCAAAACGAACTGATTGCCATCGGGATCGGCAAACACGGCGGACGTGCCCCACGCAGCTTGCACGGGTTCCTTGATGAACGTGACACCTTTCGCGACGAGGTCTTTCCACGTTGCCATCACGTCATCACTGACAAACGAAATACCGGTGAATGTGCCAACGCGATCTTTGTGCGCGTCGGGGGTGAACAGCGTGATGCCGGTGGTTGAGCGTCCAACCCCCAATTCAATCCAGCGCTGCGTATCGTCGAAGGGTTGATCGGTCACGACGCGGAAGCCGAGCGCGTTGGTGTAGAACTCGAGCGCACGGTTCTGATCCGAGACGGGAACGCTGATGAACTTGATACCTTTGATCATGGGTCGGATGGGGTTGTGCGGCTGGTGAATTGTACGGCTGGTCGCGTCGGCGGTTCGGGAGGGCGCGCGGCGACTGTATTCTCACGCACAAAGAACTATCTCCGCACTGGCGCCACAAGGCTGGCAGGAGTTACTATGGCAGCAACTGCTATAGACGCCTCGAGGCCTGATGTCGACGTTCGAGCTGGATTCCTACGTTGTGGATGCGCTGCTACCCGACCTCGTGGCGCATGATCGCGCGCCGTCGGCGCTGTTGGTGTTTCTGGTGCTCTGGCGACGTTCGCGTGGCGCGGGTTCGAACTCGGTGCAGCTGAGTCTGATTGATATTGCAACGGCCACGGGTTTGTCGAAGCGTGCGGTGCAGAGCGCGATCGGCCGGTTGGCCAAGCGGCGGCTGCTGGGTGTGCAACGCGAGAGTGTGACGGCGGTGCCGGTGTACACAATCCGGCGTCCGTGGGTGCGGTGACGATCGGCACGCGAAAAGATTTATCCAAAAGTCAGGTGCGGGTTCGCGGGCCTGTGCGGCAGACTTCGGCGTGTCTCGCGTGGAGACCAATTGGTGGTGTTCGCGAGCATTTCCGGCAACACTGGCGCTTGTGTCGCGCGGGCACGCGGGGCACGTGGAGCACGTGGAGGCGCGCGGAGGCGCGGACAACCGCGCTCCGCGTGCTCCGCGTGAGTGAGGTCTGAACTCCTCGCTGAAGTCTGCTGATTCAAGCGTGCAGTAAGGCTGGATGCGCCGCAAAATTCCGTCGATTCGAATCGGGGATGGGAAGCGCGAATGCGAACCGCGACCGCGAACCGCGTCTTCGACAAGCCCCGATTGAATTCAGGTGAAGTCATTTTTTCGCGGAGGCGCGGAGACGCGGAGAACTGCGCGCGAGTGAACAGGACCTCAAAGTGTATTCTTTTGCGCTTTTTCGGAAACACTGCGAATGTCTTCGAGGTTTGGTGCAGTTCCCAATAACAAATGACTTCAATTCCACACTGATCCTCGCCGCCAAAGGAGCAGTTCTCCGCGTCTCCGCGCCTCCGCGTGAAGAATTGCTCCAGTAGATTCTCTTGCAGGCTTGGTCGGAGTCATGATCGGGTGACAGTGATTTCAACATCACCAAGTCCTCACGCATCAAAAATCAATTCGTAATCTTGGCATCTCGACGGCGTTCGGACCGCGTGCGAATCTATCGCAACTCAATCCAGGCTCCAACTTCATGCCTCGAATACTGAGCGCACTCAACGCTCGATTGGCGATGTGCGCCATGATCGCAGGATCGATACTGTGCGCAACGGCCGCGCCCAACGTCGCCGCTCAACGCGTCGTGCACGAAACATCCGCACAATGGAAAAGTGCCAAGCTGCTGACACTCACACCGCAAGCCACATGGTGCAAGTCCGGCGACGACCCGGGATGCGACTTCAAATCCATTGACGACGCGCTGCTGCTGCCAGATGGTGGCCTGATTGCCTCCAGCACGGTTGGGCCCATCAATCATTTTTCGCCTGATGGCGCGTTCATAAAAGCGTTGGGTAGCAGCGGAAAGGGGCCCGGCGAATACTTGTTCATTGTCCATCCACAACTGGTCAAAGAACAACTCGTATGGTTCGACAACAGACAAATGCGCAGCACCTCCGTTTCGCTGTCCGGGACACCCGGTCCGATCACGTTGACCATGTTGCCGCAGACGACAGAGAATCTGTATGCCGTGAAAGGGACCGTCACCGTGTTGGACGTTCCGGTCGCAACGGTTGGTGACACAGTTGAAGGCGTGTATCGAACTGTTCCAGCGAGTGGCGCACCGCAAATATTTGCAAAGATCCGCACACCCGCATTGTTTGCTCCGGGAACCAACTTTCGCGCGGCATCCGGTCCGTTCGCGCCGCGAATCGTTGCCGGTGTAGGGGTGAACGGAGACATCGCGCACACCAATGGTGGTCGCTACGTGGTTGACATATTTCCACTCAAGCAAACGGCTTGGCGACTTGAAGTTGAGGCTCCGCTGCGCCCCGTCACGCAAAAAGATCGCGACAGTGTCGAAGCGAGGGCCCTCAAAGCTTTCCGCGTACCGAACGTCGCGTCGTTGCCACCGATCGTTCGGGCCCAGTTCGACATCAAACGGGATTGGTTTCCGTCGATCATGGAAATTTTCATGTCGCGCGACGGCACCGTGTGGATCAGACCTCAGTCAACCGCTACCGAAGCAACCGCACGGTGGGACGTCTTCAGCAGCAGCGGCGTTCGCATGGGTCGGGCACAATTGCCACTGAAGGCATCCGTACGGGATGGTGAAAGAGATTGGATACTGGTAGTCGAACTGAATGGCGACGATGTTCCAACTGTTATCAAATACAAGGTGCAATAGGACGAATCGAAGTTCTTTGTGATAAATTCCCGGCGCCGTTGTACATGGCCTCGGGAATTATCGTATACTTGAGTCGCGCCTTAGCCCGGCCAATTGCTTGTTACCCGCTCGTTCGTTCGTTCGTTCGTTCGTACGTACGTTCGCACGTTTGCACGTTTGCACGTTTGCACGTTTGCACGTTCGCACGTTCGCACGTTTGCTCGTTCCTTCGTTTGTTCGTTTGCCGCTTGCTCGTTTGCGCATCCGCTCGCCTGCTCGTTTGCTCGTTTGCTCGTTCGATCGTTTGCTCGTTCGGTTCGCGCGTTCGGTTCGCTCGTTCGCGCGCCCGCCTCTCCCGCCCGCGATCAACTCCGCACACACATC
>JBDUBA010000325.1:0-14988 GCA_040004335.1 Gemmatimonas sp.
CGCGGTGGCCAGCATTCTGGTGAATCCACCAAGTCCCAACCTGCTTGTGGGCGGACAGTTGCAACTGTCGTCAATTACGTTGGGCGAAAGCGGCGACGTATTGGCGGGGCGCTCTGTGTTTTGGCAATCAAGCAATCCACTGGTGGCGTCAATTGATAACACCGGGTTGCTCACGGGACTCGCCGCCGGCGTTACGACCATTACCGCGAGCAGTGAAAACCGCAACGCGTCTGTTGGCGTGACGGTCTTGCCGGTCCCTGTTGCGACAATAGAAATCTCGCCGGCGCTTGATACTGTGGTAGTCGGACAAACGACGCAGCTCACAGCGGTGCCTCGTGATGCGATTGGAACGCCCCTGCCCGATCGACCCGTCGCATGGAGTTCGAGCAACGCCGCGATTGCCAGCGTTTCTGCGTCTGGCCTCGTGGTTGGTGCGCAGGCAGGGGCCGTGACGATTACCGGCACCAGCGAAGGCAAAACCAGCACATCGCGAATAGTGGTGAACGCGAGGCCGGTAAGCAGCATCATCGTATCGCCTGCGCAGATCGCGCTCGTGGCGGGACAATCGATCAAGCTGACCATTCAGATTACCGACGACAACGGAACGTTGCTCACGGGTCGACCGGTTGCGTTTGCGAGCGGCAACTCCACCATTGCGCAAGTTGCCAGTGACGGCACCGTTACGGGCGTGAAAGAAGGATCGACGAGTATCACCGTGACGAGCGAAGGTCGAACGGGTACTGCGTCGGTGGTGGTCTCGGCGTCGCCCATCGCCACCGTCCGGATTAACGCGCCGGCGCAGGAAATGGCGATTGGCGCGACGCAGAAATTCACGGCCACGCTGTTGGATGCCGCGAACAATGTGTTGCCCGCCCGACCGATCAACTGGTCGTCGGGTGCACCCGGTATTGCATCAATTGCTGCTGACGGAACGGTGTCGGCGCTTTCTGCCGGCACGGCCATCATTTTCGCAAACGTCGAAGGCAAACTGGCCTCCGTATCATTGACCGTTCGCGCAATTACCGTTGCGTCGGTGGTTGTCGCGCCAGGCTCCGCCAACATGTCGGTAGGAGACCTGCTCGACCTCGGTGCCCAGCCACGCGATGCAGGTGCCGCTGTGATTGCCGGCCGCACGGTGCTGTGGACCTCCAGCGATGAACACATAGCCGTTGTTTCGAGTACGGGCCGAGTGCGCGCTCTCGCAGCCGGTCAGGTGCTCATTACGGCAACCGTCGACGGAATTTCAGGATCGAGTGCGATCACGACTACGGTTGAACCGGTGCTGACCGTGACCGCCGAACCTGCATCGCTCAATTTGTTGCCGCTGCAAACGGCCACCATTGTTGCGACGGCGCGCGGTAGGAACGGCATTGCGCTTAGCGGTCGCGGCTTCACCTATATCAGCACCGATCCAACGGTCGCGACTGTCTCGTCCATTGGTCTCGTCACGGCCATCAAGACCGGCCACACGAATGTGGTTATTTCCAGCGAAGGCAAGTCCGTTACCGTTCCGGTAGAAGTCGCACTTGCGCCCGTTGCGACCGTGGTCGTGACGTTGCCCAACCCTTCGCGTTTTGTTGGCCAGACGATGCAGGCGGGCGCAGTGGTTCGCGATGCACAAGGGAATTTGTTGACGGGACGTCCAGTGGTTTGGACTTCGTCAAATGCGAACGTTGCATCGGTATCTGCCACCGGCGTTGTCAGCGCTGTCGCGCCGGGCACTGCGTCCATCACCGCAACGAGTGAAGGCAAATCCGGCTCTGGTACTGTCACGGTTTCGTTGGTACCAGTGGCGACGGTTTCGGTTGTGCTGCCAGCGCCAGCGCGTTATGTCACCCAAACGACGCAGGCCGTTGCCACAACGAAAGATTCCGTTGGTGGTGTGTTGACCGGTCGCCCGGTCGTCTGGAGCACGTCCGATCCAAATGTCGCAACGGTTTCTGCGAGTGGGCTCGTGACGGCAAAAGGTCCAGGTACGGCGAACATTACAGCGAGCAGTGAAGGCAAAACTGGCAGCGCACCGGTAACAGTGACGCTGGTGCCGGTCGCGCACGTCACCGTGAGTCTGGCCAGTCCAAACCGCTTCGTGGCCGAGAAAACACAGGCGACGGCAGTGTTGACGGATTCGGCTGGCAATGTCCTGACTGGCCGCGCTGTGTTGTGGACGTCGTCAAACGCTACCGTGGCATCAGTGACGGTAGCCGGGCTGGTATCCGCGCTGGCGCCAGGTTCGGCCGACATCACCGCCACCAGTGAAACGATTGTTGGCAAAGCTCCGATTACCGTCACGTTGGCGCCCGTCGCAACGATCGTGGTGACGCTTGCCAATCCATCGCGTTTCGTTGGACAAACCACACAAGCCTCGGCGGTGCTGCGTGACGCTTCCGGGAATGTGTTGACCGGCCGCACAATAGTCTGGAGCAGTGCCGATCAAACGGTGGCAACCGTAACAAGTCTGGGATTGGTCTCCGCTGTTGGACCCGGAACGAAAAACATCACTGCGACCAGTGAAGGCATCAGTGCATCGGCGGCGCTGACCGTGTCGCTGGTTCCGGTATCAACCGTAGTGGTCTCGGCGCCACAAACGGCGTTGCAAACGGGGCAAACATCGCAAGCCACCGCCGTCACGCGTGATTCCATTGGTGTCGTGTTGACCGGCCGGCCAATTGCGTGGTCGACCTCCAACGCTTCGGCGGCAACGGTGTCGGCCACCGGTCTGATCACGGCGGGCGCACCGGGTAATGCAACGATCACGGCCACGAGCGAAGGAAAAACGGGAACGATCAACATTGTTGTTACGTTCGTGCCCGTTAACTCGGTCAGCGTGTCGATTGACAAACCAACGCTGTTTGTTGGTTACACGGCGCAAGCCACATCGGTCACCCGCGATGCCGCCTTCAACGTGTTGACGGGTCGTGTGACGACCTGGAGCAGTTCCAACACGAACGTTGCAACCGTTGCCGCGAATGGAGTAATCACTGCGGTTGCTCCCGGTTCATCCGTAATCACGGGCACGAGCGAGGGAAAAACCGGAAACGCCAACATCACCGTCACGATCGCGCCGGTTGAATTCGTCACCATTGCCGTCGCCGCTACCAATCTGTTGGTCGGGCAAACCACGCAAGCTGATGTCTTCCTGAGTGACGCGAACAGCCGGCCGCTCACCGGTCGCCCGATTGTGTATTCATCGTCCAACGACAACGTGGCGACGGTGACACAGGGGGGTGTCGTGAAGGGTGTCAGCTCGGGATCGGCAAACATCATTGCAACGAGTGAAGGTAAGTCTGGATTTGTGACCGTGAATGTGTCACTGGTGCCGGTGTCCAGCGTGACCGTTCATCTCGCAACGAATGGCAATACGGTCTTCATCGGCGCCACTGTTCTGGCGATTGCCGAGTCGCGGGATGCGCAGGGCAATTTGTTACCCGGGCGAACGGCGCTGTGGACTTCGTCCGATCCAGATCAGGCGACTGTCGACGGTGCCGGCAACGTTCTTGGCAAGCTGGCCGGGCCCGTTACAATTTCAGTATCGATTGAAGGTAAGAATGCGCAGATTGCGCTCACGGTCGTTCCAGCGCCCGTGTTTTCGCTCAACATTTCGTTGACGTCGCCGACGATTCAGCTGTTGCAGTCCACCCAGGCCACCGTTGTTTTGCGCGACGTGAACAACAACGTGTTGACGGGCCGGCCCATTTCTTACGTCAGTTCCAATCCACTAACGGCGCTGGTTTCGCCAACGGGTGTCGTCACAGCGGTATTGCCTGGTTCGTCAACGATTACGGCAACGAGTGAGAATGTCTCCAACACCGCAATCGTCACCGTCACGCTGGTACCGGTAAACTCAGTAAGTGTTACGCTGGATGACAACACACTGATTGTTGGTACTACGACCGAAGCCAGGGCCGTTACCAAAGATGCCGCGAATAACGTGCTGGCCGGGCGCACTGTTGCTTGGTCGAGTACGAATCCGGGTGTGGCCACAGTGAATGCGGCTGGACATGTGATCAGCATTGCACCAGGCGCCACAAATATTACGGCAACGAGCGAAGGAAAGTCCGGATTTCAAGCATTGACTGTTGCAGAAGCACCGGTCGCTACGGTAACCGTTTCGCTAACAGAAAGCAATGTTATTGCCGGAGCAACTTCGCAAGCATCGGCCGTTCTCAAGGACGTCAATAACAATGTGTTGACGGGACGTACGATTGTCTGGAGCAGTACCAATACCTCTGTGGCAACGGTCGACCCGAACGGGCGCGTTACCACGGTGCAACCGGGAACAAGCAATATCAGGGCCACCAGCGAGGGTAAGGTGGGGCTCGCCACGATCGTCGTTGACGCACCACCGCCAACTCCAGTGGCAACAGTTGCAGTGTCACTCACCGCGACCACCGTAGTTGCTGGTGCGACCTCGCAGGCGACGGCGGTTCTCAAAGACGCCAGTAACAATGTGTTGAATGGTCGGACAGTTGTGTGGTCGTCCACGAACCCGTCCGTTGCAACAGTGAACGCCGCCGGGCTCGTGACTACGTTCACCAACGGCTCAACCAACATTACTGCGACCAGCGAAGGGAAAACCGATTTTGAAACACTCACCGTCACCGCCGTGCCTGTCGCGACGGTGGTCGTGTCACTGTCGGCCACGCCGGTTGTTGCAGGGGCCACGTCGCAAGCCGCCGCCGTATTGCGAGACGGCAGCAACAACATCCTGACTGGACGGAACGTTGCGTGGACGAGCACGAACCAGGGGGTCGCGACGGTCGACGCCGATGGACTGGTCACAACGCTGAGCGCGGGCACCACCAACATCACGGCGACCAGCGAAACGAAAACTGGTTTCGCGACATTAACTGTGACCGCTGCGGTTGCGCCGGTTGCCACTGTCACGGTGTCATTGACCGCCACGACTGTGTTGACGGGCGAAACGTCGCAGGCGTCGGCGGTGCTCAAGGACGCGAGCAATAATGTGTTGAACGGTCGCCCGATTGCCTGGTCGTCGTCAAACCCGGCGGTGGCAACGGTGAATGCGAGCGGACTCGTAACAACGTTGTCGAGTGGTACCACCAACATCATCGCAACGAGCGAAACGAAAACCGGTCAGGCCACCCTCACGGTGAATGCACCGGTGGCGACCGTGACTGTATCGCTGAGCGCAACGCCCGTTGTGGCTGGTGCCACCGCGCAAGCCACCGCGGTGCTCAAGGACGCGAACAACAACGTGCTGACGGGTCGAACAACAGCGTGGACGAGTAGCAATCAAACCGTGGCCACGGTCGACGCCGATGGACTGGTCACAACGCTGAGCGCGGGCACCACCAACATCACGGCGACCAGCGAAACGAAAACTGGTTTCGCGACATTAACTGTGACCGCTGCGGTTGCGCCGGTTGCCACTGTCACGGTGTCATTGACCGCCACGACTGTGTTGACGGGCGAAACGTCGCAGGCGTCGGCGGTGCTCAAGGACGCGAGCAATAATGTGTTGAACGGTCGCCCGATTGCCTGGTCGTCGTCAAACCCGGCGGTGGCAACGGTGAATGCGAGCGGACTCGTAACAACGTTGTCGAGTGGTACCACCAACATCATCGCAACGAGCGAAACGAAAACCGGTCAGGCCACCCTCACGGTGAATGCACCGGTGGCGACCGTGACTGTATCGCTGAGCGCAACGCCCGTTGTGGCTGGTGCCACCGCGCAAGCCACCGCGGTGCTCAAGGACGCGAACAACAACGTGCTGACGGGTCGAACAACAGCGTGGACGAGTAGCAATCAAACCGTGGCCACAGTGGACATCGATGGTGTCGTCACAACGCTCACTGCGGGAACCACCGTCATCAAAGCAACCAGCGAAACGAAATTCGGAACCGCTACCCTGACCGTTACGGCCCCGCCGCCGCCGGTTGCGACGGTCACAGTAACGCTCAACGCGTCCACCGTGTTCACCGGAGCAACGTCGCAGGCGTCGGCCGTGCTCAAAGATGCCGGCAACAACGTGCTGAATGGTCGCACAATTGGGTGGTCGTCGTCGAATCAGGCTGTTGCAACAGTGAATGCAAGCGGGCTGGTAACAACTCTCACCAGCGGCACAACGAATATCATTGCAACCAGCGAAACCAAGACCGGGCAAGCCATCCTGACCGTTAATGCACCGGTCGCAGCGGTCACCGTATCATTGTCGGCCACCCCAGTGACCACGGGCGCAACCTCGCAAGCCACCGCGGTGCTCAAGGACGCGAGCAACAACGTGCTGACGGGACGCACGATTGCATGGTCTTCGTCCAGTCCGTCGGTCGCGACCGTGAACTCCAGCGGCCTCGTCTCCACGCTGACCAGCGGCACAACGAATATCATTGCCACAAGCGAAACGAAGACAGGTCAAGCTACACTGACGGTGAACGCGCCGGTCGCGACCGTCACGGTCACGTTGTCGCCAACCCCGGTGCCCGTCGGTACAACGTCGCAAGCGACCGCCGTGCTCAAGGACGCCAACAACAACGTTTTGACGGGTCGAGTGATAGTTTGGTCATCGTTGAACACCAACGTTGCCACTGTCAACGCCAGTGGACTCGTCACAACCCTCTCTGCGGGAACCGCGAACATCCGGGCCACCAGCGAAACCAAGACGGGCCAACGCTTGTTGACCGTCACCAACTTCCAGTAACCGCGTGTTCAAGCCTCGATCGTTCAAGCTAAATCCGACGCGGTTTATTCGGTCCGCAGCGCTCGTGCTCGCAGCACTGGCCCTTGGCTGCTCCGATTCGGCCGTGACGGGATCATCATCGGTCTCGATGGTCGAACTCACCGCACCCGCGCAAACCGTGCGGGCCGGATCCACGCTGACCATGAGCGTCAAGCTCAAGGACAACGCTGGAAAACTGCTCGACAACGTCGCGATTTACTGGTCCAGCAGCAACGTGGCCGTTGCAAGTGTGTCCGGTACTGGGGTCGTGACCGGAAACTCCCCCGGGCAGGTCACGATCGCTGCCAGTGCGTTGGGCAAGAGTGCCACGTCCGCGATTACCATCATCGATCGCGAAGTGGCAGCGGTGCAAATTGCCCCCGCGTCGGTGTCGGTACGAATTGGGACAACCGTTGCACTCGCCGCGCAAACCATTGACGCGGAAGGCAGCACGCTCACCGGTCGCGTCATTACGTGGAGCAGCAGCAACACCGCCATTGCAACGGTCAACAATCAGGGCACGGTCACTGGCGTAGCCGCCGGCGCTGCAACGATCACGGCCACCAGCGAAGGTCAATTCGGCGCCGCAGCCGTCACCGTCACGTTGAATCCCGTTGCAACCGTCACCGTTGCCCCCGCAAGCACCACGCTCGGTGTTGGTACGGACGCGCCGTTATCAGCGACGCTGCGCGACGCTGGCGGACTGGTATTGACCAATCGCCTCATCTCCTGGAATTCAAGCAACGTGCAGGTGGCCACCGTTTCTTCCACGGGTGTTGTTACTGCGCTCGCACCAGGCACCGCCGTCATCTCGGCGGTCAGCGAAGGGCACGCGGGAACTGCTTCCATTCTGGTGCTCGCGCGATTGGCCAGCACGGTTACGCTAACGCCGTCCAACGCCAACGTCATCGTCGGAAGCACGGTACAATTGGCGTCGCAAATTACCGATGGCGCCGGCAACATTCTCTCTGACCGACCGATTGCATACTCAAGCGACAACAGTGCCATTGCGAGCGTGAATACCACGGGCCTGGTGACGGCCCTCGCCCCCGGTGCTGTCAAGATTACGGCCGTCAGCGAAGGCAAGACGGGTACGGCCAATATCGCGGTGAGTCCATTACCGGTTGCGTCCGTTCAAATCACACCGGGAACGGCCACAGTCATTTTGGGTGCCACTCGTCAGCTAACGTGGGAGGCCTTGTCCTCGACGGGTTCTGCGCTGACGGGTCGAAGCATCGCGTGGACCAGTGGTGCTCCATCCGTCGCAACCGTGAGTGGGTCGGGACTCGTTACGCCAGTTGCGCCAGGAGTTGCTGTAATTGTTGGTGTGGTCGAAGGCATTGCGGGGTTCTCCACGATTACTGTACAGCAACCGGCCATAGCGTCGGTCACCATCACGGCCAACAGCAGTGCCATCGCCGTCGGTCAGAATTTGCAGCTGGTTGCGACGGTCCGCGACAATGGAGGCGCCACGTTGGCCAATCGCGTTGTTACATGGTCAACGAGCAACGAGAACATCGCATTTGTCTCAAGCACTGGTTTGGTAGTTGGGGTTGCGAGCGGATTCGTAACCATCGTCGCCACCTCGGAGGGTGTTCGTGGTACGTTCGTCATCAGTATTAACTAATATGTCTCGCGTTGTGTTGCCGACGTTCCGCATGGCGTTGGTTGGTTGCGCACTGCTTGTCGCAGCCGAGCACGCGGCTTCTGCACAGACACTCCGCCCAAAGCGATCGCTCACCGTGGGTGTTGCTCCCGGTTGCGTAAACGTTACGGCCCGGCCAGCCAACGCGCGCCGCGACGTTGCCGAGGCACGCCGACTTTCGGCCGCGGGTCAGGAAGCAGCGTTGGTGGGCGATCTGAAAGCGGCCCGAGACAACTTTGTAAAAGCCGCCGACCTCAATCCAGTTGACGATCGTATCGCATACGATCTCGGTCGCGCGCACGAAGAACTGGCGGACACAACATCCGCCATTGGCGAATACTGCCGATACCTCACGCTGTCGCCAGCGGGCCCGGAATCGAGCGACGTCCGCGCACGCTTGCAACAACTGGTTTCCAAAGCTGCGGCACAAAACGCGCAAGACTTGCTCGCGAAGTTTCGTCTCGGACTTTTTCTCTACGACAGTGCGCGGTATGATGCGGCCGAACGTGCGTTCGATGATGTAGTGCAGAAAGCACCCTCGGCCTCCGAAGGTTACTTCAATCGCGGATTGATGCGCGCCGCTGTGGGCAGTCGCGCAGAGGCGCTCAAGGATTTCGAAGCATATCTCGCGGCCGTACCCGCGGCCGACGATCGGGCCGAAGTCGCGAGCACCATCTCCATTTTACGACGTCCCGTTTATGGTCCCGGATCGGCGTTTATTCGAAGTGTCATTCCGGGTTTTGGGCAGGTCTATACCGGCCGTCCGGTGCGCGGTGTGCTCGTGTTGGCTGGTGTTGCTACCGCGGCCGGACTTGCTGCGGTGCAAACAACCACAACCAAACCAATCGCGTACAAAGATCCCAATGGCATTGATGCGCCGTACACACAGGAGTTCACGGAACGCAAGTACCTCGTGCCTGGTGTGGCCACCGCCGTCGGCCTAACCGCCATTGCAGCGCTGGAGGCCGTGCTTTACGCACGCAAGTCGTCGCGGGGTGCCGCAGTCGTGCAAACCACCCGCGTGTCTGCGTTGTCCGATGCAACGAAGAACTATGGGTTGGCGCTCACGCCAACATGGTTGCCGGGTTCAGGAACGGGACTACGATTCACCGCGCATTTCTGAAGCCGCGCGTTACGCGAACGCTCGAACGGTCCGCACCGTATTGACGTGTACTTGCACCGTATCGCGAATGTCTGCGCCGTAACCACCGGCAATTGTGACACACACTGGAATGCCGACGGCCCGACAACACTCGAGGACCATCCAGTCACGCCGTAATAAGCCGTCAAAGGTCAGCGATAAACGACCAAGCCGGTCACGTTCATGCGGATCGGCTCCCGCGAGATACATCACCAGATCGGGCTCCGCTATGCGAATGACACGCGGCAAATGTTCATGCAGGATTTCCAGATACGCCGCATCAGCACATCCGTCCGGTAGCTCGACGTCCAGCGTGCCTGGCACTTTGTGAAACGGAAAATTCTTCGCACCGTGCATGCTGAACGTGTAGACACGGCTGTCATCAGCAAAAATTGAGTGGGTGCCATTCCCTTGGTGTACGTCAAGATCCACAATCGCAACACGTTGTATGTGTCCCAGCCGCTGCAGTCGTCGCACGGCGACCGCCACGTCATTGAAGGTGCAGAATCCCTCTCCGAAATTGGCAAAGGCGTGATGCGTTCCGCCCGCAAGATTCATCGCGACCCCATGAACGAGCGCAGCGTCGCTCGCTTCACACGTTCCCCGCACTACCCGAAACGCGCGCTCGGCAAAACCTTCACTCCAGGGAAGTCCGATGCGACGTTGCGCGGCCAGCGGCAACGTGCCGGTGGCAATATCCTGCACGTACGCGGATGTGTGAACGCATAGCAAGTCTTCGGTTAATGCACGATCGGGATCATGAAGATTTTCCGCATCCACCAATTCCTGCTGCAACACGGCGTCGCGCAGCAACTTGTATTTTCCCATTGGAAACCGATGGGTTTCGGGCAACGGGATGGCGTACGCGGCGGACGACCAGAGGTGCAATGGCACTAATAGGTGTGTTTTGAAATCGACAACACGTTGCCTTCCGGGTCCTTGAACCACGCCACTTCATCGCCGCCGGGTGTGGCCCAAACACCAAGATCATCCTGCTTCATGAACGGCAAATTGAATTGTTCAAACAGCACGCCGCGCTCCGTCAGTGCGCGAATGGTTGCGTGCATATCGCTGACGTTCCAGCCAAGCACCGTTCCTTGCGCCGGCGTAAACGTTTGCGCGCGCGTAACGCGCAGGTAGCTGCCGTTGGCGTCGAAGGTCATCCCGTGGTCGTCTTCATTCAATTGGCGAAATCCGAGTTTGGTTCCGTAAAACTCTTTCGCCCGGTCGAAATCGGTTGCAACAACAAAGCCGATCATCTTGGTTAGCGCACTCATGACAGTGTTTCCTCGCTGGGGTTGCATTCATTATGGGCGGGTCGTGGCTGCACGTCAAATCGAATTGCAATGCCAGAGACCGCTGCGTGGTCCTGAACCTCCTATTCCACTCGGCGCTTGAGATACTGTTGCCGCTTACGCTCGGGAAACTTTTCAATGGCGTATCGCAGCATGGTACGCGGCATTCTTAACACGCGCGGTTCAAGGTATGCTTCCAGCACGGCGCGATCGCGATCGCCAATCTCGCGCAGCATCCATCCTGCGGCTTTGTGAATCAAGTCGGCCTGGTCGGCAATCAATTGTTCGGTAATCTCCAATGCCAATGCAAAGTCTTTCTGCTTGATGAAATAGAGGGTGCTGAGCATCGCGATGCGTCGCTCCCACAGTGTGCGTGACCGTGCGAGCTTCATCAATACGCGCTTTGCACTGCTCTTGCCATATAGATGCGGTCCGACAATATGTTCAGCCGAAGAATCGACGAGATCCCAATTGTTCACGTATGGCATATTCGCGAGATACGATTCGTACACGGAGCGCTGCATCGCCGCATCGCCACGTTTGAATAATCGCACCATGAACAACAGTGCCAGTAGACGCTCTTCATGCCACTCCGACTGCAATAACTCAAGCGCGTCAGCAAGCGTAGCGTGGGGAAATTGTTTCACGATTCGACGCGTAGCCGGCACGCGCACTCCCAGAAATCGATCACCTTCGCCGTATTCGCCAGGACCAGTTCTGAAAAAGCGCTGGAGAAATACGGCGTCCTCTTTGTCGGCTAATGCGCGAAGTGCTTTCCGGAGATCGTCAGTCATCAATCTGGCCGGAAAACGCTTCGTCAGTAACGCAACGGCCAAGCGGATTGCATCAACCTGCACCGACTGCGTCGCGTGGTTCGGGACGACGCAGCGTTGCCATGATGTAATCATGATTGAGTTTCTTGATCACGTCGATACTGATTTCTTTCGGACACGCTTCCATGCACTCCCCCGTCCACGTGCATGAGCCGAAACCTTCGTCATCCATGCGCTCAACCATCGCAAGCGCGCGCTTGTCGCGCTCTGGCTGCCCCTGCGGCAACATGCCCAGGTGCGTGACCTTCGCGCCGGTAAACAACGACGCCGAGCCATTCGGACACGCCGCCACACACGCGCCGCAGCCAATACACGCGGCAGCATCCATCGCTTCTTCGAGGATATCTTTGCCAATGAGAATTTCATTGGCGTCGCGCGCACCACCGGTGTTGACCGAGATGTACCCGCCCGCCTGAATGATGCGGTCAAGCGCGCTGCGATCCGTGATCAGATCTTTCACAACTGGAAACGGTCCGGCGCGAAACGGCTCAACGGTGAGCGTATCACCGTCCTTGAATGCGCGCATGTGCAACTGACAGGTCGCGGCACCCTTCCACGGGCCGTGCGCCTGACCGTTGATCATCATCGAACACGAGCCGCAAATACCCTCCCGACAATCGTGCGCAAACGCGACGGGATCCTTGCCTTCATCCGTGAGCTGCTCGTTCAACAGGTCGAACATTTCGAGGAACGACATGTCGCCATGAACGCCGTCCAACGAATACGTTTCGATTTTGCCTTGCGCTTTTGCTGCCGCCTGGCGCCACACGTTCAGCGTGAGCTTCATTATTTGTAGCTCCGTGTTGAGAAGTGCACGTTCTCGTACACGAGAGGTTCCTTGTTGAGGATTGGCGCGTTGCCCACTCCGTTGAATTCCCACGCGGCTACGTACGCAAAGTGGTCGTCGTCGCGTTTGGCTTCGCCGTCTTCCTGATATTCCAAACGGAAGTGACCACCGCACGACTCTTCACGATGCAGCGCATCGCGGCACATCAGCTCGCCGAGTTCGATAAAGTCCGCCACACGTCCGGCGCGTTCGAGCGACTGATTGAGCGACTCACCGCTGCCCGGCACGTTCACGTTGCTCCAAAACTCGTCACGCAACCTGGGAATGAGCTCCAGCGCCTTTGTGAGTCCTTCGCGCGTACGCGCCATGCCGCAGTACTCCCACAAAATTTTGCCAAGTTCCTTGTGAAACGAGTCGACGCTGCGTTTGCCTTTGATGCCAAGCATTTTGGCCTGCAGTGCAACAACACCCGCTTCCGCTTCCTTGAACGCGGCGTGATTGGTGTCGACGCTCTCGAGTTTGTTGCTTGCGATGTAATCACCAATCGTGTATGGCAACACGAAGTATCCGTCGGCCAAACCCTGCATGAGCGCCGATGCCCCAAGGCGATTCGCGCCGTGATCGGAGAAGTTGGCTTCGCCCATCACATGCAATCCGGGCACGTTGCTCATGAGGTTGTAGTCAACCCATAATCCGCCCATGGTGTAGTGCACCGCCGGATAAATGCGCATGGGACGCTCGTACGGATTTTCATCCGTGATGCGTTGATACATGTCAAACAAATTGCCGTACCGTTCCGCGATCGTGGCCTTGCCGAGACGTTTGATGGCGTCAGCGAAATCGAGGTACACACCAAGCCCGCCCGGACCAACACCGCGCCCCTCGTCGCACGCTTCTTTCGCCGCGCGTGACGCAATATCACGCGGCGCCAGATTGCCGAAGCTTGGGTATTTGCGCTCGAGAAAATAATCGCGCTCGATTTCCGGAATCGCACTTGGCTCGCGCTTGTCGCCTTTCTGGATGGGCACCCACACGCGACCATCGTTGCGCAGGGACTCCGACATCAATGTCAACTTGGACTGATTGTCACCATGCACCGGGATACACGTGGGATGGATCTGCGTGTAACACGGATTCGCGAACGCCGCACCTTTCTTGTATGCGCGCCAGATGGCGGTCGTATTTGAGTACTTCGCGTTCGTACTCAGATAGAACACATTGCCGTATCCACCCGTCGCGAGAACGACGGCATCGGCCGCATGCGTGGAGATTTTACCCGTGACCAGGTTGCGCGTCACAATGCCGCGCGCCTTCCCGTCAACCAGCACGAGATCCAGCATTTCTTCGTTGGTGTGCATGTCGACGGCACCCAGCGCAATCTGGCGCTCCAATGCCTGGTACGCGCCCAACAGCAGTTGCTGCCCGGTCTGTCCGCGTGCGTAAAACGTGCGAGAAACCTGGGCGCCGCCAAACGACCGGTTCGCAATCAGGCCGCCGTATTCACGCGCGAATGGCACACCCTGCGCAACGCACTGATCGATGATGTTGACGGAAAGCTGCGCCAGACGGTACACGTTGCCTTCGCGCGAGCGGAAATCACCGCCCTTGATCGTGTCGTAGAACAAGCGGCGAATACTGTCACCGTCGTTCTGATAATTCTTGGCAGCGTTAATGCCACCCTGCGCGGCAATCGAATGCGCACGTCGCGGTGAATCATGGAATACGAAATTCGAAACCTTGTATCCAAGTTCGGCCATCGTTGCTGACGCGGACGCACCTGCAAGTCCGGCACCAACCACAATCACACTATGACGACGCTTGTTGGCCGGGTTCACCAACTTCATCGAAAAGCGGTGTTGATCCCACTTCTTCTCAATGGGACCGTCGGGAATCTTCGAATTCAGTTCGATCATGAGTGTGCCTCCGGATCGTTAAGCACTTCCGAAGGTGCCTCCTTGAACACGCCCAGTGTGGCGGCGATGGGAATGATGGCGAAGCCGACGGCGACAACGATTGCGATGAGCAGCGAAAGTTTGCGCTTGAGCGGATGCTGACTTGGTCGCGCCACACCGAGCGTGCGCACAACCGCCCATCCACCGTGATACAGATGGAGAGCGAGTGATGCCATGGCCAGCAAATAAAAACCGGTCCACAACGGGTTCGCAAACGTCAATCGCAAATTGTTGTACGGATCGAGATGCACGAAACCCGGCAACAGGAACGGAACGCCCAGCGTAATTTGCAGCAGGTGTATGATGATGAACACCAACAGCAACACACCGCCCCAGCGCATGGTTTTGGCCGCAAGTGTTGAGACCTGTGGTTTGCGCTGCACGTAGCCTTGTGGGCGCGCCGCGCGCGCCATTTGCTTGAGCTGATAGGCGGCCAGAATGTGCAGCAGCACCGCACCCAATAACACCGCGCGCACCGCGTAGAGAATTGGCATGCTGAACCGCAGCAACTTCGCGTAATGGTACATGGCGTGCTCTCCATCCGGATAAAACATCTGGAGATTGCCGATCATGTGTCCAATCACGAAGCCGATGCCAATTATTCCCGTTACGGCCATCACGACTTTCTTGCCAATCGTGCTGTGCCAGAACCGCATCAA
>JBDUBA010000201.1:0-4401 GCA_040004335.1 Gemmatimonas sp.
ATCCGCGCGATCCTGCACACGATTCGATGCGCGCTTGCAGCGTAGAATATCCGACAAACTTGCGGCCCTTATTGGGATGTCCCCGATCGCAAATTGAACAGCATTTCGTTCGAGATCACTAAAGCCGGTCGTGCCCAATGGCGTGAAGAGGATATCAACACGTCCAGCGCTTGTGATGAGGTTCCAGTTATCGGCGCGATGGAGCGTGGAGGCATCAACTTCAAAAGCCAGTCCGTCCGGAATACCGTCTACAAATATTCGGGCGTCGAGTGCAACAAGTGCGGCAGCGAGATTCGTGAGATTTTCCGTCGTACGCTCAGGTGTGATGTCGACGTCGGCGGTCAGCCGCGGAAACCCCTGCAGGCGCGCAGCGGTCGCGCCAATGAGGACGTACCGCACATCGTGATTTGCCATTACTTCGATGACGCGCTCCGGATCGAAGAGCTGGCGGTCAGCGCTTCGTTCAGACACGACGGGCCGTCGCGAAGAACTTCGCGGAATTCGCGAGTTCCCGTAGTCGTGCCGCGGGGCTGAGCGAGAGAATGCGCGCAACGTCGGAGAGCATGTGTGACTGATCGCCGCCAACAATTGCGGACGACACGCTCAACTCGACCGATGAATTGGGCGGCTCGGCCGAGAGTCGCAGGTCGAGTCCGGCCGCGGTGAGCAGGCGTTCCAGTGTGTCCACGCGCGGACTCACAGTCCCGGCTTCGATTCTGGCGACGACCGATTGAGTGGTTGAAGCAAGGCGCGCGAGTGCGCGCTGGGTGAGGCGGGCGTGTGAGCGGGCTTGGCGTAGGACGTCGGCTGCCGAGTGCATCCTTCAATATAGCTGCAAGACTGTCGTTTGATATCTTTCAGGGTATCACGTGAACCGCTGACGGCGCATCGGCGCGAGGATCTCGCGTTCGACGATTTGCACCGCCGTTTCCACTTTCGCTTTGTCCCGCGGACCGCCGATAGTGTTCGGCGAATTGACTGTAGCGGTGCCCGCCGGTTCGATACCCCGGTACTCGTGCCAGAGCAACTGCTGCGCAAGCGTTGGCCGCGGCTGCGGACGCTCTGTTAGAGCAGGTCTCGGAATTCTTCTTCACTCAAGCCGGACTGCTTCAAAATGGCTTTCACGAGAGGACGCGGGAGATCGCCAGGATGGATCGGAACCGTGGTGATGAACTTCCGCTCCGGATGCCACATGCGGAGGTGGCTACCGCGTTGTTCGTCCTCTTCAAAGCCAGCACGCTTAAGAGCGGCAACCATCTCACGGGCTGTTACGGTTGGAAGGCGACCCATGAACTAAGCGATGGCTCTGACAGGCACCTGAATAACGGCTTTGATAGGGTGAACCTCATCGTGAGGCACTGGCTGGTTGTGCTTCAGCAGTCCGTCAACGTGCAGCTCAATTGCTTCGCGCACTTTTTCGAGCGCGATTGCCTGGGTTTCGCCGTACGAAAAACAGCCGGGGAGGGTCGGGACTGTGACCATAAATCCCCCCGTTTCGAGTGGTTCCAGCACGACATTGTACGTGGTGTAATTCGGCATGCTTGAACTCTACCAGAAGACACCGGAAGGGACAATTCAATGTTACGATGCCTGAATCTGTCAATGTTTGCCGTCAACCACCGCTTCTTGATGCTATCGGCTCATCAAAAGTCGCGTCGCACTTTTGGCCGCTGCTCGGTTGATGAATTGGGCCCAATGATCTGGAAGCGCGAGGCAACTACTTGTAGCCCTGGCTGCGTCCGTAGCTCCGCCGGAATCGTTGCAAGCCGCTGCGCATCAGCTTCAACGAATTGCCGGGCAGCTTGTGCAAATGGGACAGCAAAAACCGTAGCGCAACAATCGTTGCGAAATTCCTACTTCGCACCCGTTCGTGCAAACGTTCTCATGCCGTCATCCAGTCGCAGTACGCGTGGGTTCCGTTGATCGTAGCCCCCGCACTACGATCAGAAAATCGTATAAATGAATGGAGCAAGCGCGGAGCCTTGAGCAAAAACCAAAAGCGCGCCAACTAAGACGAGCACAATCAGAATGGGGAGCAACCAAAGTTTCTTTCGCTGCCGCATAAAGTCCCACAGCTCGCCCATCAAACCTCGTTGTGCCACAGCGATCTCCTGATAAGTAAAAAGTGTGATAAAACGAAATGGACTGACAGCACCCACGCTCGGCTAAAACTGACGCTCCATCTGACCAGGTTCAGACGCTGCCGGGTCGTGCGCGGTCCATCCGGACTTACCACCCTTCCGAATGATCGGTCCGCCACCGCCGAAATTGCGAGTGAATCCGATGGGCGTAATGACCAGGAAGTAGACCACTCCCATAAAGATTGGCGTTGTCACCTTCGAGATGAGATGCGCGAGCCCCATCCACGCGCGTTCGACCGGACCGAGTAGTGTTGGGATGATCAAGCCGCTCACAACCAACAGTCCGCCCACACCAAACGCGAAATAAGACTTCGTGAGGTGATGTCGCCACACCAACAGTCCGCCAATGGCGAGGAATGCCAAGCCGACGGTTAGACCAAACTTCCGGCCCTCGGCCGCGGTCATTGGCGCTTTTTTCAGTCCAGCTGAAACTCCTGCTCCCATGGTGTGTCCTCCGTGAATGCGGGTTGTTTCGTTTTCTCAAGTATGTATGAACCAAGGACCAACGTGTCGATGTGCGTGCGCATGAAACATCGGTACGCATCTTCGGGCGTACACACAATGGGTTCACCGCGCACGTTGAACGACGTGTTGACCAACACGGCGCACCCCGTCTTTTTGTGAAACGCCGCAATCAAATCGTAGTAGTCGGGATTGGTGCGCTTGCTGACGGTTTGAATGCGCGCGGAATAGTCCACGTGCGTGATGGCGGGAAGATCGCTGCGTAGCAGATTGAGTTGATCGATGCCCCAAAGCTTCTGTCCATTCTCCGACATTGGAATTCGTCGTTCCTTTTTCACCGGCGCGACCAGCAGCATGTAGGGCGATTCGCAATCGATGTCGAAGTACTCCGACGCATGGTCCTCGAGCACGCTTGGCGCGAAGGGGCGGAAGCCTTCACGGAACTTGATTTTTAAATTCATCTGCGACTGCATGCGCGGGCTGCGTGGATCGCCGAGGATACTGCGGCATCCCAGTGAGCGCGGGCCGAACTCCATGCGACCGTTAAACCATCCGATGATTTTTTCATCAGCGATGTGCGACGACACGGTGTCCAGCAATGCTTCGCGATCAAGGCGTGAATAGGACGCATTGACGCTCTTGAGATATGTCTCGATTTCGGCATCGCTGTAGGCAGGGCCGAGGTAGGCGCCTTTCATTGAGTCAGTGCCGGGTGTTACGCGTCGTTCGTGTTTGAGGTATCGATGGTGAATAAGTTGTGCGACGCCCAGTGAACCACCAGCATCGCCCGAGGCGGGTTGAATCCACAGTCGTTTGAACGGTCCTTCGCGCAGCAGGCGACCGTTGGCCACGCAGTTGAGGGCAACGCCACCGGCCATGCAAAGATTTCCCATGCCGGTTTCTTTATGTAATGCGCGCGCCATGCGTAACACGATTTCTTCCGTCACAACCTGTACGCTGCGCGCGAGGTCCATCTCTTTTTGCGTGAGTTTCGATTCTGCGACGCGCGGTGGTCCCCCAAATAGTTCGTTGAACGCCTCGCTCGTCATCGTGAGGCCGTGCAGGTAGTTGAAATATGTTTGATCCATCGTGAATGATCCGTCGTCTTGCAGATCGATCAGATGTTTGTAAATCAGGTCGACGTATTTGGGTTCGCCGTACGGCGCAAGTCCCATCACTTTGTATTCGCCAGAATTCACTTTGAACCCCGTGTAATACGTAAACGCCGAGTACAACAATCCCAAGGAATCGGGGAAGTGCAGTTCCTTGTGCAGCTGCAGATCGCGACCGCGTCCCGTACCCATCGTCGACGTCGCCCATTCGCCAACGCCGTCGAGTGTGAGAATGGCCGCTTCCTCAAACGGTGATGGAAAAAATGCGCTGGCGGCGTGCGACTCGTGGTGTTCGGAGTACAGCAGCAATCCCTCGTAACCGCCCAACGATTTTCGGAGATCGCGGTCGGTGAACAGCTTTTCCTTTACCCACAGCGGTCCTGCCATGAGGAACGAGCGAAAACCTTTGGGCGCGACTGCCAGATACGTCTCGAGAATGCGCTCGAATTTCAGGAGCGGTTTGTCGTAGAAGCCAACGTGTGCTACATCGGCCATCGTGATGCCTGCCTCACGCAGGCAGTAATCCACCGCCAATCGCGGAAACCGTTCGTCGCCTTTTTTTCTGGAAAAACGTTCCTCCGAACCAGCGGCGACAATCTCGCCGTCGCGCAGTAAACAGGCTGCGCTGTCGTGGTAGTAGGCGGAGATGCCGAGTATGTAGGAGGGGGTCATCGAGGTGGCGAGCG
>JBDUBA010000477.1:0-4361 GCA_040004335.1 Gemmatimonas sp.
AATGGAACGCGCATCAATGTGTGCTTAACTTCCCCAGTGCATGTGTAAGCGCGGTCTTGAGTTTGGTGGCCGCCCCACTGTACGCCTGCTTGACCGTCTCTGCCTGATGCGTTGCAACCAGCGGCTGATGCCCTTCAAGGCGGGCTTCCATCACACAACGCTTGTCATTCGGGCCAGACTTGTTGCCATTGTCATCGCTCAGGTGCACTTCCACACGCGTGATCTGAGTGCCAAACCGCTGCAGGGCTTTCGTGACGGTCTCCTCCACCTGCGTGACCAGCTCTTCGTGCCCCGGAATGTTGTGATCGGTGTTCACCTGAATTTGCATGCCTGCTCCTGATGTCTGAGGATACGCATTGTTGTGCTCCGCTCCCTGGATGTCTGCAGATACAACTTGTAGTTCCCCGTTCCCTGTTGGAAGGTCCCGTTTTCGCCCCGGAACTCGGTTCCGAATCGCCACTTGCTTTCGTTCGCGATATTCATGCATTTCCGATGCCGCCGTCACGCCTATGTGGTGCGACAGTGACGCCAGGTGCGCTGCCACTGGAACGCCGACGCGATGTCTGCGTTTGCCGAGATCGCGGCATTTGCTGAACCGATAAGATAGAATATCTCGCGCTCGGAGCATCGCGACCCCGAGTGTCGGCGCTGAGCTTTGGTACCACCTCGCGTGACGGCACTACGGAAGTTCTATTCGAGGCGTGATCGGATCAATCAGGATGCTCCCGCAGCAAGCGAAACGCGTACAGCGTAGCGATCAACCAGACAACTGTCAGCAGGGCTCCTATCACATACGGATGACTGCTGACGAGGACACCCAGCGCGGTCCCGGCAAAAAGCGTTGCGACCAGCCCTAGTGTGAGCGGCAAGTGGCACGGACAAATTACAAATGCGCCAACGAGCCACAACAGACCGCGGTCCTGACGCCGCGTTATCGCATCTTTTCCGACGCGGCCGCGCGGCGACGACGTGACACCAGCATTGTTGTGACAACTCCGACAACGGCTACCAACAGCAGGAGACACACCACGATCATCGGGTTCATAAGAATTCCTCGGCGCGAGTTTTGGGGGGTTTGGATGAAAAGGACATGAGCAAACCCTAGAAGGTTCAGCACGCGCCTTCAAACAGTTACGACGAACGACAGCGTGGGCGCGACGAACGGGTCCACACTGGCGAAGCGTATTTTTTTGTCGCATCCTGTGCCCCATGCCATCCACATCACGCATCGACTGGCGATTCGCCGTTATCGCAACGCTGGCGGTGACCTGTCTTTTCACTCTTCAAAGTATGGGTGGGGAGAATTCGCATTTCGGCATGTTGCATCGTCGCGAAATGATGACGTGGGGCCTATGGGTACTGTTGTCACCGGCAATCATATTCGCGGCGCGGTTCAATCAATTTGGTGAACGATCGGTCTGGAGCTGGTTTGGTCGTCACTTGGCGCTCGCGGCGTTGTTTGCCCTGCTGAGTGGCGCGCTCGGTGCGGTCCTTCGTGTTGCGCTTGCGACGTACCTTGATGACCCACACACACTTTCGACGGCCGACATCGCCGCCAATTTCGCCGGGGACATTCTCCGTTATTCGCTCATTTCTGTGGCGTATCAGACGTTTGCGTATCATCGCGCAACGCGTGAGCGTGCGGCAATGGAAGCCCGCCTGCGCGCGGAGTTGGCAGAATCGAAGTTGGCGAATCTGGAGAGCGGGTTGCATCCGCACTTCTTGTTCAACACGCTCAACTCCATTGCCACTCTGGTGCGCAAGGATCCACAGGCCGCCGAAACAATGGTGGAACAGTTGAGTGAGCTGTTGCGAGCTTCACTCAAGCTGCATCCATTGCGTGAAGTGTCGTTGGAGGAGGAGTTGACGCTGATTGAGCAATATCTCGCTATTCAGTCAGTGCGATATCAGGAACGGCTGCGTTGTTCAATTGACGCCAGTGCAGCGGCGCGTGCGGTCAATGTCCCGCAGCTGTTGTTACAGCCGCTTGTGGAGAACGCTATTCGTCACGGCACTGGTTCGCGGGAAAGCGGTGGCGCCATTGCAATTTCTGCAATGCTCAGTGGCGACACGCTGACCATGGTTATTCAGGACGACGGTGTTGGGTTTGGAAATGCGCCATCGTCCTCGTCGGGCACGGGTCTCGGTCTTCGATCGGTCGAGTCGCGCCTGGAACATTTGTATGGTGCGCATCAATCGTTCGATATCCGGAAAATCGCACCAACCGGTACGCGTGTGACAATCACGATCGCCAACCGTGCGGCCGTAACGTGAGCAAGGCGCCTCGGCTTCGCGCCGTGATCGTTGATGACGAGGAACTTGCGCGTGAGCGCTTGCGCTGTTTCCTCCTTGACGAAGCCGATATCGAGATAATCGGTGAAGCGTCTTCGGGTTCGGCGGCGGTCCGGCTGATAGCCGATAAACGCCCCGACATTGTTTTCCTGGATGTGCAGATGCCGGGATTGGATGGCTTTGGCGTGTTGCGCAGCATCGCGCAATCGTACGCGCCTGCGATTGTGTTTGTCACCGCGCATGATGCGTATGCGATTCGTGCGTTTGAAGTGCAGGCCGTGGACTATTTGTTGAAACCGGTCACGAGACTTCGCCTGCACAACGCGACGGAGCGCGCTGCCGCCCGGGTTCGAACGAATGCCTCCGAAGGCAAGACGCGCTCCGAAAACGAGCGGGCCATTGCGGCCGTGTTGGCCAGCGTACCCCTGAGCGATTCTGGTCCGCGCATTCCAATTCGACGCGATGGCAGAACCGACTTCGTTTCAATTGCCGCGATCAACTGGGTGGAGGCGCATGGCGACTATTTAACGCTGCACACAACGCAGCAAACATTCGAGCTCCGCCAAACCTTGACGGAACTCGTTGAAGTGTTGCCGTCGGACGAGTTTCTGCGCGTGCATCGCTCCTACGTCGTGCGAATTGCGCGTGTCGCTTCTATTCGCTCAGTGTTGCGTGGCGGTTACGAATTGACGTTGGCCGATAGTGCAACGGTACCGGCAGGGCGCACGTATCGCGATGTCGTGCGAGACACCTTTAAGTCAGCGTGACGTTTGGCGACATCAGCGACCCGATGCAGTTTGTCCTGGATACCGCAATGCGCTGCTATTTCATCGTGATGTCGATCCTGCTACGCTCGAGCAACCAGCCGCGGGCGTCTTTACTGATCAAGAACACGACGCCATTTGGTGCGCAACCAGTCACCGAGCGCCCGGGTGGCATACGCACGCGGTATTTGAACGCACCGCGGTTGTCCACGACGTCGTACACCAGTTCCCCATTGTTCGATTGCGCCGATGTCGTTGGCAATATCCACAGATTTCCATCGCAATCCGGAATTGAAGATCCAATGCGAATAGGCGGATAGTAGTCGGGCATATCCTTGATCGGTACATACTTCGTTTGCGGCGCTGCGACTCCGGGAGCAGTTGGTGGTCGATTGAGTGTTCCATTCGCTGCCCTCGCATCCGCTCGACGTTTATCGGCGGCAGCTCGAGCAGAATCGATCATTTTCTGCTTGTCGTCGTCGGTCATTCGTTTGAAGTCGAACGGCAACTTTGCACCCGAAAATTTTGTGCCATCGGGGCGCAACACGTCCACGTGGTAGTCCTGGCCGCGCACGATCGCGATAGATCCGTCAGACAAGATGGCGTAATCGTCCACGGTCGTGATGACTTCCTGCAGCTGGTCGAGACTGGCTGTTCCGTCGCTGCCGATGGAGGGCACAATCGTCATGTTCCGTCGCACTTTGACACTCAGGATCGTATCAGTTGTTCGTGTGTCAAGATTGGCACGCAATATTGGTGCGCTGTCCGGAAAAACTGGCAGAATTCCCGCCGGTGTGTTTTTCGTGGGTACGTACTTTTCAGCGAATTGCGAGCGAAAGATGTAACGCCCTTGCGGATCGAATCCCGACGGATAGCGCCACAGAAACTGCATCGCTTTCGCGTCGGGCGGCGCCATGGCGCGTACAATCTTTCCATTCGGATCGATCACAACCAGCGAGATTGCATCATCATCGACAAATACTGACGAATCACCCAGATACGGAACGAGCATTGTCGCCGTTCTTCCGTATGTTTGCACGCCGGCGCCCGACGAATCGATTTGAATTGCACTGGTGTGAAGTGTCGCGTCGAGTAACAGTACCTGTCGTCGCCCACCATCGTTGACCAACACGCTGCCGTTCGGAAGTGCGCGTACACCAATTACGTTCCCGAAACGCGCCGTAGAGGCGGCGTCGGGTTTGGTGAGTTCGTGAATGACTGGTTTTGATTGCGCCCGAAGCGTGACCGCCAGAACGGCGAGTAAGGACGTCGATAGCAACGCGGCGCGCAGGTAACGAATCGTGC
>JBDUBA010000464.1:0-14764 GCA_040004335.1 Gemmatimonas sp.
TAAGTATCGCGCGAATCAACGAGCGTGTGACGATTGGTCGCTTGATCCCCCGAACCCTTGCAGCCACCGACCAGCAGCGAAACAGCAACGGCAGCGAGAGCCAGCTTGCTGGCGTTAAGCATCGGACGCATCACAACTGAACGCATATCTGCGGTTGACTGGGGGCGAGGGGAGATAGACCTTTCCGACACAAACTACAACTGATCACGTAGCATACTGAAACGCCTCCTACTCCTCGCCGTTTTTTTCGCAACGGTGGCCCCCTTGGCTCCCGCACAGGATCTGTCCTGCGACCGCGGTGACCGCGAGGTCCGCGCCCTCAAGTTTCAGGGTAATCACGAGTTTGACGCGGCGACACTCTCGGCCTCAATCGCTACCACGCCAACGTCCCTCGCCACGCTGCCGTTTGTCGGCACCAAGCGCTGCCTGGATCCGGTGGAATTGGTGCGCGACGTGCAGCGGCTACAGGTGCTATATCGTCGTCGAGGATACCCAGACGTTACCGTCGACACCACCATTCGCACAATTCGTCCGCTGGTGATTGAGGTCACCTTCCGCATTGCCGAGGGTGAACCGATGCGTGTGTCGACCGTTTCGGTGGTGCAGACGGATCAATCGCCCGAAATCACGAAGGCGGCGCGCGATTTCCAGCTCCAGGCCAGCAAGATCTTCGACCGTGGCGCGTTCGAAGCCGGTCGCGATTCGCTCATACGCCGATTGCGAAATCTGGGGTGGCCGCAAGCGGAAGCGTTGCTGGGCTACAAAACGGATAACGCCAAACACACGGCCGATCTTGACGTGACCATCGTGCCCGGTGTGCGCGCAAAGCTGGGCGACATTCGTGTGGTTACCGACGACTCTCACGGGAAAGGACTCTCGGAGGGGACGATTCGCCGCACCATGGCTTTGAGAAGTGGTGACTGGTTTTCGGCACGCGCCATCATCGACGCGCAACGCAGCCTTTATCAAACGGACGCATTTCGTCGTGTGGACCTGCAGCCTGATTCGATTCAGCCGAGTGGCGACTCGATCGTAAACCTCACCGCCACGCTGGTGCAGGGCGATCGCTGGGCCGCGCGCGGCGGCATTGGATGGGCCACGCTCGATTGTTTTCGCACGCAAGGGTCATTTACCGATCGTGACTTTCTCCCGTTTGCCGAACGCCTGGAACTCGAGGCGCGTGTGAGCAAAATAGGTATTGGCGCGCCACTGGATGGCGCTCCTAACCTGTGTCAGAATCAGGCGCGGAATGATCCGTACAGCAAAACGCTGAATTACTACAGCGCACTGACGCTCCGGCAGCCGGTGCGAACGCGTCAATCGCGGGTGCCGACCATGACGGTTTTCAGTTCGACGTTGTCGGAATACAAGGCGTACCTGCGGTACACACCGATTGGTGGCGCGCTCAGTTTCACGAACCCGTTCGAGTCAAAATATCCAAGTCAACTGGCGTATCAACTTGAATTGGGGCGAACCGAAGCGGAGCCGGCATTTTTCTGCGCCGTGTTCAATGCCTGCGAAGCCGAGTCGCGCACGTTCTTGCAGCGCAACAACCGATTGGCGGCGCTCAGTTATTCGATTACGCGGGCAACGGTGAATGACCCGCTGCGGCCGACGGCCGGCACAACGCTCCGGCTTGAATTGCGACATGCGTCCACGGCCATTGGGTCGTCATCCTTACAACGTTTCAACAAGGCCGTGCTGGATGGCACCTGGTATTTTCAGGTGGGCAATAGTGCAGCGCGCGTCATCTCACACGTGCGTACGGGGCAGGTATACGGCGGTACGAACTTTCGCGGGAATGGATTTGTGCCGCCGCAGGAACGCCTGTACGCGGGTGGCCCGACAACGGTGCGCGGCTTTCGACAAAACGAACTGGGGCCGGCCGTGTACATCGTTGGTGATACCATGACGGTCGTGCAAGACGGCAACACATACTTTCGCTCGAAACCAACGGCCGTTGCGGAGCGCATCGTGCCAACCGGCGGCAACTCGTTGCTGGTTGGCAATCTCGAACTGCAGATGCCCAGTCCAATTTTACCCTCGCTGTTGCAGTGGGCCGTGTTCACAGACGCGGGTCGCTTGTGGAACCGCGACAACACGAGCACGGAACAGACGATCAGTGATGACGGGCGCAAGTTCAAAATCACGCCGGGAGCGGGAGTGCGCATCGCGTCACCATTCGGCGCTATCCGCATCGATCTGGGCTACAACGCGTATCGCTCGCCCGCGGGTGCCGCGTATTTCAACGCACCGCTCAGTGCTGGTGCCGCGCCGCTCTACTGCGTGAGCCCAACCAATACGCTGGCCGTGACCACGGGCACGAACGGACAACCGTTGCAAGCGTCCGGTCCGTGTCCCGCCACGTTTCGGCCAGCGGGAACGACCAGTTTTCTGCGCCGCATCAATCCCAGTATCTGGATTGGGCAGGCATTCTAGGATGCGCAACTAGTCATGCCACGCCGTCGCACGGTTGTCATCGCCACCGCCACAGTGCTCCTCAGTTTTGGCGCGCTGTTTGTTGGTGGCATTGCGCTCTTGACGCAAACCGATCGCGGCCTCGAGCTCATTCGCACGGCGGTAATGCCAACCGTGTCCGCGGCGCTCTCCGGACAGCTGCACGTGGGGCGCATTCACGGAACGCTGTTCACCAATCTTACGATCGATTCACTGGAGATTCGCGAACCAAACGGTGGACCGTTCGTCAACACGGGCCGTATCAAACTCACGTACGATCCGCGCGATTTGCTTGACCGGCGCATCGTGCTCAAGTCCGTCGAAATTGAGCACCCGCGTGTCTGGCTGGTTGACTACGGAAATGACGACTGGAATTTCCGGCGCGCACTCAAGAAACGTGGACCGAATTTGCCCGGCAGCGGTGTGAAGAGTGGGCTTGGACAATACGTCGTGATTGATACGACTACGATTCACGACGCCACCATGGCGGTGCGCCTTCCCTGGACGCTGCCGGATTCACTGAAAGGCGCAAAACGCGACAGCGCGCTCAAATACAATCTCACGCGTCTTGATGCCGAGATTGACAACGAACCAAAGCGATTTACGCGCACATGGCGCTTTGTCAACGGTTCGATTGCGCTGGGCCGCACGCGGCTGGCCGACCCGGATTCGGTGGGACAGTACTTCTCGTTGAAAAAGATGGACGTCATCTGGGTCATGCCGCCGTTCTGGTTTCGCAACATGCAAGCGGGTATTCGTCAGATTGCCGATACCATCTGGATGGACAACGTCAAATTCAATCTCACGAATTCGGCGGTGCACGGTGTCGCGAAAGTTGTGCACGGTGGCGGACCACCAGTGCGGTATGACATCCGATTGCATGGCGATTCTGTGGCATTGGCGGACGTGTCCTGGGTGGATAACTCGCTGCCGTGGACCGGCTGGGGTGTTGTCGATTTCACGATGAAGAACGACCCGCGGAACGTGAACATCATCGAGTACGGACTGCGCAATCTCGACGCGCGCTCGATGAATTCCCGGTTGCGCGGCAACATGACGTTTGGTGTGGGCGGGCCCGTGTTGCGCGTGTCCGACGTGTCACTCGATATGGTGCCCGCCAATACCGATCTCCTGCGTCAATTCAACGGCCAGCCATTTCCGTTTGATTGGCAAGGCGATCTCACCGCACACATCGAAGCGAAGGGCGGCCCAGTAAATCGTTTTGTTGTGGAACGCTCCGAATTTTCCTACGTGGACAGACACGTGCCGGGTGCCGTTTCCGGCGGCAGTGCGACGGGCATGATTGACATGTACACTCCCGCCTTGACAGTCTTCCGCGGTGTCGATTTGCAAATCGATCAACTGGATTTACGTACGCCGCGATTCGTGAATAAACTGTTTCCGAACGTGAGCGGAATAGTGAAAGGCAAAGTGCATCTCGATTCGTTGTGGTTCGATGCTCGATTCAGCGATGCCGATTTGCAACACATCGATGGTCCCGGCGAACCGAGTCGGTTTACCGGGCGTGGACGTCTCTCGCTGCTCAACGAAGGCGTGAAGTTTGACATCGACATGTTGGCGGCGCCAATTTCGTACACCACGCTGTCGCGGTCCTATCCCGGGCTGCCGCTGCGCGGTCTCGCGGTCGGTCCGCTTCGCGCATCGGGAATGGCGGAGGATTTTTCGGTGAGTACCACACTCGCCGGCGAAGGTGGCGAAATTGGTTTCACCGGTCGCGTCGATGCGTTCGAACCGATCTTCAGCGCGACCGGAAAATATCAAACGCGCGGCGTTGATTTGCGCACATTGCTGGGTGATCCTTCGCTTCCGAAAACCAACCTGTCACTTCGCGGCGACGCCGACCTGACCGGCGCCGACCTTCCGTCACTCCGCGGAACGCTGACCAGCGAAGTCAGTGCATTGTCTCGATTTGGCGAAGCGCAACTGTTTGCCGGACACACGGCGCTTGCGTTCGATTCCGGACACGTCCAGGTTAACGGCTTCAACATTGAAAGTTCAGCGTTTGGATTGAGCGCCAGTGGCGGTTTGGGCCTGATCGCAGCACGCCGGGATTCGCTGCAATTCGCATTGATGGTCGACTCGCTGGGCGGGTTGCGCCAGTGGTTTGCCGCTGAAGACACGTTGCCGACGTTGCTGGCGTCGTTGAGTGATTCGTTGCGTGGTGCGCTTGATGTTCGTGGCACACTATCCGGTTCAATCGACACGCTTGACGCCGCCGGACTCAACGTGCAGTTGCTCGCAACCGGATTTTCGTTGCTCGCGGGCACATCCAGCGCATCACGCGCGGCGCTGACGCTCGACGCACAGAACATTATGCGGGGCGCACACGGCTTCGCGTCAATCACGATGGATTCAGTGATGGTCGGCGGCATTCGCGTTTCCACGATTGCCGGACGCACCGTTCTGAAAGACGGACTCGCCGAACGTTTCGCCGTAAATCTTCGCACCGCGGCCGATGCGACGATGAGTGTGGCCGGATCGGTGACTCGCCCAACCGGGTACGCCGACTTGCCCATCGAGGCGCGCGAAACGTTTGTGTTGATCGACACGCTGAGTGTACGTGTTGATTCCACGAACGCCAATCGCGGATTCGACCTCGTTGCGCCAGCACGCGTGGTCCTGGGCGATAGGAACGCTGTACATCTCGACTCGTTGGTGTTGGCGCACACCGACACCGGCGTGATGTCGTTAACGGGATCGGTTGACGGTGACGGTCTGCTCAAGGGACTATTGAAGCTCGATCGTATTCCGCTGGCCGACATGGGATTGTTGTCGCAGAGTCCATCGCTGCGATCGGGGCGTATCAACGCGTACGCCGAGGCCACTGGCACGCGCGAACAACCAAAGTTCGACGCCACCGTGGCGCTTCGTGACGCCACCGTGGGCCGGTTGCGTCTTGAGCAAGTTGATGTGCGCGCCGTCTACGATAGCTTGAACCTCGGGCTTGATGCGACGCTCTGGGCCAATAATCGACGTGGTATGTGGGCGACGGCCGCACTGCCGCTCGACCTCGCGTTCGTGAGTGGTCGCCAGCGCAAACTTGACCGACCACTGGTTGGTCGCTTGCGCACCGATTCCGTCGATCTGACGTTGTTGCAATCACTCTTCCCTGAGATCACCACGGCCACGGGCCAACTCAACACCGACATCACCCTTGGCGGAAATTGGACGCAGCCGCTGCTGCGTGGACTGATGACACTCGACAACGGAACGCTCGTCATGGCGAACCTTGGGGTGAAGTACGAACACGTGAACGCCGATCTCGCCTTGGCCGGCGACACATTGCTGGTTCGCAAGTTTGGTGCGATCAGCGGGCTCCCGGGCGACAGCCTTTCCGTAGTGGGGCACGTTGCGTTTGCCGATCTCGCCAATCCGTCGTTCGATCTTCGCCTCGCCGCGAGCAACTTCACAGCGGTCGACAAGCCGCGCAACGCATTCCTTGTTGTGAGCACAACACGTCCGGTGGCGTTGACGGGCTCGACCAGCGCCGCGCTGGTACGGGGTGGTGTGCGCATCGATCGCGGGCGAGTATATGTGCGTGCCTTGACGCAAAAGCGCGCGATCGACGTGACCGATAACTTCGATGTGGTCGACACCAGCGTTATCAGCATGGACGCACTATTGCCGAGTGCGCCCGCGTCGCTCGTGCAAAATCTGACGCTCGACAACGTTGTGATTGACATCGGCGACGACGTTTGGCTGCGTTCGCCCGAAGCGAACATCAAACTCGGCGGCGCGTTGCGGGTAACGCGTGCCGTCGGTCGCGATGGTGGTGCCGCGCGATTGGCGCTTTCTGATTCACTGACGGTGCAACGTGGCACCTATCAACTGAATCTCGGGCTGGCGCGACCCACATTCGAAATGGAGCGTGGTATTATCCGGTTTTTTGGAGATCCCGATCTCGAACCCGCACTCGACCTTTCCGCACTGCATACCGTTCGTGAAGTGCGCAACAATTCAAACCGTCAGGATGTCAAGATTCGCGTCAACATTGGCGGCACACTCAATCGATTGTCGCTGGGACTTTCCAGCGCGGACAATCCGCCGCTCCCCGAATCCGACATGCTGAGTTACCTCGTGACCGGCGAACCCGCCAACGTGTTGCTTGGCGCACGGTATTCCGAACAGGGTGCGACGTTGGCGCTGCGATTGGCGGGCAGTTATTTGTCGAGTCGGTTGGCGGGCGGTCGGTTTGACGTCGTGCAAATTGAGCCAACAGCAATTGGTGACGCGGATGTGGGCAAGCTGCGCGAAAACGGATTGAACATTCTGGCGGCCACGCGCATCGGTTTGGGCCGTCAATTCGGTCGCAACACTTATGTCAGCCTGAGCACTGGGTTCTGCGGTCTCGCGGCGCAGAATGGCAACTCCGATGTGCTGTCGCAGTTCGCGGCGGGCCTTGGCGTCAAGGCGGAACGCCGCCTCAGGTCCAACTTGTCGTTGGCGCTCGGACTCGAGCCTGGATCGAGCGCACAGTCATGCGGGCGGCTCGGACTGTCACGAACTTTTCAGCAAACGCCACAACAATTCGGCGCGGATTTGTTCAGGAGTTGGGCCTGGTAACGTGAAGATGGTGTGAATGGCGGGTGGAGCACGGTTTCGATGGCGCGCATGGGTCGTCTCCAGGTACCGTGACCATCGCAACTGAACCCGCCAATATTGCGAATCTGGCCGACGCTTTGAATGCGATCGACTACGCAGAATCGCCCGCTGCCCGTGTAAAAGCAGCGGCCGACGCGTTGGCGTCGTTTGGGTTTGATCGCGTGTTGCTGACGCTGCGCGATGCCGCACTCAGTCCAACACTGGCCGTGAGTGCGGGCGCACTGAGTCACAGTGTCGCACAGTTGAAACCGTTGCCGGGAGTCGTCTGGCGCCGGCGATTCCCCGGTCTCGAGCGGTTCAAGGTTGGTGACCACCTGTATTGGTTGGACGGATCGGACTCGTGGGTAGCGCGGGAATTTTTTGCGGTTGAAGCAGTCGAACGCGCGGACGACCCAATGACGTGGATCGATACGGATTTGCTCATTGGACTGGTGCGTGGCGCGGATGGGGAATTGCTGGGTATCGCGCAACTCACCGCACCGCGAGACGGCCAGCGTCCCAACGAATCGTGTTACCGCGATATTGGGTGGTTGATGCGCCATCTGGGTGCCCGACTGGCACACGACAACTTGCGCGCGGTGGCGTTACGTCGCGCCGAACGATTGCAACGACTGCAGGAAGCTGGTGCGGCGCTTGCGCGCTCGTTGGATGAACACGAAATCATACATGAATTGGCACGCCAGGCCGCGCGCGCGACCAACGCCGATGGTGTGGTGATTGCGAGTCCCGACCTGCAGGAACAAACACTCACTACGCGCCTGCGCATGTATCGCGGCGTTGAGCGGCCAGTGGAAGTGACGCCCTTGGGCGATGGTATCATGGCGGAAGTCGCGCGTACCGGCAAACCCGTACGCGTGGGCGAACGCATCGCCGATCGGGCGCGGGAACAGGCGGGGACAGCGTTCCTTTCAACTAATGATGTACTGGGAAATGATGGTCCCGCCGCTTCCGTCATGGCGGTTCCGCTGCTGATGGGCATTCGGTTGATCGGAGTGGTTGTCGTGCACGCGGCGGCGGCCGACGCGTTCACGTTTGAAGATGAAGAAGTAATCGCGACGATGGCGTCGCAGGCTGCCACGGCGATTGCCAACGCACGGCGTTACGCGGAAAGTGAACGGGAACGCCGGCAGACAGAAGCGTTGGCGGACGTCGCTCGTGCGGTCGGTGAATCGTTGCGCCGCGGTGAAGTGCTACGACTCATTCTCCGACACTCGCTCGCCCTGCTTGGCGCCGATGGTGCGGTCGTTGCATTGCGCAATGATCAGTACATGCACATCGTGGCCGCGGTTGGTGAAATGGAGATGTTGGCGGGCGTGCATCTTCCCATCGAAACGAGCCTGATGGGGAAGGTGGCATTAACCGGCGAACGCCTGGTTTCCAACGATTACGCCAGCGATTCGTTTTTCAATCGCCTGGCGCATCCGTTGGCACATGTTCGTCGCACCGTGATTGCTCCGCTCGCCACGGCGCGTGGCATCATCGGAACCCTGGCGGTCAGCAATCGCGAGATTCCATTTAGTGACGAAGATGGGCGTGTGTTACAGCGGCTCGCGGATCACGTGGCAGTTGCCATCGTGAATGCACAGCTGTTCGAGGAAGTCGAACGCGCAACCCGGGAATGGAAAGTTGCGTTTGACAGTATCTCGCACGGCATGGTCGTGATTGACGAGGCGCAACGCATTCGCCGTTGCAACTTGCGCGCGCTCGAACTGTGTCGGGCCGAGTCGTTTCAGTCCTTATTGGGTCGTCGGTTTGGTGAAGCGCTGCTGGGCAGTGCCGCTGGTGCGCGCGCCGTGAGTCTTGATACCCTCATTGTTACCGCCATTGAAACCGGCACGATGACGCGCAGTACGGTGGCCGATGAGCGCGGGGCGCGCATGTTCGAGATTGCCGCAGCGCCTCATCCGGATGGTGGCGTGGTCGTGACCTTCGACGATGTGAGTTCGGTGCACCGGCTCGCGGAACGTCACCGCTTGGTTGTCGAAACGAGTTCGGACGCGATCGTGATCACGACGCCCGATCGTCGTATTTCCATGGCGAATCCCGCGGCACACGCGTTGTTCCAGCGCGGTGATGAGTTGGTGGGCATGCGTGTTTCCGATCTCACGTCCATTGACTCGATCGAAGATGTTTCGAGTTCGGAATCCACCGTGTTTGGCGGAAATCAATCGCGCTACGAGTGTCGGATTGTGCGACCCGACGGAGAAGTCCGCCGAGTTTCGGTCAGCAGCGCGCCGTTGATTGAGCTGGGGAATGTTGTTGGGAGCGTTGCATCGCTGCGTGACATCACGGAACAACACGGACACGTGGTTGCGCGTGCGCGGAGCGAGGATCAGTACGAACGTCTCGTGGAGGCGGCCAGCGACTCGATTTTTACCACCGACACGGCTGGCCGGTTCACTGCGGTCAACCGCGCCCTCGAACTTGCGACGGGACGCGCGCGCGAAGAGCTGCTCGGCATGTCCTGCATGGCGTCAGTCGATCCGCGGGACCAAGGGCTCGCACAGGAAGTGTTGCACAACACAATGCGGGGTGCTCGTCAGCAGGCAGAGCTGCGTTATCTCGATGACAAGGGAGTATCCCGGGTCTGCGTGTTGATCTCGTCACCCATTCTTGAGGACGGCGCCGTTGTCGGCGGCCTGGGAGTGGTTCGCGAGATTTCGGCTGATCAGGTGCGGCGCACCAGAAATCCGGATCCGCTGAACAATTAGATTTCCCGGCATGACGCCAAACGCCATGCCGTGGACCGAACTGGGAATTGCCATTGGGCACTCGACTGATAACCCGGGTGCTACGGGGTGCACGGTAATTCGCGGCATCGACACATCGTTTCGTTGTGCCGCACATCTGCTTGGTCGAGCGAGTGGCACGCGCGAACTTGCCACTTGCAATCCTGAACATCTCGTTGATCGCATAGACGCCGTTATGCTGACCGGCGGTTCTGCGTATGGGCTTGATGCGACGGCCGGTGTGATGCGCTGGATGGAAGAACGCGGACGTGGTCATGCAATCGGGACTGGTGTTGTGCCGATCGTTCCAGCCGCAACTATTTTTGATCTCGTTCCGCTTGGTCAATTCAGTGCGCGGCCAACGGCGAACATGGCCTATGAGGCTTGCAATATTGCCTCATCGACAGCGGTCGCTGAAGGGTCGGTTGGTGCCGGTACCGGTGCGACCGTTGGGAAAATTGGTGGTCCTCAGTTCGCGATGAAGGGTGGGGTTGGTTGCGGAAGTGCGACCAATGGTGTTGTCACGGCGGCGGCCATCGTCGTGACCAATGCGCTGGGTGATGTGCGCGATGCGACCGGCCAGATCATTGCCGGAACGCGCGCCGCCGATGGACGCATGGCCGATGGTGAGCAACTCCTGCGTTCGGCCGCGCGCGCGAACGCAGCAAATACCGCAGCCGATGCAGCGGCCGTTCGTGGCAATACCACCATCGCATTTGTTGCCGTCAGCGCGTTGCTGACGAAAGTACAACTTGGTCAACTTGCCGCGGCCACATCGGCCGCGTTCTTTCGTCGCATCACGCCATGCGGTACAAGTTTCGACGGCGATGTTATTTTTGCTGCGTGTCCGCCAACAGGCCCCGAGTCGCCGATGCCTGTGGTTGAGGCACTGGCCGTTGCCGCAATGGAGGAAGCGATTGAACGATCGGTGCGCCTGGCAAAGGGGCGCGATGGCATTCCAGGATTGGGAGACAACAGTGATGAACACTAATCAACCGGCTCGCGTACGCTCGGCTATTGCGCCTATGCACTCGGAAGGGCGCGTAAGTGCATCGCAAACTTCGCAGGTGGTTGCGGGGCACATCGTACAACTGCTGGAACAGAACGGCGATTGGTGGCGAGTTCGGAGCGCAGATAATTATGACGGTTGGATGCACTGCGGATATCTCGAACCGGCATCGGGCGATGAGTTGTTGTGGCCCTTGAGTCTTGGCGTTACCGTGCACGAACATGATGGTCGTGAACGCGCGCTTCCGGTTGGTGCACGGGTGGCCAGTGATGCAACGGTGGTGAGCGGTAGTTCCGTCCTGGCGTCGGGAATTGCACAATCGTTTCCACCGATCTCAATTGCTGTCGTGCAAAGCGCCATTACGTATTACACCGGTGCAAGTTATCAGTGGGGCGGAGTCACCGAATGGGGATGCGATTGCTCCGGACTCGTGCAGTCGGTATACGCGTTGCACGGATGTCAGTTGCCGCGCGACGCGCATCAACAGGCGGACGTGGGGAATGCCGTAGCCGTTGCTGCTATTGGTATCGCGGACGCGTTGGACGCAATCGCCGAAGCCGATCTGTTGTTCTTTTCGGATCGCGAGGACCGACGGATAACGCATGTAGGCATCGCGTTGTCCGGCGGACGCATGTTGCACAGTGCGCTTGGCCGAGGCGGTGTGGCGCTCGAAGTCCTGGGGAGTGATGAGCCGTACGTGCAGCGGTTGCGTGCGAACTTCGTGCTCGCGCGACGGGTGCTGTAGCGCCTCAGCTCACCATGGCACCAGGCGTCGGTGCGACGATTGGCGGCCCCGCGCGCACGTGCAGTCGAGTTTCGGCGTGTACCTTGCCGTCCAGTTCGACCAGCATCGAGTAGTCGCCGACGGAGTCAAGCGGGAGGTCGACCGAGGCGATCAGCGGCATGTCCATTTCCAGAGCGTGCCCGGGCGGCGCATTGACGTTCAGTTCGGCCGTGGATGACCACAGCTGCACTCCCTTGGGGTTTTTCCAACTCAGCGTAACTCCGTGCATGCCGACGTCGGCCACTGTGCCTTTTAGACGCACTACCAGAGTTGCGCGAGGATGCACGGCCGGAAGCGACCCCACATGAACAGCATCGAACACGCCCAGGACGTTCAGCTTCCCCTCTTGCGAGAGGTTGGCAGCGTCGGCGAAAAGTGCGAAGGAAACATGCATGGCGCCCAAATTACACTCATTCTCCAACCGGTGCGTAGTGAACATTCGCTTACGCCATGAATCTCGACGGCAGTCGACTAGGTTTCGCTGATGTCGTCCGTCGAATCAACGCTGCCGGCCAGCGGATCTGCCGCAAGCGATTCTGCTACCGCCCTGGTCACGTCACCGAGCAGTGTCTCATCTGAGGCCGCGGACGCGCGTTCGGGCACCGTGGCAAAATTCGGCCCAACGGATATCGGGCTCGTGATCACGGCCGGTATTTGGGGTGGGCATTACACCGTCTTGAAAATCGGTCTCCAGACTATGGAGCCGTTTGTGTTCAGCGCACTTCGCATGGTCGGTGCGCTGGTCATTCTGTCGGTGCTTGCACTCACGGTGCGTGACACTCCCAGACCCTCACGCCGCGACATCCTCGGACTGTTGCTGATCGGACTGCTGGGCAACGGCCTGTATCAGCTGCTGTTCATGACCGCCATGACCACCACACGCGCTGGCATCGCGGCGTTGATAATCGCGGCATCACCGGCGTGGGTGGCGATCATCGGTCGCATGCTGGGCAAGGAGCGAGTGTCCTCGCGCGGATGGATGGGCATCGGTCTACAGCTCGTTGGAGTGACGTGTGTGGTGCTCAGCACGCACGCGTTGGAAGGGTCGAACGGCGCGGCAGTTGGCACCGTTCTGATTTTGCTGTGCGGAATTATCTGGTCGCTTTACACCGTGTTGTTGCAGCCGTACACGACACGCGTGCACCCGCTGCATTTGTCAACGATCACACTGGCCAGTGGCGCGGCGATGATGATGTTCGCGGCGCTGCCCGGGTTGAACCGGCTTGACGTCACACAGATTGTGCCGTCGGCGTGGTGGGCATTGTCGTATTCCACCATCCTTGCAATGGTGGTCGCGTATCTGCTGTACTATCGCGGCATTCGTGTCATTGGGCCGACGCGCAGCGCGGTGTATGGCAACTTGCAACCGGTCATCGCAATTTTTGTCGCGTGGGTGTTGTTGCGCGAAGCGCCAGCGATGTGGCAGTGGATTGGAACCGCCCTCATCATGGCGGGTTTGCTCTTGTCGCGTTCCGCACCCGTCAAGACCATCACAGACACTCATCCCATTTCCTGAATCGTGAAGCTCGTACTTTTTGATATTGACGGAACGTTGTTGTTGACCGACGGTGCCGGGCGGCGTTCGATGGAAGGCGCACTGCACGAGGTGTTCGGAACGTCGGGCGACAGCACGTATCGGTACGACGGCAAAACCGACCGACAGATTGCACGCGAGCAGATGCGCGGCGCAGGGTTTGACGATTTGCATATCGACACACGCATGAGCGATGTGCTGAACGCATACCTCGTGCGACTGTCCGCCGAACTTGCGCGTGACAAGCAGGCGGCGAAAATGTGCGTGGGCGTAATACCACTGCTCGACGCGCTGGAATCGCATGAGCGTGCCACACTGGGTCTGCTTACCGGCAACGTTGCCGACGGCGCTCGACGCAAGTTGGCGGCGGTGGGTATTGACGCAAATCGTTTTCGCGTGAACGCGTTTGGGTCCGATCACGAACATCGCCCGGAACTTCCGGGGATTGCACAAAAACGGGCACTGGAACTTCTCGGACTGGATCTTCGTGGCGATGGCATCGTGATTATTGGTGACACTCCGGCAGACATTCACTGTGGACGTTCACTCGGCGTACGCGCTATCGGTGTAGCAACCGGGCGATATTCAGTCGAAGATTTGCAGACGCACAATCCCGCTGCGGCGTTTGCCGATTTCTCGGACACCGACGCTGTCGTTCACGCTATTCTCAACTGACATGAGTGATTCTCGCGGCACGACTGCGGACACTCCGTCTGGTGCACCAGCGGCGGAATTGCGCGTGCGGGTGATTGGTATGGTGCGCGGTCGCGAGTTGGATGCTTACGCGATGATTGCCTTGCACGGCCAGAACATTGTGCTCGCGTGGGAAGAGGCGGCGCCTTGGGAGATCGATCTTGACGGAGTGGACGGCGTGAACCCGCGCTCCAATCAGTTGACGCTCTATCTCTCAAGCGGCGACGTGCTGGAGCTCAGCGAGAGCGAAGGGCTGCGCGCATTTTCGGCGCGCGTCATCGATTGCGCGTGCACCGTCCCCGAACTCACGCGTGGATTGCGCTCACTGGGTTCATTGCGCGGAAGTCCTGGGCCGGCACACGATCGATGGTTTGCGCCATTGCTGGCCGCCCGTCGCGCGATTGCAGGAATCAGTGACGCCGAACGGCAAGTTGCGCTGGTTGATGCGGCGGTGATCGCGCAGCAACTGCGACGTGTGATGGCCGATCTGGCCAAAGAGCTCGCGCCGGCGCACGCTGCAATGCAGCGCGCACTCGATGCGGCGTTGCAGGAAGAGTGTGAGCCCGTATTCGTTGCGCTGGAGCGTTTGGCGTTGGCCGCTGACGTGTTGCGAGCCAGCGCGCTCGACTCGCGTCTTGGCGATTGGCGCCGTTGGATGAATGCGCTGCGCGAAGTGTTTGTGGCGGCTGATCAATGTTGGCCGCGGTGCGCGGTGGTGATTACGACCGGCGTGTGAATGCGGTTCGTTTGGGCCGGCGGTTAGTTTGCAGAAGTCGTTAACTGCATACTGCTTGGCCGAAAGTTCGCGACGGAAGAATTTGAACTCAGATTGCGAACTGCCTGACCCGGATCATACTGACAGAACAGGCTGATGCGGTTAAACCGCGAACCGCGAACCGCGAACCGCGAACCGCGAACCGCGAACCGCGAACCGC
>JBDUBA010000132.1:0-4342 GCA_040004335.1 Gemmatimonas sp.
AGGCACGCGCCGAAGTTGAACGGGCGATTGCGGCCGTGCGCGCAGAGGCATCTGCGGCCGCATCGTCGGAAGCGATGGAGCAAGCCGCCCGTGCAGCGCGCCGAGCCATTGAGGAGGCCGCGGCGGCGCAGGGAGTGGCAGTCGAGCTGGTGGAGGAAAAGGCACGACGCGATGCAGCGCGCAGCGCGGCGAAGGCAAAGATGCAACAACTGACATCCACCTCGGACGAAATTGTAGAAGCAGCGACTGCATTTGCTCAGCGCAAACCGAAGTTAGCGAGCGTGCTCAGTGAAGGCGATGCAGTTCTCGTCGGGTCACTTGGCGGAAAGCCCGGTCGTATTGTGTCGATGCGTGGAAAAGAAGCGCGCGTTGCCGTGGGCTCATTAACACTGTCGGTGCCGGTTTCGTCGCTCACGCGCACGGCAGCGCCGCCGCCGCCAGCTGTCAAAATTTCGCTCATGGGCGATCAACCCGAACTCGATGCGAAAAACGAAATTGATGTTCGCGGCATGCGTGTGGACGAAGCTGACGATTTCGTATTGACTGCGTTGGATGCAGCGATTGCCGCGGACTTGCATCAATTGCGCATCATTCACGGCAAGGGGACCGGTGCATTACGCGCGCGCATCACGGAAATGTTACGGAAAGACACACGGGTTGCCGGCGTACGTATGGGAGCCTGGAACGAAGGCGGCGCGGGCGCTACGGTGGCGGAGCTGAGGTAGCGACGTGATTTCCGAAGAAACCCTCGAGCGCGTTCGTGATTCTGCGGACATCGTGCAGATCATTGGCGAGTGGGTCAAGCTCAAGAAAACCGGTGCCGACTTTCGCGGACCGTGTCCGTTTCACAATGGTAAAGGTGCGAACTTTGCGGTAATACCGAACAAGCAGATGTATTATTGTTACGTCTGCCATGAGAGCGGCGACATCATCAAATTTGTGCAGAAGAAATTGAGCATGGACTTCACATCGGCCGTGAAGTTCGTTGGCGAGAAGGCCGGCATCGATGTAATTGACACACCAACCCGACCGCAGGCGGCCGATCCAAACGCAAAACACTGGGAAGTTCTTGCTTCGTCCGCGCAGTGGTTTCGCACACAACTGCAAGACCCGGTCATTGGACGCGAGGCGCTACAATACCTCACAAATCGGGGGCTCGATGCGGCGGCCATCGATCGTTTTGAACTTGGCTATTCACCACGCGACGATCAGGCCCTCCGCAAACACCTGCACTCGCTGGGTTTCGACGACACTCGGCAAATTGATGCGGGCGTACTGAAAGCCGCCGCCGACGGTCGCGAGGCGCGCATCAGTTTTCGTGACCGTGTGATGTTTCCCATTGTGGACGAACGTGGGAACCACGTAGCGTTTGGAGGTCGCGCGATGGGTGATGCCACGCCAAAGTATCTCAACAGCGCGGGCTCGGATGTGTATCACAAGGGCGAAACGTTGTACGGAATGTTTTCAGCGAAGCTGGCCATGCGTCGCGAGCGTCGAGCGATTGTGGTGGAGGGTTATATGGACGCCATTCGTGTTGCACTTTCCGGAATTGATCCGGTCGTAGCGCCACTTGGCACCGCGTTAACCGAGGAGCAGGCGAAGTTGATTGTACGTTACGCGCCGGAAATATTTCTGCTGTACGACAGCGACAGGGCGGGCCAAACGGCAACGTTCAAATCGGGACTTGCGCTCTTGCGCCAGGGCGCCGCGGTGCGCGTTGTGACGTTGCCCACCGGCGAAGATCCGGACACGTTCGTGAAAGCGAACGGCCGCGCCGGTCTCGAAGCACAATTTGAACAGGCCATGGATTTGTTCGATCGGCAGGTACAGCTGGTTGAACGCAAGGGCATGTTTGGCGACATCAGCAAGCAACGGGTTGCGATTGATTTGCTGCTGCCCACCATTCGCGCCGCGAAAGATCCGCTCACGAAGGAGATGTATCTCACGCGGCTGGCGGAGAAGACGCATCTCGACAAAGCGGTGTTGCTCAAGGAAGCGGAGGCGCCGGAGAATGTGTCGCGCCGTGGGCGAATGCAGGGCAGTGACGTTCCGCTTCGTCACGATTCGGCATCGCCACCCCCCAACGAATGGACGGGTGAACCAATGTCCGGGCCACCGCGCAAACAGTGGGAGCCACGCCCCGCCAATGGGCAGTGGAAGGGATGGAATGGTCGGCCATCTGCTCCGACGTGGCGAAGCAGCTGGCTTCCACCCGCTGGCCGCATCGACGAACCCGCGGAGCGCGCCCTGATCTCGGCAATGCTCGCCGATCGCGGGCTCGTTGAGCGAATTGCGGAGCGTCACGGACCGGCAGACTTCCGGGATGTGCGCTACAGTGCGTTGTTCGGAGTACTTTTGATGGTGGGTCCCGAGGTGGGACTCGACCAGATTGCAGAGAGGGTGGACGATCACACCGCCGACGTGTTGCGCGAGTTGGCGGAGCGGAGGGAAGGACAGAAACCGGAAGCGGTTGATGTTGAACTCAATCTCGCCAAACTCGACGCGCGACCCATCGATCAACGTCTCGAGGAAATCAAGCGGGAAATGAGTTTGGCGTCACCGGAACGGCAGATCGCGCTGCAAGTTGAAGAGCGAGATTTGATGTTAGAACGTAAGGCCATCCTACCGGTCCGCGCGCCGCGCGCCAAACCGAAATACTGATTTATCCTTGTCTCACGCAGGAGGTTGAGTGCATCCGGAACTCCAGAATCTGTTGGCGCTGCAAAACGACGACGAAGCCCTACGCGCCGTCGAGGCGGAGATGGCTTCGCTCAATCCGCGTATTCAGGCGCTCGACAAAACGCGCCACCGTGTGCATGAGGAGAGCGCGAAAGCCGCTGCCATGCTCACGCGGGAACAAGAGCGATATCGCGCGCTCGAACAACGCGTGGCCGAACATCGGGACCGCCACGAAAAAAACCTCAATACGTTGAATCAAGCGCACAAACTGCGTGAAGCGACTGCCGCCATGGCGCAGGTTGAAAGCGCGAAGAAGGTCGTGGCCGAAGACGAAAGCGAATTGCTCGCGTTGAGCCGCCGCCTGAGCGACCTGCGAAGCGCCGCCGCCGCGACGAAAGACGCCGCCGAAATGCTGGACCTCGAGCAGGCCGAAGTTCGAAAGTCTTTGGAAGTTGAACGCGCCGGTTTTGGCAAACGTGTGGCCGATGCGCAGACAAAGCGCGCCGCGTCGGCAACGAAAGTGAGTGCGCAACTATTGACACGCTACGATCGCATGAATACCCGTCGCAAAGGACAAGCGGTTTTTGCGCTGCGCAATTTTTCGTGCGGACAGTGCGATACGGCCGTGTCGATGCAGCGCCGCCCAGCGCTGACCTCGGGGCAGATTATCGAAACGTGTGAAGGCTGTGGCGTTTTGTTGTATTTTGAAGCGGCACCCGCGGCCACCTGATCTTGTCATCACACCGTCCCCCTGCGCGTTGGACTCCGGTTCCCGAACCGCTGATTTTGCACGTGCAGGAATTGTCACAGGCATTGCAGCTGCCCGAAGCGGTGTGCCGATTGCTCATTTCGCGTGGAATGCGTGAACCCGAGGCCGTGAAACGTTATTTGCGTCCTCGGCTCGAACATTTGGGTGCGCCTGGTTCAATGTTCGATCTCGATCGTGCGGTCTCGCGTATGGCCGACGCGGTGCGCGCGCAGGAAACGATTTTCGTGCATGGCGATTACGATGTGGACGGCATGTGTTCCACGTCATTACTGGTGCGCGTGCTGCGTGAATTAGGTGCACAAAACGTTGTTGCGTTTGTGCCCAATCGACTGACGGACGGATATGACTTGAGTGAAGCCGGCGTTATTGCGGCGAAGAAGGCCGGTGCGACGTTAGTGGTGACATGCGATTGCGGGACATCCGCGCATGCTGCAGTATCGTCGCTCATGACCAGCGGCATTGATGTGATCATCACTGACCATCATTTGCCTGGTGGCCCGCTGCCCGCGGCCTACGCGATTTGTAATCCACGGCGTCCCGAATGTGTCGACAGTGACAAGGATTTGGCGGCCGTTGGCGTGATCTACAAAGTGGCGCTCGCGTTGTGCGATGCGTTTGGTGTTTCGCGCAACCTTGCGCACCGTCAGCTTGACCTTGTCGCGCTCGCAACCATTGCCGATGTGGCGCCGCTGCGCGGTGAGAACCGCGTGTTAGTTCGGTACGGTCTCAAGTTACTGGCGGAAACCGAACATCCCGGACTGCGTGCCTTAATGCGTTCGTCCGGATTGGATGCAAAAACGTTGACCGCGGGACGCGTTGGTTTTGTGCTCGCCCCGCGTCTCAACGCGGCCGGACGTATTGCCGATGCGAATCTGGGTCTCAAACTTCTGCTCT
>JBDUBA010000366.1:0-4341 GCA_040004335.1 Gemmatimonas sp.
CGAGCGTCAGCCGCCCTGTGGCCGGGCCCACGACGGGGCGGCGGCGGTCCAGCGGGTGTTTCGGCGTCGGTCTGCGTGTCGTCGGCCAGCGGAGAATCGGGCATGAGTCGAGCAAACTCCTTCAAACGGACCGCATGAGGTGTGGAGCCGCAGCCCATTCAGCTGGCGTGGGGTGCGACCTGGCTTCCGGGGTGTCCGAGTCCCCCAGAGCGCGGGTAACTATATGATTTTCAGTCATCTATGCAAGGCGTGCCGCAGTCAATCTCACGTTCCTTAGCATTCTATAATAGTAGAACGCGGCCAGTTCGTTCCCATGAATTATCACGAAAAACTTCCCGTCACCAAGTGAGGCCTATAACACCATGATAACAGTATATGGCCAATAACGAGTCATTACCTCTAAACGGTATCCGCGTACTCGATCTCTCGCGCGTGCTGGCCGGTCCGTTATGCTCGATGATGCTGGGGGACATGGGCGCCGACGTCATCAAAGTTGAGCGAGCTGGTGCGGGAGACGACACCCGCGGCTGGGGACCACCCTTTCACGCAAACGGCCAGTCGGCCTATTTCCTAAGCACCAACCGCAACAAACTCTCGATCGCCACAGATTTCCGGCTCGCCAACGACCAAGCGCTACTTCAAGAGCTGATCCAAAAGGCAGACGTCGTTCTCGAAAACTTCCTGCCCGGAGCGCTCTCGAGAAATGGATTGGACCGCTCAACACTGCTGGAAGCCAATCCCCAGCTCATCTGGTGCACGATTTCCGGTTTCGGTGAACAGAGTACACGTCCGGGTTACGACTTCGTAGTGCAGGCGGAAAGCGGCTGGATGGCCATTACCGGTCCTGAACATGGCGCGCCGCACAAGGTGGCCGTCGCACTGGTCGACGTCATCGCTGGAAAAGATGCGTGCATTGCCATCCTCGCCGCCCTCGCGGGACGGCATCGGCCGAGGGCAGCCGTCGACCGCGCTCTTCACATATCCCTTCAAAAGAGTGCCGCGGCCGCACTGGTGAACGTTGCCCAGAACGCTTTGGTAACGGGGCAGCCCCCGCGTCGCTGGGGAAACGCACATCCCAATCTGGTCCCGTATCAACTATTCGAGGCCGCTGACGGTCCGTTCGTGATCGCCGTGGGAAGTGACAGCCAGTGGCACTCGGCCGTCTCTGTGTTGAGGCTTCAAGAACTGGCCGATAATCGCACACTGGATACGAACGCGGGACGACTGGCGCACCGGGATCTCATAGTCGAAGCAATTTCGAACGCGGTCCGCAGTGAACCGTCCGCCGGTTGGGTGAAGCGGTTGGAAGCGGCTGGCGTGCCCTGCGGAACAGTTCGTGGAGTCTTGGAGGCGTTGACCGAAGTCGCGGCCTCTCCGGAAACGGGGGTGGGACCGGCAACCGGCGGGTCCGTTCGACTGCCGCCACCCCGGCTGGACGAACACGGAGCATTAATTCGCAAATTGCATTGGAGTGCTTTCAAGGTGGTGCCGATACTGGGATAGGTCGGGGCACGTGACCCCATCGCCCATTAGTCGTCTTCCTCCTGTGACGAGCACTGTCATGACTCTTCCGCTTTCGTTTGCCTCAGTACTGCCGTTGCCAGCTTCGCTGCGCTTTGAAAGTGCAGCAACAGTTCCGGAACCAGTTGCACTTCCGGTGGCAGAGGTCGATTCGGACCAGGACATCATTGCTCGTGTTATGGCCGGCGATCGGGATGGCTTTGCCACTCTGATCAACCGCTACAGCGATCCGCTGTATCGGCACGCATTGGGCATGACGGGTAGCCCTGATGTTGCAGAGGACATTCTGCAAACATCGTTCATCAAAGCGTATCACCACCTCGGCGAGGTGCGCGGGCGTTTTGATGCGTGGCTGTTTCGCATTGTGGCGAACGGGTGCAAGGACTGGCTCAAGAACATTCGTCGCACGCATCTCAGCTACGAAGAAGATGATCAGCCGTCGGGTTATGCGACGCCGGAAGAAGATCTCGATCGGACAGAGCTGCGCACCGATCTTGATTACGCGTTATGCCAGCTGGCTCCTTCGCTGCGCGAAGCGTTCATCATGAAGCATGTTGAAGGCCGGTCGTACGAAGAGATGGCAGATCTGCTTGCAACAACCGTTGGCGCTTTGAAAATGCGCGTGCACCGTGCACGTGAAGCCCTCCAAGCGTTACTCGAAGAAAAATACGCCTGATATGCTCGACAACCACGATGCACACCGCAACCGCGCCGACGCGGAACCGAACAAGCAGGATGCACGCAAAATCCTGACACTGCGACCCATCGTTGATCGCGAAGTCCCGCTGCCGAATGCAGCGTCGCAGTCTATTGATGACATGCCGGGTGTGGTCCAACAGTGGTTGGACGGCGATGTTGCCGAACGGATCGCGCGTCGTTCTGATGATAGTTCCGTGGAGTTCTGGAACAAGATTTCCGTCGAGACCAGCCGACGTCGCCGGACGCAAACGCCGGCAATGATGTCGGAGCGCGTCATGGCCGTGCTGCCGAAGAAGAAATCCAAGGCCGAGGAGTTGTTCTATCGGCGATTCAAGATGTCGCCACTTGTGGCGTTTGTTACGGCGGTCGCGCTGATCGCCACCGGAGTGATCGCAGGCGAGTTTCTTCTGCATTAACATCAAAGAGTTGAGTAGCACTTTGGCCAGCACCGCACACGCGATGCTGGCTTTTTTCATTGTTATGCGTGAATGGCGCGCCCCAATGCCGCAAGCGCTGCTTCCTTCACCGTTTCGGATAACGTTGGATGCGCGTGCACAGTGATCGCGATGTCTTCGGCGCTGCCGCGATATTCCATTGCGAGTACTGCTTCCGGAATGAGCTCCGACACGTTCGGGCCAATCATGTGTGCACCGAGTATCTCATCGGTTTTGGCGTCGGCAATAAACTTCACAAAACCCGACGTCTCGCCCATCGTGCGCGCGCGTCCGTTGGCGAGAAACGGAAATTTTCCGATGCGGTATTCGCGACCGCTCGCTTTCACTTCTTGTTCTGACAGTCCAACCGTTGCAATCTCGGGCCACGTGTACACCACGCCTGGCACCGTACGTTGATGCATGTGCACCGGTTTGCCCGCGATCACTTCAGCCGCTATCACCCCTTCTTCCTCGGCCTTGTGCGCCAACAACTTGCCACCCGTGACATCACCAATCGCGTACACGTTGGGCAGATTGGTGCGCTGCTGATCATCAACTGCAATCTCGCCGCGTTGGCCCAGCGTCAAACCGAGTGCCGCGGCATCTACGCCACGCAATGTTGGTTTGCGACCAACCGACACAAGCACGTAGTCCGCCTCAATGCTCGCCGGTTGTCCGTCTTTTTCCATGTGCAGCGTGACGCCATCCTCGCGCACATCCGCTCCGGTCACCTTGGTGCCGGTATGAATTTCAAGGCCCTGGCGGCGGAAGATCTTGTCCGCTTCCTTCACCACGTCGTCGTCGGTGCCGGGAAGAATGGCCGGCATAAATTCGACCACGTGTACGCGCGCGCCAAGACGGCGCCATACGGAACCGAGTTCGAGGCCAATAACACCGCCGCCCACTACGACGAGCTGTTTGGGGACTTCCGGAATCTGCAGCGCGCCAACGTTGGACAGCACACGGTTCTCGTCGAACTTGAGAAACGGCAACTCCATTGGCACGGAACCCGTTGCGATGATCACTGACTTTGCCTGCCATGACGACAGCGTACCGTCGGCGGCTTTGACTTCAACAACATTGTTGGCCAGGAGCGTGCCTTCGCCGCGCGCCCACGTGATCTTGTTTTTCTTGAAGAGGAACTCGACGCCTTTGGTGTTCTGCGCGACAACATTTGTTTTGCGGGCCATCATTGCCGGCAAGTCAATGCGTGCGTTGTCAACCAACACGCCATGTTCTTTCGCGTGTAGTTGCAGCCACTCGAAATGTTCGGACGATTGCAGCAACGCTTTTGACGGAATACAACCCACGTTTACGCAGGTGCCGCCCAGCGTATTGTCGCTTTCAACGCACGTGACCGAGAAACCCAGTTGGGCCGCACGAATGCTGGCTACGTATCCGCCCGGACCGCCGCCAAGAACCAGCACGTCCGTGTTTTGAATGGTATTAGTCATGCGCTCAAAGTTATCCGGGCGCAGGGGGTGAAACTACGCCGTCAAACCAGTTCGCGAGACGGCAGGGCGGCGCAAGACGGCCCTTCGCGGAGCGGATGCGCGCGCAATGCGGCGCCCGATGGCCTGGGCGCCGCGGTTGAACAAATGCGGGGTGATCAGGAAATCTTGCGGCGCCGGGACCGAGCAACGAGGCCCATCGCAAGCAGGCCGACGCCAGTGAGTGCGTAGGTACC
>JBDUBA010000333.1:0-4326 GCA_040004335.1 Gemmatimonas sp.
CAACACCGCCCTCGCTGCATGCCACCCGCACATGCCGTGCACACCAACTCCCGGTGGCGTTGACGACGAACACAGATACACGCCATCTAAAGCCGTTTTATACGGGTTGAACGACAGCACGGGGCGCGCCAACCACTGCGCGAAATCTGCGGCACCACCCGCAATGTCTCCGCCTACGAGATTCGCATTCCCGCGTTCCAAATCCGCGGGAAACATGGAGCTCCGTTCCTCCACACAGTCGCGAAACCCTGGCGCAAAGCGCTCAATTTGTGTTTCCATCCGATCGCGCATGTCCACCGTGCACCCATTCGGCACATGACAATACGCCCATAAGGTGTGTTTCCCTTTGGGCGCGCGCGTGGAATCAAACCGGCTAGCTTGCACCGCGAGGACGTATGGTTGTTCGGGCACGCGTCCTTCCCACGAATCGCGTTCCGAACGCGCCATCTCTTCCATCGTGCCGCCCAAATGCACTGTACCCGCGCGAGCGCACGCCTCCGCGCGCCACGGCACGGGCGCGTTCAACGCCCAGTCCATCTTGAACACGCCGGGTCCATACCGGTAGCGCGCGAGCTTTTCCGCGTAACCGCTTGGCACATTCCCGCCCGCTATTTGCAAAAACTGGCGTGGTGTAACATCGCATAAAATCGCTCGCGCTTTCGGTAGCTCAGCCAGCGACGTTACCCGTGTGTCGGCAACAATCTCTCCACCAAGTGTTCGCAAATACGATGCGAGTGCGTTGCACAATGCTTGCGAACCTCCGCGCGCAACCGGCCACCCCACCGCATGCGCGGAGATGATCAAGCCCAATCCGTATCCCGCCGTCGATATCTGATCCAACGGCACCATGCTGTGCGCGGCCGCACCTGCGAACATCGCCCGCGTGCGATCGCTCGTGAACATCCGTCGCGCCAATCCCTCTGCTGATTGTATCGCGTGCAACGCAAATGATGCCATCAGGAGAGGATGTTTCAGAGGCAGCACAACACCGGGCGGCGCGAGGAGTATTTCCATAAGCGTGCGCGACTCTTCCACGAGCGGATCCAACAGTTTCCGATACGCGCGACGGTCGTGCGCAACCAGCGCCTCCGCAGTCAACTCAACGGACCGCTCGACTACCACCGCCGTTCCGTCGTCGAACGGGTGCGCAAACGGTGCCTCCGGATGCGCAAACTCCAGCCCATGTTCGCGCAATGGCAACGTCGTAAAAAACGGCGAGAGCAATGCCAAGGCATGTACGGTGGCCGCTACATCATGTACAAATCTCGGTTTCGTAAGTGCGGCGGAACGCGTCGCACCGCCTACGGTATGCTCGGCCTCATACACGCGCACCGACCGACCTGCTTGCGCCAGCGCGATGGCTGCGGACAAGCCGTTTGGTCCGGCGCCAACAACAATGGCGTCCAGTGATGCGTTGGGATTTACAGCGCTCGACGACACGACGCGCTATCCTGCACGAATGATGATGTCACACAACGACGGCGTCATCGGTTGTAGGGCTGCTCCTGCACCCAATGAAATCCGCGGTTGATATTGAGCTTGCTCAAGTCGCGCAGGTTGAGCTGCATGTGAACGCGCTTGCCGTCCACGTCACCGTCAAGGATGAGCTGCTCGTTCACCGGACGTTGATAGGCGAGCGTCGCTTTCCATGTACTATCCGTTCCCTTTTTCAAAACGATTGTTTTCTTTATGGTATCAATCGTGTTCGCGTATGTGAGAAACGTCAAATCCGGCCGCTGAAACGTCATGCCTGTGGGCCGCTGAAATATCGCGTTGCGATACCGCGTGCTATCCGTGTCGAGCGGCGGAAGTACCTCGCCATTCACTGTCATGGTATCGATGTGCCAGATGCCAAACAGCGGCGACTTTGGCGCGTCGGCGCCGAAAGATTTCATGCTCTTGGGTCCTTGATACAACCCTGCCGCGATGAACCAGGCGCCGTAAACAACCTGTGCGCCTAACCAGATGCGATTGGAACGCTGACTGGCGCCAAATTGAGGCGGGACGGCAGCAGGCAACGGACGGTTCAGCACAAACAGATTGAACAGCCGTTGAACTTCAGGCGCCAACAGTACGAGCGAAAATAGAATGAGATGAAAAGCGAACAGTTTAACCGGCACGTCGAAGGTCATGTTCACCATGAAGATACCAACGGCCAGGTTAAAGCACATCAGGGCGCCGAGTAACGTGGTACGTGGTATGAACAGCAGTGATCCGGCTACGATTTCCGAGAACCCGAGAAAAATTTCATACGCCGGCGCCGCGCCTATGGAGTACCACAACACGCCCATCGGCGAGAAATTGCCATAAGGCTCAAGCAGTCGACTGAGAAACACGGTGGGCATCTGCAACGGAAAAAATTTCGCAAATCCGTAGCCCAGCATGGTGGTGCCCAATCCAAAACGAATGAACAGTCGAAACCACTTGTACAAACGCACATAGTTGAGCCGTTCCTTATCCAGCAACGACCAGACGATTGTGGACACAGTCGCAATAGCGATGAGCGTGAGCGCCTGCGTCCAGTCGTACAGCGTATCGCCACTGCCGGTTGGTGCGAGAACGGGCTTCACATTCAGGACGGTGTTCCCAATCCACATGACGAGGTTTCGCATCGGCGGAATTTTGCCGAAGTCTGGAATGCCAAACGGCAGGAACGGGATGTTGATCAACCCCGCCAACATTTGTGTGGTGAGCACGTACATCCCGAAATACACAAAAACAAAACGAAAGACCAGGCGCTTGCTTACCGGCCACGCAATCGACGGCGCAGCGGACACGGTGTCCTCTGCCACCGTGTGATTCGACATCGCCGGTTCGATGGGTTGCGCCATCAGTCTTCCTTCCACGGATTGTTTGCGAATACCGCGAGCTCGGGCCACAACGCGCGGCGCGGCATGTCGAGCGCGGCGGTGATGGTCGCCGCAATGTCATCCGCGTACAATTTGTTGGGATTGTCGCGCCCAGTGCGTCCGCCAAACTCGGTTTGCACCTCCGACGGACACACGCACACAACGCGTATGCCATGCGGACGCAGTTCCGCCTGCCAGCTCTGCGAAATTCCTCGCACCGCCCATTTACTGGCGCCGTACGATGTGCCACCCGCGCCACCCTTCATACCAGACGTCGACGCAATATTGATGATGTCGCCGGACCCTTGCCGTTTCATCATCGGAACAACGCGGTTCGTGATGTCGACGAGGCCGAACACATTCACGTCGAACATCGCGCGCATGGCCGCGAGGTCGAGCGCGCCAATCTCCGCGCGGTACGCGTAACCCGCGTTGTTCACGAGCACGTCAACGCCTCCCATCCGCTCCACGCATGTCGCCACGGTGCGAGCGTTGTCTTCACCATTCGCGACGTCGGCGGCCAATCCATGCGCGCCGGTTTTGGCGGCGAGGCCCTGAATGCGCGCTGCGTCACGTCCGGTAAAGACGACCTCGTGGCCAGCGGTGCGCGCGCGTTCGACCAGGGCGGCGCCGATGCCCTGGCTCCCGCCCGTCACGAGGAAACGTTGTGGTTGCATGAGTCAGTTGCGGAAGAAAATTGGTGTCGGCCCGGTTGCCGACCGATGGAAGATAGGAGTGTGTCGCTTTTTTGGCCGATAAGTTCGCCAATTTCCCGGCCCCCTTTCTGGCCCCGCGCATCTCGCCCTGCGTATGTTTAACGGCTCGTCCCTCCCGTGCAATTCAGGTGCCTATCAATGAAAAAAACCTCCCTCCTGCTCCTCGTCGCCGCGATGTCCTTCACCCCGGCGCACAACATCGACTACACGAGCGCCGAGCTGGCGCGTTGGCAGCAACAGGCTGATGGAATCACGATCATCCGCGATGATTGGGGAATTGCACACGTCTACGGGCACACCGATGCCGATGCCGTCTTTGGCGCGATGTATGCGCAGGCCGAGGACGATTTCAATCGCATCGAAACGAACTACATGACGAACCTTGGCCGCACCGCAATTGCCGAAGGTGAGTCCGCGATCTGGAAAGATCTACGCGCAAAACTGTTCATCAACGACGATTCGCTCAAGGTGATGTACAAAGGTGCGCCGGCGTCGCTCAAGGCGCTGATGGATGCATGGGCGAATGGGCTCAATTTCTATCTGGCGAAACATCCAGACGTACATCCAAAGTCGATTCAAAAATTTGAACCATGGATGGCGCTCAGTTTTACGGAAGGCAGCATTGGCGGCGATTTCGAAAAAGTAAACCTCGGTGGTTTGCAAACGTTTTACGGACACGAACCCCCCCCGGCCCCGCCGCCGCCCACCGAGGAAGAAGATCTCGGCTTCCCGCCCGATCCGGGCGGATCGAACGGCATGGC
>JBDUBA010000426.1:0-14606 GCA_040004335.1 Gemmatimonas sp.
GTACTGAAGCTAACCGGCGAGGTCTTGAAGAACCGCTCGATGATCGCGTTATGCTGGCTGAGAAACTGCACAAAAATTGTCAGTGCCACAACGATAGCCAATGCGACGTTCGTACGAAGCGGAATTTGCCACACAAATTGTGACTGGCTGCGCGCGCCAAAGGCCCGCAACAGTTCCGCAAACACCAGTACAGCGAAGGCGCACGTGCGCGCCATTGCAACGTTGCCCGACTTGAGCACCTGATAATACACCGCGAAACTCACACCCGCGGTTAGTACTCCAGTCAATGCCATCGCGCGCAGGAATCGTGGATTCGCAATGCGCTCCGATCGTGGCCGTGGCGGTTGTTGCATCACGCCCGGGTCGACTGGGTCGGCTGCAAGGCAAAGGGCAGGCACGCCATCCGTTACCAGATTGATCCACAACAAATGGATAGGCAGCAAAGGTATTGGCATCCCGAACACCACAGGAGCCGTCATCAGCAATATCTCTCCGGTATTTCCCGCCAGAAGATATTGCAGCGTTTTGCGAATGTTGGCATACATGCCGCGTCCTTCTTCGACCGCCGTGACAATGGTTGCGAAGTTGTCATCGGTGACAATCATGTCCGCCGCCTGACGCGTTACTTCCGTACCCGCCTTGCCCATCGCAATACCAACGTCCGCCCCCTTGATTGCGGGCGCATCGTTAACACCATCCCCCGTCATTGCAACCACCGCACCCTGCGCCTTCCATGCACGAATAATTCGCAGCTTGTGCTGCGCCGTGACACGCGCGTACACCGAAATGTGTTCAATGCGCGCCTTCAATTCGCCGTCTGACATCGCTTCAAGTTGGACGCCCGTAACAGCGTCGTTAACTTCCGATGCAACATCAAGTTCGCGCGCAATCGCCGTTGCAGTTTCCGGATGATCACCGGTAATGACCACCACGCGAATACCGGCCGCACGACACCTGGCAATTGCAACTTTGGCTTCCGCCCGCGGAGGATCGTACATACCCGTCAAGCCAACGAAGATCAGGTCGCGTTCAACCGCATCGGCAGAAAGCGCCGACCCGTCACCTGCATCCAGATCCCGACGCGCCGAAGCCAGCACACGCAACGCCTGACGCGCCATAATAGACGTCTTCGCCAGAATGTGCTTCCGATCCGCTGGCGTCAGTGGGCGCACGCCTTCATGCGTGTACACGTGCGTGCAGCACTCCAGCAGTGCGCCTGGCGCGCCGTTCACAAAAATCTTCAGCTGTCCACTGGCCGCACGGCGAACAACCGAGCTCCGCTTGCGATCGGAGTCAAACGGAAACTCCTGCTGTTTTGGAAGCTCCAGCTCGACCTGCGCGCGATCTGCACCGGCCTTTGCGCCCGCTACCAACAGGGCGCCTTCCGTTGGATCGCCCACCGTCGTCCACGCACCATCCTTTTCGACAAGATGCGCCTGATTGCACGCAAGTAGCACTGTTGCAAGTTCCCGCAGCGCAATTTGTTGTACTTGATTCGTCGGCTTGCTTTCAAACATCACTTCGCCCGCCGGACCGTAGCCGGAACCGGTAATTTCAAAGTGTTCGCCGCCAACATACATCGCTCGCGCGGTCATCTCACCCACCGTCAACGTGCCCGTCTTGTCGGTGCAAATCACGCTGGTCGCTCCAAGCGTTTCGACCGCTGCCATTTTCCGCACCAGCACACGTTGGCGCGCCATTCGCAATACACCAACCGACAACGCAACCGTCACCACTGCGGGCAAACCCTCCGGCACTGCCGCTACCGCCAATCCCACGGCGGTCATGAAGAGTTCGAACAGTGGAGTTCCACGCACCAGTCCAAGCACAAACAGCAGTGCGACAATACCGAGCGCCGCCCATACCAGTACTCGACCGAATGAATCCAGATTCCGCTGCAGCGGTGTGGCATCATCGTCCGTGTCCTGCATCAGTCCCGCAATCTGGCCGAGTTCTGTCCGCATCGATGTGGCGACAACAACTGCTTCGCCCGATCCGGCGGCAACGCTTGTGCCCATAAAGATCATGTTGACGCGATCACCTAACGGCACGTCGGACTCTGCTACGACGTCGCTGCGTTTTGACACCGCTTCCGACTCGCCCGTAAGCGTCGCTTCGACGCAACGCAGCGTTGATGACGCGATCACGCGCGCATCGGCCGCAACAACATCACCCGCTTCCAGCACCAGCACATCACCCGTGACCACGGCCGATGCAGCAATAGACGCGACGTGATTGTCACGACGTACTTTGGCGCGAGGTGCGGTCATTTTCCTGAGCGCCGCAATCGACTCCTCGGCGGAGAACTCCTGATAGAAGCCGATGGCGCCATTCAGCACCACAATCAGAAAGATCGCGAACGCGTCAACACGCTGATGCATCAACGCCGACACCGTGCCCGCCACGATCAATATCCAGATGATGACGCTCTTGAACTGGCCAAGAAATATCTGCCAGACATTGATCGGTTTCGCATCGGTCAGCTCATTCGGCCCGTCCAGCTGCTGTCGTTTCAATGCTTCCACGTCTGACAATCCAGTACTCGCGGAACGCAGTTGCAGCAGCACGCTTTCGGCCGTCTGCGTGTGCCATGGGTTAGAGATCATGCATAACACGCGGCGGAAAGGCCGCCCGTAATGCATTCAGCACCGCGAATACATCTATCACTTCCTGCAGAATGGCACCCGTCACTGGAGAGATGTGTCCCGTCGCGGCAAACCCCATCCCGATCATGCTGAGTGACATCCCTCCAACCGCGCTCTGCAGAGCAATCGCGCGCATGCGACGACCAATGTGCAGAAACTCATCCACCTTCGTCAGCGAATTGTCCATGATGACCACACCCGCCGCCTCGGCGGTGACGTCGCTGTTTTGTCCAATGGCCATACCAACCGTCGCTGCCATCATCGCCGGCGCATCGTTGATGCCGTCACCTACGTACAGCGTTTTTGCAGCGGCGGTTTCTTTGCGAACGAGCGCCAGCTTTTCCTCTGGACTCTGCTGAGCGAATATCTGGGAAATCCCAACCTGTGCTGCAAGATATCTGACTTCTGCATCGCGATCGCCCGAGACAATCATCACGCGCGCAAACCGATGTTTCGGTGCAAGGTGACTGATCAATGATTTACTCTCGGCACGCGGCGCATCGCGAAAGCGGTACGCCGCCGCATATTGGCCGTCCACCACAATGACGCACTCGAGTCCCTCAGCGGCCGCTGGAAGTTGCTCCGCCCCGGCAACCGGATCTTCAATCAGTTGTTTGCGACTCGTCACGAAAATTTGGCGGCCGTTCACCACTCCGTGCAGACCGTGTCCTGGCTGTTCCGCAACATCGATGGCCGCGGGAAATGTCAGCCCAGAGTCTGCGGCGGCGGACAATATGGCGCGCGCCAGCGGATGTTTTGAATAACGCTCAACACCGGCCACCAGCTGCAACACCTCCGGTTGATTGAAACCGGATGCGATCAACTGCTCGGTCAACTTCGGCTCACCGTAAGTGAGCGTTCCCGTCTTGTCAAAAATGGCAGTCCGACACTCGGTAATTTGCTCCAGCACAACCGGATTTCGCACGATGATTGCTCGTCGCGCGCACAACGAAATTGAGCCGATGATAGCCACCGGAATTGCGATGAGTAATGGACACGGTGTTGCAATTACGAGCACGGACAGAAATCGCGTTGGATCACCGCTCAGAATCCATGCTGAGATCGCGACCACCAGTGCAATCGGTGTGTAGATCGCGCCGAGTGTGTCTCCGAGGCGTCGAAGTTGCGGACGATGGCTCTCTGACTCGCGCATGACTTCCATGATGCGCGCGTGGCGTGAATCGGCGGCGCGTTGCGTCGCGCGAATAGTCAGCGCGGCCTCGCCATTGATCGCGCCCGATATAACGCTCGACCCGCTGGTTTTCGAAATCTGGAAGGGCTCGCCGGTCAGGTACGACTCGTCCATCGACCCCTGACCCGCTGTAACGACCCCGTCTACCGGCGAAATTTCGTGCGGGTAAATAACCAGCGTATCACCGACGGCTACGTCATTGAGCGCTACGTCTTCAATTATGGTTTCGAGTTTTCGATGCGCGATGGCCGGCATCCGTTTGGCGAGTGCTGCCAATACCGAAGACGCACTGCGAAGCGCATAAGTCTCCAGGGCCTGGCCTCCGGACAACATCAACACGATGATGGCACCGGCCAGATATTCGCCCAGCAGAATTGAGGTGATGACGGAGATGCCCCCCAACAAATCGGAACCAAACTCCCGCCGCAAGAGATTCTGCAGCAATTCGTACAGCATCGGCACGCCACCGACGATCAGCGTTACCAACAATGGGATGCGTGAAAGTTCAGGCGACGTGTGCCACACAAACCGCAGCAGCACATGCAGAATGATGCCTGCGATGGCGATGGCCGCGATGATGGTGGTTTTACGACGCCAGAGGCCCGTGAGTATCCACATGATCAAAGGTGAATCTTCAAGTCGGTGAAACTCGGCCACGTCGTGCCCGCAGGATTGCGGCCAAGGCAACGCCACTAGTGATGGCCGCAGTGAGGTCCACAAACACCGTGAGGGCAAACGTCAGAATCAATACCGCCGCATCGCCGCTTGATGAACGTAACGTGGCGCGAAACATTCGCCATTCACTCATGTGATATGCGACCAGAATGAGCACGGCAGACAGCGTCGCCATCGGAATCAATCCGGCCCACTTTCCGGCAAACAGTGTGATGAGGAGAAGCGTCAGCGAGTGCGTAATGCCCGCGACCGGCGTGCGGCCGCCGTTCTTTACATTTGTCGCGGTTCGCGCAATAGCCCCCGTGGCGGGAATCCCACCAAATATCGGAACCACAATGTTCGCAATTCCTTGCGCAACAAGTTCAATGTTGGAACGGTGTCCACCGCCAATCATGTTGTCGGACACGACTGCCGACAGCAGTGATTCAACCGCGCCCAGCAACGCAATCGTGAACGCTGGCACGATGAGCACTGTAAACTGGATCCACGAAACGTGCGGCACTGTTGCTGACGGCAGGGCAGAACTGATTGCCCCGAACCGACTACCAATCGTTTCCACAGAAATTGGCAACAGTGCGACCAGTGCCGTGGTCAGCACGAGTGCAACGAAGGGTCCCGGAATACGTCGGTTTACCCGCGGCCACCACGCCATTATCCCGAGCGCCGCGACCGCAACGACAATGGCAGTAACGTTCGCCGTATGCAGGCTCCTCGCATACGCCATCCATTTCGCGAGAAAATCCGGCGGCACGGCGCCCATCTGCAGCCCAAGGAAATCCTTGACCTGGCTTGAAAAAATGATGATCGCAATCCCGCTCGTAAAACCAGTGACGACGGGCGGCGGAACGAACTTGATGAGAAATCCCAAACGAGCAAGTCCCATCACAACGAGAATCACACCGGCCATCAACGTGGCTATTCGCAATCCATCCACGCCGTGTTGCTGCACAATGCCGTACACGATCACCACAAACGCGCCCGTTGGACCGCCAATCTGTACGCGTGAGCCACCGAACACCGAAATGATGAAGCCGGCAATAATGGCGGTCCACAGGCCGCGCTCGGGCGAAACTCCACTCGCGATGGCGAAGGCAATGGCAAGCGGCAGCGCCACTACACCCACGATGATTCCGGCCGTAACGTCGGCCAGCGCCTGCTCTCGTGTGTAACCCTTGATCGTTGTAAGCAGCTTCGGCGTGAACATGCGGATGCCCTAAGCGGATTGGTGTCGGGCCGCCCTGAATCTCACACTTCGCCTGCCGTAAACTCTTTCGCGGCTTCGGCGACTTTCGCGTTCCAGTCATTCTGTGGACGCTCATCGAGCGGTGTTCGCGATTCCTTCGTGCGCAGGCTCATCGCCACAAACGCGTCCACAATTTCAACATCAAACTCTATTCCCGCACGATCCTGCAACAGAGCGAGGGTGCGTTCACGCGGCCACGCTTCGCGGTAGGGGCGTCGCGTGCACAGTGCATCGTACACATCGCACACGTGCACAACTCGACTGGCGTAGTGGCAACGTCGCGGATAACGAAACAGCGGATATCCGCCCTCACCGTTTGTCCAGATGTGGTGTTCGTACGCAACGACCGCCGCCAGCGCGTGTCCGCGACCGCGAGCGCTCAGCATACGTGCTCCTTCAACCGGGTGACGCTGCATCTGCTTCATTTCATCGTCAGTAAGACGTCCAGGTTTAACCAGAATTTCGGCCGGCACGTGCACTTTGCCAATGTCGTGTAATAACGCGGCCGTTCCCACTGCGCGCGTATCGGCCGCCGCGAAGCCCAGTTGTTCTGCCAACCCCATCGACAACATCGAGACGTTGCAGGAATGTGTCGTGGTGTACTGATCAAACGTTTTGAGCGTCAGCAAGGGCATGAGCACATGTTGGTCTCGATGCATTGCCGCAGCTAATCCGTGCACCACGCCTTCAACCTCCGTAAGCGGCATGGCCTTTCCTCTCGCGGCTTCGTCATGCACCCAGCGCACTGCCTCGGTCTCCTCAATGAGCGAGGGTGGACTCCGCTCAGCACCGCTATCCGACATAACTTCTGTCGATTCTTCATTCCGCTCGGCTTCGTACAGAGCCAGAGATCCCGCACGCAGCCCACGCACCGCAATGGATTTCATCGCAGAACCATCTTTGATCTGCAACCGCCGATGCAGCGCTTGCAACAGCCCCTCAAGATCGGCGTCGGTCGGTTCGGGAGCCGCGTCAATTTCGATGCGTTGAATACCAGCGGCCGACAATTTTCGGCTCCAGTCCCAGGTGCGCAGTGCACCCAACACTTCCGAACCAACAATCGCGTCACCGTGCAGAAACGAAAAGCGCACAACACCGCGTGACGGGATGACACGTAACAGATTCTCGTACAGCTGTTGTCGAGCGGTTACGCGCATGCCGTGCCCCGGCGCATAGAGCGACATGCCGGCCAGCGCTTGTCCAAGTGAAGTCAGAAACTCGACGGCGCCGTTCACAGGGTGGTGCTCATTGTTTTTGAGTCGTGGCGGGTGCGGCCGCGTGACTACGCAAATCTTTCGTCGCTCGTGCCATCGACAGCATGAGCAGAGCGCGCGGCTCGTTTGCGTAACGCTTGGCCAATAGCCCCAACGCGGCGAGCACCGTTGGTGAACTTTCGGCTATTCCTGGACGACGCGACAATAAGCGTTTCTTTGAGACGTGACCCAATAACCAGTGTAGCGCCTGTGGTCCGCGATGCGCTTCAAGAGCCCACACGGCTCGTGCTCTGATTTCATCCGGTTGTTGCCGATTTTCTATCAAGGCGATCACGCGCGTCAGAAACTCTGCAGGAACGCCAGACGCGTGCGTGGCACCCACAATGCTCCCCATCGCAATCATCCATTCAACCGCCTCGCGCACAACTCGCGGGTGTGGGTCGTCAAAGGCGCGACGCAACGCACCATCGCGCATGGTGGGGTCCTCCAGTAACAATCGCACCGCTTCCAGCCGAAGTTGCTCACGCTCATGACTGAGATAGCGGGCAACACCAACAATAGGTAACGCCGAGATATCGCCGCCCGTGTCGCGAATATTGTTCCGAATATCGCGCATCAACACCAGTAAATTTCGCGCGAAGAACCAGGTGGTGTTATCGAGACGTTCGAGCAACTGCTTCCACACCGCGGGTCCAAATTCCCGAAGACGGTCGATCACCAGTCGGCGAATGACACGAACCGTGGAGCTGGCGAGCACGTCAAGCAATGCCGCAATTCCTTCTTCGGTCGCCGCGGGCAGTAATACGCGAGCGGCGTTCGTGTCCGGCAGTTCCTTGAGTAATACGATGCGAAGCGCGCTGGGTGATGCTGCGGCCGTTTTCAGTGCCACGCTCGCTCGGGAATCGTCGGCGTTCGCAATCCACTCCAACATGTGCGCGGTGCGACCTTCAATGGTCAGCCTGTGTACCGCAGCTATGGCGTCGTCGCCAGCTTCGCCCATTTCCAGCGCCATTTGCACCAATCTCGCCGGTTCGCCTTCCTGCTCGGCCAGCAACGCGGCCGGTGACGTCACGTTCGTGTTGGTCACGCGATCCGTTTCAATCAAGGCAATTTGATCAAGCAGCTCGATGTGTTCGCCCGGATTTGTTTCGTCCAGATCCCAACCGGTTACCAGTTCCTGTGCGGCGTCACGAAAGTTCGCATCGATGACCGATCCGGCAACGTTCCCGTCGGCCAGCGTCGACAATTTGCGCAACAGGCGCAGCAGTTGATGCGAAATGCTTCGATCACTTGAGTGCGCCGCAGTCTCGAGCCAGTCTACAACTGCATTCAGTGGGAGTGCATCCGTCACCTGCGCCATGAACGCGCGTTGTTGCTCTTCATTGCCAACATGTGCAAGGATGGTGGCTACTGTTCCGGTATCCAGCAATGGCAAAATGGCGTGCAGCCGTTTGCCGATCGCCGCGCGCTGATCCGGCGTTGCGTGCGTGGCCTGATCGACCAGCGTGAAAAACATTCCGGCAACGCGTCGTGCATAGTCTTCGTCGTGCACGCCATTCCGAATAGCCGCCGCGATCGTTTCTGCTGGAACAGAGTGCGGGCCGAACGCATCACTGGCGATGTTCTCAGTGCTCTTCTGGCCAAGCGCGACCGAACCGAGGGCGAACCACAACGCCGTGATTTGTTCTTCGCTGGCCTCGGCGCTGTCCGTCAGTACCAGGCGATCGTACGGAATGCGACCAATGACAAAGCCGGGCAGCTCCGGCGCGCCCGCAAATCCGTCGCTTGATGCAGCCGAACGTCCCGGCTGCGGTGTGAGCCACCCGAGTAGCAAATTGACACTTTCGTGCGTGACGCCCGGTTGAAAAACCAGCGAACTCACACCTCGGCGATACAGTCGCGCCGCGACTTCGCGCGTGACCGATTGTCGGCTGCGCATGCGCTGTCCGTCCCATCGCAGTTCGCGCGGACTTACGCCCAGCGTCAACGTTTCGCGCGACGCCATCACCTGCATGATGGTTTCGAGCAGCTGCCCTTCGGCGCGTACGACCATGGGGTGGGATGGTCGGTAGGACTGACGCCGATTTAATGCCACCGCAAAACGCGTGAGCAGCGTCTGCGTGGCATCCTGCGTTGCAACGGTCGCCGGTTCAGTTCGCGCCGGTTCTGTCCGCACGGTGGGCAGCGGTAACGTTCCAGTTCTCAGTGAGGCGATTCGGCGGCACGGTGCCGTCCGCGAGCAGGTCGTATACGGGAGATAGGCATGTTGCGTCAGAATCGTGACCGCGTTGGTTCCAACGCGAATCGATCGTATGCCGCAGCTTTATAATACCTCGCCAGCCGAAATGTGGCCGCATTTTTGGCTTGGCGGGCAGTAAAGCTCCGCCTCTTCCAGCGGTCGTGCGGTCGGCGACGTAACTGAGCGGGTCGTCAGGTCGCTTTAGTGCAACAACAAACGTCCACCGGAAATCCGATGAGCGTTTTTCCGCCGGAAATTGAGGACTGGCTGCGACCGCCGAGCGATATTCCGCGGGCGGGTTCCTACGCAAAAACGTCCATCATCAAAAGCCGATTTCACGTTTCACGTAACTCTGACTGCATCAACAGGCTGCATCAATCGGGGCGACCGGATTCGAACCAACGACCTCCTGCTCCCGAAGCTGAAACGCCTTCATTTACTGCGGTTCAACTGGATACACATCACGACCCGTAACCCCTGCTACGGCAACGGTTTCGGGCCCTTTTGCGGTTCAGACCGGTAACGAAGTAAACCGCGGTGAATGCGCGCTTAACAGCGTTGTGCGGTAATTTGGTCCAATCGGTGGGCCAATTGGCAGCGTTGTCCAGCTGAACGCGTACGCAGCGGGTTCAGCGCCGTAAAAGAACTCAACCAATCGGATGATGAAAAGGATTGCGGTGTTTTTGGTGGTGTTAGGCGTTGCTTCCACGCCAGGATGCATTCCGCAGTACCAGTATCCACCCGCATCGCTCGTGCGCAGTGCCGCGCCTGTCCACGCGAGCTACGATCGAACGTGAGAAGCGGTCGTGAGTTATTTCGCGGATCGCAACATTCCTATTCGCCCCATTGAAAAAGCGTCCGGGCTTATCGTCGCCGTGCCCGCGATTGCGAACGTGCAAAATCGCACGCCGGTGCTCAAGAAAAACGGCAAGCGCGACGACTTCCGGCAGAGTCCGCCCGTGTTCGCGGATTGTGGCGGACCGAAGACCAGCGCGGACAATTACGGAACCTTCTCCACGGCGAAGCTGCAGTGGGACCCCAGCGCTGCCGTCTGCAATCTCGGCGTACTCGGCGACGCGACCAAATCGTCTGCGCAAGCAAACGTGCGCTACACGCAGCTTGTTCCCACGGTGTCGAGCGCGATGCGCCAAGCCACCGAATGTAGCTCGACTGGCAAATGGGAAACGGACATTGAGCAGTACATCAAGCAGCACGCCGAAGCGAAATAACTCACTCTCACCAATCCTCCATGCGCCCGTATTTAGTCGCTCTCTCCTTGCTCTGCGCCGCGCCGTTGCACGCGCAGTATCTCCAAGAGCAATACACTGCCGATTTCAGCTTGCGCACCTTCGTAACACAGCAAAGCGCGACGCAATTCCATTACGAAATTCAATTTCGCAATGAGTCGACCTACGACCCGATGCGTGTGTTCGGGATTACGAATGTGATCGTGACCGGATTGCTGCCCAATTCCGCCAGCGTCAATCGCGTGCGGAAATCAGGGTTCGTGGGCGAGGTATATCACGGCGTGTTATCGAGTGCACCGGCCGGACACAATCTCACGCCGCTGAACCAGTTCGGTACGGATGCCTCGAATGATCCAACGATGCTATTCCTGGGCACCGATGGCGGGTTTTTCCTCAACGGCTATGGGATGCTCGGGTGCTCAATCCCAAACCGGTCAACGGGTGGCCAGTCGAATTACTACGACAGCTCCACGTGTGCCGCGGGCGGATTTACCGGGTGGCGGTTTGCGAGCCTGGATTTCACGTTTGCCGTCCCGACCAGCTTCACCGCGGCGGATATTTTCGTCCGGATGATTACGGTTGAGGATCGCAGCGCCGCGTATGACGTGGCGGCTGTTGTGACTGTCCCCGAACCAGCGACGCTGGGGATGTTAACCGTCGGACTGCTTTTGTTGAGCGCTGTGCGTTGCACGCGCCGTTCTGTGCGCTAACTTCGGCCGTCCGATCGATTGTGATAGAAGGCGCCTCACGAGCAGTTGCTCGTCTTACTCGCGCCCGTTTTGTTTGCCCGATCATTACCGTTCAAAGCCGCATTGCCAAAGACAACTTCTCAGCAGATCAATTCGCTGATGGGTTGCGTACTTTTTCACTGGCTCTGCGACGTGACGAGCGGGCGGCCGATGGTGCTGTGAGGAGTCGCGTTGAAAATGAAGCAACACACGTTGCCAGTTCTAGCGACGCCTGTCGTATTCCGCAAACTCTGGAGCCGTTCTTTCCGGTAGCTCCTGATACCCGGCGCGTAGCGGCGCTCGCCACCAATCCTGCACATCCATCAACCACCGGTGACAGTCGATGTAGAACGTTATCGCACAGAGTCGCGTCGCGGAGCCCGAAGCACTCGCATCGTCGGAGGTCCTGATTGGGACTGACAACGGGTGGTCCAACGAAAAAAACGCCCCCCGAATCTGCCTGTCTTAATCCAGACTTCCGCAATAGGGCAACGCTCCCAACCAAATCGCCAACGGCGTTGTCCAATGAGGGTCAAGTTCTACTTGCCCTCTGCACCCGTCAACAGATGTTGCTCACCGCACTCCTCACGATCGCACTCGCGCAAGATCCATCACTGCAGCCGACACACGCGCCGCCTGGTGATACGCGCCCAATAAATTCAGTTTCAGCAACGAAGACAACGCAGGCGCTCAAGATAGACGGCAAGAATGAAGAAGCCGTTTGGAAAGCTGCGCCAGTCACCAGCAGTTTTCGCCAGTTTGAACCCCACGTCGATGCGAATCCGGCGTTTCGCACCGAATTTCAAGTGGCATTCGATACGCATAATCTCTACGCGTTCGTGCGCATGCGCGATCCGCATCCCGACAGCATTCTGCACGCACTCTCGCGTCGCGATGTGCGCGGTCCCAGTGATCAAATCAAACTGATCATCGATTCGTACGACGACAAGAGAACCGGCTTTGAATTTGCGGTGAATCCCGATGGCGTCAAACGCGATTTCTCGATCAGCGACGACGGCAACGAAAACGATTCATGGAATGGAGTGTGGGACGTCGCCACCTCAGTTGACGCCGAAGGATGGACGGCCGAGTTTCGCATTCCGCTTTCGCAATTGCGATACGGTGGTGGCGATAAGCACACATTTGGTTTCGGTGTGTGGCGCGACATTGAAAGACTGGCGGAGCGCGAAGCATGGCCCGCGTATTCTCCAACCAAAAGCGGGCTCGCATCGCAATTGGGTCGTCTTGATGGCATCGACGGAATTTCGACCGCGCGACGCGTTGAGCTAACGCCGTACATCGTGGCGAAAAATCTGCAGCGCACACCACAACCCAACACATACGAACGCAATCAGCAGTTCACTGCTGGCGCTGATCTGAAACTCGGGATTACGCCCAACATCACCCTCGACGCAACGATGAATCCCGATTTCGGACAAGTCGAAGCCGATCCCGCCGTGCTCAATCTCACGGCCTTCGAAACTTTCCAAAGCGAACGGCGCCCGTTCTTTGTTGCAGGCACGGGATTGTATCAGTTTCAACTGAATTGCTACATCGTGGTCGACTGCAGCACCAACGAAGGCTTGTTCTATTCTCGACGAATTGGCCGTTCGCCTTCATTACGCGGGCGATATGGCGACGCACTCACGGCTACATCCACGCCGATTGCTCTCGCCACCAAACTCACGGGCCGCACAGGAAGTGGTTTGTCTTTTGGTTTGCTTGATGCGGTTACGCAGGAAGTGCAGGGCGTCAGCAAGCAAATGGTGGAACCGCAAACGAATTACGCTGTGTTGCGGGGACAGCAGGACTTCCGCGGTGCCGAGGCTGGTTTGAGTTTGATTGGCACTGCCGTCAATCGCTCGCTGGATACGTTATCGGACCCGTACTTGAACAAATCGGCATTCGCACTGGGAACAAGTTTTCGCAATCGTTTCCACAACAAACAATACGAAATTGCTGGCTCGGCAACAGCATCGCAGATCAACGGAACGCCGCAGGCAATTCTGATTGCGCAACGGAGTCCGGTGCACTACTTCCAACAACCGGGCGACGACTACACGGTTGATACCACCCGCACGTCTCTCTCGGGGCACGCCGAACAGCTGAAATTCGGAAAGTACAGTGGAGGAATTACGCGCTTCGAAACGAGCATTGTCCGGCAGTCGGCCGGCTTTGAAGTCAACGACATCGGATTTCTGCGGCGCGCAGATTTTGTGAACTGGAGTACGTGGGGCGCCCTGTCGTTCAGAAATGCGCGCGGAATTTATCGGTGGGCGCAAGTGAATGGCAACCATTGGGAAGCGTGGACGACTTCCGGCAAGCGCACCGACAACGCGGTCAATTTCAACGGTCACATGGGTCTCAAGAACAGCTGGGACGTGCATTTGGGAGGAACGTACGCGGGGATCACACCAACGTACTGCGACCGCTGTACGCGTGGCGGGCCACTGCTGCGCCGCTCGGCCACATTTGCTCCGTGGGGTGGATTCAATTCCGATAGTCGCAAATCGATCGCGGGCGGACTGTGGGTCAATCTCTCCAGGTCTGATGAGAGAAAATCAGCCAGTTCGTCGTTCAGTCCGTATCTGACGTTCCGCATGTCAACGCGCTTTCAGGCGAACATCGGTCCGAACATTTCGTTTGATAAGTATGCGGCACAGTGGTACGGAAATTTCACGGATGCCGCAAGCGTCACACACTATTCCTTTGCGAAGTTGAATCAACGCACGGTGTCGATGAGCACTCGGCTTAACTATACGGCCACGCCAACTCTCACGTTCGAGTTTTACGGCCAACCATTTGTGGCATCGGCGAAGTATTCCAATGTGCGCGAAATCAGCGCAACTCCTGAAGCCGCGCGCTTTGATGATCGCTACCAATCATTCGTTGCGCCGGCCGGAACGCCTACCATGCAGAAATTCACGCAGTTGCGAACGAATTCCGTTGCGCGGTGGGAGTTCCGGCCGGGTTCGACGTTATTTGTCGTGTGGGCGCATGGTCGCACAGACGATACGAATCGCAACCCCGACCAATCGTGGGCTCGCGATTATCGCGATTTATTTGCGCTGCACCCCGACAATACTTTCCTCGTGAAGATGGCGTATTGGTTGAATCGCTAACACACCGGACCTCAACTTTAAGCTTGAAAAAATATCGTCCAACATTTGTGCGCAAATTTTATATCCGAATTTCAGACACCTCAGATCAGAGCTCCCATCCTTCATCGACGTGATGCGTGAGCTTGGATGCGCCGACGATGTTGGTTAACGCTGTTCGGCAATCGGACGTTTGCCAGGCGCGCCCCTCGTCAGGCCGACGAGGACGATCGCCGGGCGACGTTGTGAATCCATCTGGGAATCTTCCTGAATGGCTTCCTATTGGCTTCCTGTTAAAAAGACGCCCCCCAGCCGAAGCTGAGGG
>JBDUBA010000054.1:0-14592 GCA_040004335.1 Gemmatimonas sp.
TCACCAGGACCGTCGTACTCGGCCCGCGGAATTTTTACAAGCAGGTACCTGGAATTACGGCGGCGTGACGCGATCGCGTACGATGGTCGGAACATCGTCACCATCAAAATCACTGGCCCAGATGGCATCGTCGTTGAGTTGTAGTACCAGTGTGCGTGCTGGCAGCTTGAATCGGCCGACGGGCTTCCCGGTTGCATTGAGCATCAGATACTCACGTTCGGTGGCGAAATTTCGCGCTCCTTCGGAGGAATGCTCAAAGTCTGACATGAAAGCAATCAGCACACTTCCCGAGGTCGAAATGAAAATGTCTTTCAACGGCGGATAGAACTTCGGTCGCGGCCTCGTGCGCCGAAGTTCGGCTTGTTCTTTCGAATCGCGAGGATTGCTGCGAAACACGCGGTTCAGAACGCTGTCAGGAATAGTTGGTGTCGCGACAGGAACCGATCGTGAAAACACAGTGTCTCCGGATGCGCGCAAAGCCGTGATCCGCGCCATTGGAAGGAGCACGTCCAGGTCGCTGGGAATTGCTGTCACGATTAACGCGCCGTCAACGGACAACGCGTGCGCTGGAAGATTAGGAAATTCCGGGAATATCCACCTACTGCCGTCGCTGAAGATGGCGCGGACGTGAAAGCCGCCGTTCGTTTTCGGAACTTTGACCGAATTGTCGGGAGGCGGAATCAGCTTCTCGATGCGGTGCGTTCCAACCAGGCGGTCCTGCGTCGTATAGACGGTGTACCGACGCAGAGGGCCGTCGGTAATCCAGATCGAATCGCCGACAAATCCCAGGTAATTCATCGCGTGAAAATCGCCCGGGCCCGATCCGTATCGCCCAAGAGTCGTGCGCTTCTCGCCGTCGCTGCCAAACACCTGAAGTTCTCGACCCTTGATTCCTGACAGGTAGATCGTTCGGGTTGGCCCGATCCGTCCGCCAACCAGACGCTTCAGGTCGATCTTATCGCCACCGATGACCACATCGCGGCCGAGGTGCAGCGTGGGCAGCGTCTGCGGCAGAGCAATTTGAGCACCGAGACTCGCGGCCAGCCCCGCGACAACCGCGGCCAGCCGGATGCGGAAACGATCAATAAAAGTATGCATACATTTTCCGCATCGCGGGAATGCAAGGTGATGGGAAGATCTCCGTGAATTATGGCGACTCCCCCTCCACGTTGCTATCGTACGCCATGCAAAATTCGCGTGCAGAAATAGTGATTTGTGGTGCCGGGATCGCGGGAATCGCCGCCGCGCACGAGCTCGCGGTGGTGCGCGGCGTACGCAACATCGTGCTGGTCGACGAGTTGCCGCCAATGACACTGAGCAGCGACAAATCCACCGAGGCCTATCGCAACTGGTGGCCCGGACCCGACAACGCGATGGTCCAGTTGATGAACCGCAGCATCGACATGCTCGAGGCGTGGGCCGATGCGAGCGACAATCAATTTCAACTCAATCGCCGCGGCTACCTGTACGCCACCGCGAACGCGCAGAAAGCCGATCAGTTTCTGACTGACGCCGCGCTGGCACAATCACAAGGTGCTGGCGACGTGCGCATCTATCGCGCTTCGCACGAAGCGCAATCGTACCAACCAAGCACGCATCGCGGCTATCGTGATCATCCAAATGGCGCGGACATTTTCCTCGACCGGGCCAGCATTCGCGCGCAGTTCCCGTATCTCGCGCCCAACGTGCAAGCGGTTGTACACGCCCGTCGCTGCGGATGGATGAGCGGACAACAGCTCGGCATGTATCTGCTCGACGCGGCCAAAGACGCCGGCGTCACCACGCTGTCGGGCCACGTAAGTGCGGTTGATACAAGCGGTGGTGCGGTATCGAGCGTCACGGTTACCGGCAGCGATGGGCGGGAACACACAATATCAACACCAGTGTTCGTCAACGCCGCAGGGCCGCTGTCGCGCGAAGTGGGTGCGATGATGGGCGTGGACTTGCCACTCTTCTCCGAAATGCATCTGAAAGCAGCGTTTGAAGACACGCGTGGTGTCATCGATCGGAACGCCGGTCTCGTCATTCTCGACGACGCGCAAACATTGCAGTGGACCGATGAAGAACGCGAAGAACTGGCGTCCGATGACAGCACCCGTTGGCTCACTCTGCCAATGCCGGCCGGAATACACTTGCGTCCCGAAGGATACGGCCAAAGTCAAACCGTCTTGATGTTGTGGGACTATCACAGCTCGCACCGCTACGCTGCGCCAGTATTTCCGCTCGAAGACGATCCGGTGTACGCGGAAGTGGTCATGCGCGGAATGGTCGCCCTGGCTCCGGCGCTCGAAGTGTACGTCGAACGACTGCCGCACATGTTCATTGACGGCGGCTACTACACCAAGACCGAAGAGAATCGTCCGTTGGTCGGAGCAACGGCAGTACGCGGCGTATACGTCAACTGCGCGTTTTCCGGATACGGACTCATGGCCGCACCCGCCGCTGGCGAATTGCTTGCGTCTCACATACTCGGCCACGCATTACCCGGACATGCGGCCGCATTCACGCTCGATCGGTATCAGCGTTCCGAATATCGGGCGCAGTTGGCCGCATGGGGGAGTACGGGGCAGTTGTAACGCAGCCGTTGCGTGGTCGGCGCTGGTGTGCCCGTGCCGCGAAATTGCGCTGGACAATGCCGCTGTCCTGACTGAAGCTTCCCGACGGTCGCAGGTCATGGCAACGAGGTGATGGTGCGCTTGCGTCGAGGGATCGTGTTTTCTGAACCAGTTCATGGAGCCCTACGCGGATGGCTGACAACACGATGCATCGGTTGGCGGTTTCCCTGACCGGCCGCTACCGCGTCGAGCGCGAACTTGGTGCGGGCGGGATGGCAACCGTGTATCTCGCGCACGACCTCAAGCACGAGCGAGACGTCGCTATCAAAGTGCTCCACCCCGATTTGGGTGCGGCACTCGGCGGCGATCGTTTCCTGGCGGAAATTCGTACGACCGCGCGTTTGCAGCATCCGCACATTTTGCCGTTGTTGGACAGCGGGAACGCGGACGGTTTGTTGTATTACGTCATGCCGCTGGTGACAGGCGAGACGTTGCGGGCGCGCCTCGAGCGCGAGAAACTGCTGCCAATTGATGATGCGGTGCTGGTTATCCGCGAGGTCGCGGACGCTCTGGGTTACGCACATAGGTTGGGCGTCATTCATCGCGACATCAAACCCGAAAACATTCTGCTGCAGAACGGCCACGCGCTCGTCGCGGATTTCGGAATTGCGCTCGCGGTTCAGTCGGCAAGCGGTACGCGCGTGACACAAACGGGATTTTCGCTTGGCACGCCGCAGTACATGAGCCCCGAGCAGGCCATGGGCGAACGCGCCATTGATGCGCGCTCGGATATTTATGCGCTCGGTACGGTGGCTTACGAAATGTTGACGGGTGATCCGCCGTTTACGGGAAGCACCGTGCAGGCAATCGTTGCGAAAGTGTTGACCGAAAAACCAATGGCGCCAAGCGCTGTCCGCGATACGGTATCGCCAGCTGTTGAATTCGCGGTACTCAAAGCGTTGGCGAAGTTGCCGGCCGATCGTTGGCCAACTACGGAGAAGTTTGCGGAAGCGCTCATACGCGCCGATTCGCCGCTTTCAGGAGCGTCACGCGCCGCGACCAACTCAATCGAAACATTTCGCGCTGCTCGTTCACGTGGTCAGCTGATTGGCGCGGCAGTTGGTGTGATTGCCGTGACCTGTGTGGCGTTTTGGTTGGGATGGCGTGCTGGTCTGCCGATTGCACGGTGGTCGGAGTTCACACAGTTAACCGACGCGTCTGGCGTCGAAACAAGTCCAAGTTTGTCACCAGACGGACAATCTTTTGCGTACGCCAGCAACACGCGCGGTACAATGGATATTTATGCGCAACGCGTTGGTGGCAGAAATCCGGTGCTGATTGCGGGCGATTCGCTCAAGGACGAACTCTGGCCCGCGTATTCTCCCGACGGGAAACAAATTGCGTACGCAGTGCGCGGCAACGGCATTTTTGTTGCGGGTGCCACAGGCGAATCCGCGCGACGTCTCACAACGGAAGGCACACAACCGGCCTGGTCACCCGATGGTCAGCATATTGTGTACTCGTCGATGGAAATCGAATCGCCGTTCTACACCTCGGGAAACGGCTTAATCAGCGTCGTTGATGCGTCGGGGAGCAATCACCACGAAATCAACGTTGGTGCGGATGGCGGCTATCAACCGGCGTGGTCGCCGTCCGGAAAGCTGATTGCATATTGGACGGCAACCGACGGTGTGCGTGACGTGTTCGTCGTGCCCGTGGCTGGTGGTCAGCGTGTGCAGGTTACGCACGACACACCAACGGATTGGGCGCCGGTGTGGGCACCAGACGGGCGATCGCTTTATTTCGCAAGTGATCGCGGTGGAACGATGGGCATCTGGCGCATTGCCGTCGATGAATCGTCAGGGAAAGCGACAGCGCCGCCTGAGCCTGTGGTGGCTAAGCAGCCCTGGTGCTGCCGGTTTGCCGCTATCACTTTTGGTAAACTTTTGTTATACTTCTCCATTCCAACACGCTGGCGCCCTGCCGTTCGCGGCGTCATCCCCTTTCACCAAAGCCCGGGAATTCACATGGCGCAGTCGATCACCTTGAAAAAAGTTGGTGGCTCGGTTGCCGCCTTTATTCCGAAAGACGTTCTGCAGCGCCAGCATCTGGCGGTAAACGATGAGGTGTTCGTGATCGAGACTCCGGATGGCATTCTGTTGACGGCTGCGGATCCGGCCACGAAGGCCGCGCTGGCGGCGTATGCGGAAGTGGCGAAGGAGAATCGAGCCACACTCGCCGCACTGGCCAGACTCTAGTGTCGGAGGAGCCAGTTTGGTTGAGCCGCGCGGTGGTTGACCTCATTCACGAAGATCAGCGACGGCTCTACGGCGGGAACGTGGGCGTGCTCAACGACGGCGGAGTTGAGTCGGCCATATCGCGTGCCCGGAATCGGTTTGAATACACCGGTGCGGATCTCTTCGAATGCGCCGCGAGTTACATCTTCGGCCTCGCGAAAAACCACGGCTATCAGGACGCTAACAAACGAACCGCGTTTGCGACTGGATTGACGTTTCTGCGCGTCAATGGCGTTCGGGTCGACGCAGTTTCTATTGAGGCTATCCAACTCATGCTCGACGTCGCCACCGACGTCGCCGACGAATCAGTCATCGCCGAGTGGCTGCGCGAGCGCTCGCGCCCAGTCGACTAACACCACCCGCTGCAATTCGCACAACGCCGCACCACGCAAGCGGGTTATTCCACGCAAGCGGGTTATTTTGCCTGCATGACGCTCATCTCCGTCGGCAGCGCCTCTGTGGATTTCGGCCCCACCAACATCTTCAAAGACATCTCGTTCACGGTTGCCCAAGGCGACCGCTGGGCGATTGTTGGTCGTAACGGCACCGGAAAAACCACGCTCGTCAAACTGCTGACCGGCACCCTCGCCCCAAGCAAAGGCAACGTCGCACGGCAACCAGGCCTCCGCATTGCGCTCCTCGAACAGCACCGGCACTTCGCCCCCGAAATGTCGCTGTGGGATGTGGTCGCCGATGCGTTTGCCGAACTGCGCCTGCTGGAAATATCGCTCGCCAAACAAGCTGCCAATCTCGAGCACGACCACGGCGAAGCCGCGATGGCCAGGTACGGGCGCGATCTCGAACGATTCGAACGCGAGGGCGGATATCAACTCGCGTCCACCGTTGACTCAGTCTTGATGGGTGTTGGCTTCGACCCTGATCACGCGCGTGCCACAAAAATTGGCACGCTCAGTGGTGGTGAACGTGGTCGCGTCGCGTTGGCGCGGCAGTTGGCGATGCCTGCAGAATTGCTGCTGCTTGACGAACCCACCAATCACCTCGATCTCGAGACTACGGCGTGGCTCGAGACCTACCTGGTCGAAACGCAGCGCACCGTTGTCTGCATCAGCCACGATCGATCATTCCTTTCGGCGATGGCCGATCACGTGTTGCACTTTGAGGGCGGCACTGCGGTCGCGTATTCGGGCAACTACGAATCGTTCATCACGCAACGCGAAGAGCGACGGCTGACACAGGTTCGGCAGTTCGACAAACAGGAAAAGAAAGTTTCTGCGGAAAACGAATACATCGCGCGCAATCTCGCGGGACAGAACACGAAGCAAGCAAAGGGGCGTCGCAAGTTGCTCGCGCGCATGCCACGTATCTCGCTTCCACCCGGTTCCGAAGCCGTCATGGCGCTTCGACTCAGCGCCGGGGCTCGCAGCGGCGATCGCGTGATGGAAGCGAAACACGCAACCATTGGCGTGCCGGGACGTGACCTCATCAAGGACGTCACCCTGGTCGTGGAGCGCGGTGACGTTATTGCGCTGCTTGGTGCCAACGGCGCGGGCAAGAGTACGCTGATCAAAACGATGCTTGGTGAACGCGACGCAGTTGCCGGCGAAGTGAAAATTGGCATCTCCACATCGGTGGCGTACTACCGTCAGGATCTCGCGCACCTTCCCTTGGACGTAACTATTTACGACGTCATTGCTGATATGCGTCCGTTGTGGGAACGTCGTCAGGTGCAGGGACATCTCGGGCGTTTTGGTTACACCGGTGATGAAGTGCAGCGCACCGTTGGAACATTGTCTGGTGGTGAACGCGCGCGTGTTGCGCTGGCCGTGCTCACGCTCGAATCGGCAAACTTGCTGGTGCTCGACGAACCCACCAACCACCTCGACGTCGAAAGCATCGAAGCGCTGGAAGATGCCATTGAGAGTTACGAAGGCAGCGTGCTGATTGTAAGTCACGATCGCGCCGTGTTACGCGGCCTCGCTACCACCGTTTGGGAAATTCGTAATCAGCATCTGCAGCAGTTTGACGGTTCGTTCGTCGAATGGGAGCAAAACCGGGCCAATTCGAAGGCGAAATCGGTGGCCGATACGCGCGCGGCCGCTGCAGCGGAATTTGAGAAGAATGCAAAGGCGCGTGCCGCGGCTAATACCGCATCAAACGCGAAAGCGCGTGACAACAACGCGCAACAAAAAGGTGGGCAGAAGAACGCAGGCAAGAACTCGAATAACAATTCGGCGGCTGCGGCGAAATCGGGCCCCGGTAATCCGCATCCCGCCGATCGCAAGAAGCTCGCGCGCGCAGCGCAGAAGACGTTGGCTGATGTAGAACTACGCGTGAACACCCTCGAAGGCCGTATCGCGGAACTCAACACAGCGCTTGAAGATCTCACGCTATATGACACGCCCGCGGGCACCAAGCGTGCACAGGAGTTCGGCAAATCACTCGACGAACATCGCGATCTGCTGGATGAAGCGATGCACGACTGGAACGTGGCTGCAGAAAATGCAGCGGAGTTTGGAGGTGGGTGACAACGCGGGTCGGGCGTCTGCGACCTTGACTGCGAGTGCAGCAACTCACATCACGGCCCGCTGGACGAAGCGACTTGTGAATGGCGCGTTTGCCATGACAAGCGCATTTTCACTTTTGTTCACGGCCAATCAGGCATCCGCGCAAACGCCCGTAGCGCACACCGACTCGGCACTGCTCGCCCTGCTGCAAATCGCGAGTGTACAAAACCGCCTCCCGCGCGATCTGCTCTCGTATACCGCCAACGTCGAAACCGAAATTGCCGTTGTGCTTCGGCGTGAAGAAGGAACGGAAACCGTTGTCTCGCTCGAACAGATCGCAGGTACCGCACGCTGGACGCGCACCGGTACGTTCGAGCAGCATCTCACCGGTCAACGATCGCAACAGCTCAGCGTCTCCATCTCCGCACTGACGTTCCTGACCGAGGCGTGGCTTAGCCCAACGTTGTACGGCAATCGGTTGCGCACTCGAGTCAACAACCCAAATGGCCGCGACGGACGTCGGCCCGTTCGCACCGGCGCGGGAAAGCCCGACACGGTGCAGATCATTCATCCGCTCGCCGTTGATCGCGATCGATATTACACGTATTCGCGCGGTGACACGCTGGTCACTCTCGCCTCCGGCGCGCGACACATTCCGATTGTACGCGTACACGTTGAACCGCGCGCCGATTTGCATGACACCGTCACGGTATTTGTGGGTGACATGGATCTCGACGCATCGCGCGGCACGCTGGTGCGATTACGTGGGCATTTTGTACGCGTCCGCGATCTGAAAGGAAGCCGCTTCGGATTCAAGCTGGCCGACGCCATTGCCTATCTCGAATTTGAAAATGCCGAGCGTGAGGGGAAATACTGGTTGCCCACGGTGCAGCGCATCGAGTTGCAACTGTCCGCACCAGTGTTGGGTGAAGGGCGCTACATCGTTCGCATCGTCACGCGTTTCCCAACGATGGTGGTGAACGATACCACGCTCGACTCCGCAACAATTGCGCGCACGGATTCCATCCGCACGTTCCTGCGTCGCCGCCTGACGTACGCCTCTGCCGATTCGATGGCGAAATACGCCGCCTGGAACTACGAATTCGGTGCGATTACGGGCGGCATGCATTCGGATGATTTTAATGACATCGCACCCGATCGCTTGCGCCCGACCGGAAAACCGCGCTTTGATATTGCAGCCACACGTGCGGCCGACGTGCTGCATTACAATCGCATTGAAGGATTGTATACGGGATTGGGCGCCAAACTATCATTGCGCGATAGGGCGCCCGGAGTAGTGGTGCGCGGCAACGTCGGCTGGGCCTGGAAGGAGCAAACGGCGCGCGGCCGACTGTCGGTTGAACGCAAGAGTGGTTTGTGGACCACCGTTGTCCGTGCCGGCCGTTCGCTGGATATCACCAACGACTTTCGTAACGTGCTCGACTCCGGCGCTACGCTGGGTGCATTGGGTTCAAACGATCCGTACGACTATGTCGATCGCAAGACGGTGTCGTTTGGTATCGCGCGTTCGTCGTTCGGCAAGCGCGCAACGCTCCGACTGGATTACGGGTTTGCGGACGATCGCTACGATCCCACGCGTCTTGAGCATGGACTGTTTGGCAAAGGCACCTTTGCACCCAACCGCGGCGTCGACGAAGGAAGTTATCGCCGCTTCGCAACCACGTTCGAGTGGCATCCGAATGTGAATGCCGAAGCGGTGCAGCCAGGATATTCCGCGCGGGCATATTACGAACGCGGTGACGGTACACTCACATACCAGCGCGCTGAATTGCGTGCCGTGGCGCGCGAGGTGCGTGGTCCCTTCACGTGGGTTGTGCGTGGTGATGTTGGCGAAGTATTTGGACGGGATATTCCACCGCAGCAATTGTTTGAACTGGGACGTGGCCAGAATCTTCCGGGTTATGATAACAAGGAATTTGCGGGTTCACGCGCAGCCGTGTTGCGGACGAACTTCATCTATACCTCGCCTTTTCTTGCAAATCCAATTCGCCTGACAAAACGCATCTGGATTCCAGGCATCGCCCCCGGTGTGAGTGCGGGAATTCAAAGCGGTTGGACCGATGCACGAACCGATGCGGCACGCGCGTCAATTTTCCGATTGGGGCAGTTTACCGATTCGCTTGGAGTGACACGTAATGTTTCACGCGTGACGGAAGGAGTGCGAGCCACTACGTCATTCGGCTTGCGGTTCTTTAACGGCGCAATTTTCGCGGGCTGGGCGCGTGCAATCGATCATCCGGCTTCGTGGAAATTTATTCTCGCAGGTGGTCGGACGTTATAACGGCGGTATCGCAAGGTGCTGACGTGGTTTGACAAACACGTCGGTCGCGTTGAGGCGTCGCTCGATTACATCACACTCCAAAGGACTTCTTCGCTGCACAACGTCTCCGTTAGCGGCATACGCAGTGCTCCTCGCCAAACTCTTCCGGAAACTCAACTGATGAAAGGTGGAAAGGCGGATAAGACGCGCCGCAGCGCACCCGGTAAACCCACGCATCCGCGGGGAGATCCTGGCAAAACCAAAGCCAAGGCACGACCCGACAACATGGCGCCCAAAAAGGGAAGCCGGAAGCGACCCGATGTAGGTGGTGGCTCGTCGTCGGGCGAGGACTAATGCAGTGCTTCCGGGTTGTTGCGCGATGAGCGACCTTCTGCCACCGTGTGAAAGCTGCGAAACCGCCGAGTAACCCTCCCGCACTGATGTCCCTCCGCGAACAACTGCAACGCACACTCGGCGCCGCCTACACAATCGAGAACGAACTCGGTGGTGGCGGAATGTCACGCGTGTTTGTGGCGACTGAAACGGCGCTTCGCCGTCGCGTGGTCGTGAAGGTGCTTCCTGGCGAAATGTCAGGGCCGCTGGCCATCGAACGTTTCAAGCGCGAAATCTCGATTGCCGCGCGGCTGCAGCATGCGCACATGGTGCCGCTGTTAACGGCTGGCGAAGTGGATGGGCTGCCGTATTTCACCATGCCGTTCGTCGAGGGTCAGTCACTCCGCGTGCGCCTTGCGCAACCGCACGCACCGCTGCTCATCACAGATACGGTGCGTATCCTGCGAGAGATTGCGAGCGCACTCGCGTACGCGCACGCACACGATGTCGTACATCGCGACATCAAACCCGACAACGTGCTGTTGTCAGGAGGCGCGGCAATGGTGACGGATTTCGGCGTGGCCAAGGCTGTTGATGCCGCAGTCACAAACGCCGCCGAAGGCCTCACGTCAGTTGGACTCGCGCTTGGCACGCCCGCGTACATGTCACCCGAGCAAGCGACCGCCGACCCGCTCACGGACCATCGCGCCGACATCTACGCGTGGGGAATGCTCGCGTACGAGATGCTCGCTGGAAGCCCTCCGTTTGCTGGCCGATCGGCGCAAGCAATGTTGGCGGCACAAGTGACTGAAGTTCCCGCAGATCTCGCCAGTCGCGGCACGAACATTCCGCCGGCACTGTCCGCGCTGGTAATGCGCGCGATTGCCAAGAGTCCCGATGACCGTCCACAGCGTGCCGACGACCTGGTGCGCGCACTCGACACGATTGACGTATCGAGCGGAGCGTTGTCACCATCGCGAACGAACGCCGCTGGATCGAGCAAGAACACTCGTCTCGTTGCTGCCGTGGGTGCGGCCGTCGTGCTGCTGGTTGTCAGTGTGCTGTGGTTCAAGTCGCGCGACGGTTCTGGTAATGCAGTCGTTCCACCGATAGCGCAGGATATCGCGATTGCGGTATTGCCCATCGAAATCATTGGCGGCGACACAACAACCGAATATCTCGCTGATGGTCTGACCAGCGAACTCGCACGTGCGCTGAAACAAGTACCAGGCGTGCAAGTGGCCGGTGAACTGTCGACGTCTCGATTCAAGGGGACACACGAACCGCCAGGTGAAATTGCGCGGCAGCTGCATGTCACCCGTTTGTTGAGCGGCAAACTTCGTCCAGAAACGGGAAGGGTTCGACTACAGATTCAACTCACCGACACCTCGGGCATCGCTCTTTGGTCAGGAACGTACGACACCGAAATCAAAGACAATTTCGCGATGCAGGACTCGATCACCGGAAAGGTGGCTGGCGCGCTGAAAATTGTGCTTTCGCCCGCAACACTTGTTGGTACGCGCGCCGGTCGCACCATCAATCCGGATGCGCACTTGCTGTACATGCGCGGCATGTTCGAAAAGAACAAAGTATCCGCGGTGGGACTTCGTAACGCACTCGAATATTTCAAGCAAGCGCTGGCACTCGATCCGAACTATGCGCAGGCGCATGCCGGAATGGCGTTTGCATACGATCTTCTGGCGGATGCGTTCGAGCCTTCGCATGAGTACCATCTGCTGTCACTCGCAGCAGCGCGGCGCGCCGTTGCCATCGACAGTCTGTTACCCGAAGCGCGCACTTTGCTCGGTTACGAAATTGCCGCGGCCACGTGGGACTTCACGAAAGGTAAAATCGAGATCGATCGTGGACTGGAGCTTGATCCGAAAAATCCGGATGCACTCTTTATGGCGGGATTGTTCTGCTGGATGACCGGCGATCACCAACATGGACTCGATCTGGTCGATCGGCTGATCACGGTTGACCCCCTGTCACCATTGGCCGCCCGGTTGCGCGCCGAACTATTGGCGTCGGCCGAGCGTTATGAAGAAGCACTGGAGCAGGACAAACGTGCGCGCGCGCTCGATCCAATGGTGGAAATCGTCGAGAGCACGCGCGGTAATGCGCTGCGCGAACTCAAGCGATACGACGAAGCCGTCGAGGAATTCGCGGCCAAAGGAAAGTTGCTTGAACAGCCAATGGTTGGGTTGGCGGTGACGTATGCGAAAATGGGTAAACGCACGGAAGCGTTGCAGGTTATTCACGCGGTCGAAGCGCGCGAAAAACAACAATGGGTTGACCCTGAATTCATCGCCTCAATGTACGCCGCCCTTGGCGACAAAAATTCGGCATTACGTTGGCTGGAGAAAGGTATTTCAGAAAAGACGTTTTCGTCTCGCGCGTTCATGAGCTGGAATCATCCGTGGTTTCGACCGCTGTGGGATGATGCGCAGTATCAGGCGCTGCGGACCAAGGTCATGGCAACGACATTCAACGACTGATTACGCGCACCACACAGCGACATTGCAAGTAATACCAATTGATGCCCATGATATCGTGCCGCAGGCGCATGTCATCCACTTCCCCGAACCTCACGAAAAGATCAACCGACTGCGTCCCGACAACACATACCGTACGGGCGCGCGTCCCTCTCGTGGAAGCGCCTGTACATATCCCTGCCGAACGAGATACGCGAGTGTATCAGAGACGGTGCCTTGTTTCACCTGCCATAACGTTTCGAGCGTCCGCTGTGTCTGCAAAACATTGGCGTCCTGTTCGCCCCACTGCAGCAGGCGCCGAGTGAAATGATCTTCGGCAACGGCAGTAAGTTGCTCCTGATACTCCTGTCGTAACGTGCGTGAGATGTCGTCAAAACGTAGTGGACGAATACTGGCCGAAACCGCGTTGGCATTGGTCGCATCGTCGGACGGAATAGGCGGAACCAATCCGATATTGGGCGTCACACCATCATCAAGCGCCTGCAGCAGTCCGCGCAAATCTCCACGAAAAAGTTCGTAGAGCGTTTGCGTGGTGCTGGGCTCGACGGGATTGATAAGCGGTTGCGTTGCATCACGCTGCAGATATTCGTATCGCGCCGCGAGCAACGTGTGTACATCGTCCAGGGGCATTGGATCGAGCGTGCGCACACTGAATGTGGTGCGAACCTGTTGATGCGCCATCACTGCGGCGTGAACGGCGTCGGGTGTGCCCACCACCACCACGTGTAATCCGTTGTGCATGAAGAGCGGATCCCGCAGATCGCGCATGATCGTACCGGCGTTGGCCGCGCCGGCATCACTGAGGTTTTCAAGATTGTCGATGTGAACCAGCACCCCTTGCGCATCACTTTCCTGCACCAGCGTCATGAGATCGCGTAACACACGCGGCCCATCCAACAACATGTCCTTCGGTGCGGTGACGCTGGTGCTCTGGCTGAGAGAACCACCAACGCCGAACAGCGAGACTCCACCGCCGCGCGCCTTTTCGCGGGCCGATCGAACCAACACCTGGGCCGATTGCATGGCGCTGTGTTCAACGGTTCCAGGCCGGTTGGCCAGCAGGATGTCGTAGACCGCACCAAGCACCCGGCCAAACAGTGCCTCGTTTGTATCGTCCGCGAAAACGGGCACAAAACTGTCGGTCGTCAAGAAGCCATTGGTGTGCGCCTCCGCTTTGAAGCGTTTGACCAGGGTCGTCTTCCCGATACCAGGGTTTCCTGAGATCGCCCGTCGCGATGATCCCCTTCCGGCACTGAAGAGTCCGCTAATTAACGACGTGAGATCCGCTTGGCGTCCTACAAACAAGCTGAGTGGATGCGTGGAATCGCGGTCTCCAAGTGGGTCCTGCCAGAAGGGCGAGGACTGTAAGTTGAAGAAATTCCATGGGTTAGGTAGAGTTGGCGCGATCATGGCTGGGCCATTTTAGATATCTATCGGATTTGTGCTCTCAGAGATAAGTCAATATATATCCAAAGTGCAGATACAAGGGTTTGTTGGGATTCAGTCGGATTGATTCGAGCAACTATTCGGTATCAGAGGAAGTGACCGTTGTCAATAATATCGCTATTCGATAGATACTTTCAGATATTCGCAATGCTCTTAATTGCGCAGATACCCACCGTTTCAAGTGCGGGATGTTTGGCGATGCCTTTAGCCCACGATGAGGACTTCCTCCAGCGCGCGACCGACGCCGATGCGCTCCTCCTCGGCAATCTGCTCGAACTCTACATCCACGACCTGAGTGCAATCTTTCCGCACGTGACGCTCGGTCCAGATGGACGTTTCGGTTACGCCAAACTCCCCCTCTATTTCACTGAAACCGCGACGCGATTTCCATTCCTGATTCGTCGCGCCGAACGCATTCTGGGCTTTGCGCTCGTGACGGTTGGTTCTCCCGCATCTTCTGATGCAACAGTGCTGGACGTCGCCGAATTTTTCGTCCTCCGACAATTTCGCCGGGAAGGTGTTGCTCGACGCGCGGCAATGCGATTGTGGGAGATGATGCCCGGACAATGGACCGTTCGCGTGGGAGTGCGAAATACTGACGCGATGCGATTCTGGACCGATGTGCTGAGCGAGTTTACGAACACAGTCGCAAACGACGTTACACGCTCCGATGAGAATCCAGATTGGCGTGTCTATTCATTTATTGCGCCGAAACGATGA
>JBDUBA010000509.1:0-4282 GCA_040004335.1 Gemmatimonas sp.
TTGAGGTGGTGGTGCTGAAAGGCGTCGCGGTTCGAGTCCGCGCGAGAGCATGCGGTGCAGTTTTCTGCTGGTCCAGGCTCCTGGTGGTGTAGCACCCGGAGTCGATGTCCGCCACAGTAGCTCAGCGGTAGAGCACCCGATTCGTAATCGGGCGGTCAACAGTTCGATCCTGTTCTGTGGCTCTTAGATGTCGCGAGACGATGGAGCAGTTTCTGGAGCTGTCATCGCACACCTGAAATTCAGAATGTTATTTGCCTCCGCCGGGACGCTGGTGGGGGCATTGTGTTTTTGCCTCCCCGACACCCCGACGAATGTCGAATTTCGACAATGAGAGATCGCGGGTAATAGCGTCCCAGCGCGAGGCGGATAAATACCGCGATCGGCTGTGAGCGAAAGAACAGCGGCGGGTATTCGCGCAAGCTGAACGTTTTACGGGACGCTGAAATGCAGAACTCGCCCGTCATGTGACGCATGTGCCCGCAGCGGCACTCGAATTTTACAGCAACATTACGCCTGCTAATTTCCGGTTACAACGCTCCGTGTAATCCGTATTGCTGATGTGTTGCGTAGCGAGGCGTGCACACGATCTGACCGAGACGTTCTGCAGGACGGGCTGCAGATGCACCGTGACCATCCGTTGTGCCAGAACAGGTCGCAACCTTTTTGCGCTCGCGAGTATCGCGAGCACGAGGCGGTCAACACACATACGGGAGTAGTCGAAATCGGAAACGGTCGACGTCACATCCGTTGCGCAATGGAATTGTGCTATCGCTCGGCGGCGATGCACACTCTTCACTACTTGAAGTCAAGAATCATGCGCTTTTACACAGGCTCGAAACAAACAGGAAGCCTGGGATTAAGCTTTGGGAGATATCCATGAGGGTACACTCGTGATTCCTCGCATTCCCCGGCACTTCAGTGGGCGGCCGCTACCCGAACGAGCCGTCGCGCGATTCTATTGTTTGTTGGATAGCGGCGCACTCACAACAGGTGACTCGGGATTCGCCGGAAGCGCTGCGGTCAATCAAGTGGCGGCAGAGTTCAGTGTGTCCGCGGCAGAAGTGTGGCAATGGATTCGCGATAGCGCGAAAACGGCGCCGGGTCTCATGCCACGAAAAGCGAGGAACCGCGTGTTTCGGTAGCATTCAGGGAACCGCAAGTAACACAACGAAAGAGGCGCTCATTAGTAGAGCGCCTCTGTTGTTTTGCGTGTGTTTCAAACGACTACTGTCTGGTTGTTACTTGCTGTTTCCCGAACGCGGGTTGTCGGACAGGTTGACACGTGCGTTCGCACTTTTGTCAACGGACATCCCGGTCATCGGTTACTTGCTGTTTCCCGGACGCGGGTAGTCGGACATGTTGACGCGAACGCTGGCATTCTTGTCAACAGATGTCACGGTCATGCGGCCTTTGTCGCCAGTTTTCTTGTCGGTGGAATTGGTTTCCATCAACAAACCAACGGGGTGATTGGGCGGCACGGTGGTGCGCAGCTGTTTCATTGATGACGTCGCGCCCATCATGCGACCGAAGTCGAGCGAGGCGTCGGTTGACACCCACACTTCGACAATGCTCTTGTCGTCTTCGGCGCGATAACCGTCGGCAGAATATCCGGCAATTTTGCGACTACCGATTTTGGTCCACGTCATTGTCGAGCCGTTCGCGGTCGTGGTCGTGGTACCACCGGCACCGCCGGTTGTTTTCGGAGCAGTAACGGTGTCCGCATATTTCACCGCATCGTGCCAACCGTAGGCGATAGAAAACTTGCCGTCATCAGAATTGAACAGCATCACCATCGCTTCGTTTTTCACATCGAAAATCGCGAAGAGATCGCCGTCGCCTTTTTTGGGTTCGGCCGACTTTATCTTGACGCCGGCATACGGATTCTTCGTGCTGAAGTTCATCAGCATCTCGGCTTTATCGCCCGACGGTTTTCCTTTTGGACTGTTTTCAATTTCGTACGTGAGCACCACATTGAAATCGTAGTGATCTTCGGTTGGCGCGTTCGGCAACATCTTGAACATGCTCGAACCGCCGCGATTGCCCGAGGACTTGTTGCTGGCGTCGTCGCTGCCAAAAACCGAATCAAAAGACTTGTTGACCAGGCGATCGGCCGCTTTGTCGATCTTCTCATTGACCTTCGACTCGGTCTTCCGTTCGACGGCATCGCTGGCGCGTTGGCCAATCTTCTTGAGGATCTGGGCGGAGGCCACGGAGGACGAAGCGGCGGTGAGCACTCCGATGGCGAGGGAAAGGGCGAGTGGGCGGGCTATACGCATCAGGACCTCGGTTTGGAAATGGTGGCCTGTCGCAACTGCGATGGGCGGTGCGGTCTGCAGGCACTTTGGGCGGTGGTCGCGCCGGGAACCTCGATCGGCTTCGCGACACTGTTTCTGCGCATCGATCGGGAGACGTGACGCAGACTGAGATGGTAACGGCTTCGGCCAGCGACAAAAGCGACTGACGTCACAGTGTCGGCAAGCGATCAATTGAGGATAGCATGATTGAACCGGTTAAGGAGGAGCGTCACTTCGGAGGCATTGGTCGTGCTCAAGCTGGCTCATCCATTGCAATTACTGGATGGCATGACTCTCTCAAAATTTGCCGGACTCAGCCGTTTCATTCGGGTCGCCGCGATTTCTACGGTTGCCGTCTTCTCGTCCGCGTGTAGCGATTCCGCCACACAACCCGACTTTTCCTCCACAGCTTACGTCAGCATCGTGGTGAGTTGCGACGTGGCCGTCGCGCACGAGGGCGCGCAGTGGCGCGTGAGTTATTGCACACTGTCACTGGGCGGTGGCATGACCGGCAGTTCGCTGATCATTCCGGAAGAGACCGGAACGGATCGTCGTGAAACGCTGCTCAAGTTTGGTGCGTGCGTGAACAAGAAAACGTCGACCGAACAACAGAAGTGTTTTGTGATGCTTGAGGGGTAAGCAATACGACGTAGCGCGACAAACGTCACGCGCTCGACGGACCTGTTCGGGTGGTGTGGCGTATCGGTGGGAAGTTCGCGAAGCGATTGCATCGCCATTCTCACTGGAGCCCGCATGTCCACTATCGAAATCGGCAATTACCTGACTGACCGGCAGCGCGTGTACGAGTCGTGTATTGAAGCGTGCGTGGAATGTCTTATTGCGTGTGAGGTGTGCAGTGATGCATGCCTGGATGAAGCAATGGATATGAGCGCCTGCATCAGAACGGACCGCTCGTGCGCCGATGCGTGTACCGCGGCGCTCAGGGTGATGGCGCGTGGCGGGCCATTGGTTGCCGAGTTGTGTTTAGCGTGTGCGGATGTCTGTGACGCTTGCGGGGAGGAGTGTGAGAAACATGCGCAGCATCATGATCATTGCCGGCGGTGTGCCGAAGCGTGTCGGCGGTGTGCGGAGGAGTGTCGGCGGATGACGATGTAGGGTGGTTCGTCCAACCGCCGCAGATGCGCTGAAAAATGTGCGGCGCGCGGAGTGGGTGTGCGGTGCGGGATGTGCTGACTACGCGCGCCTGACACACAGCTCCGTGCAGATAGGTGCGAACGTCACAGTTGAGCTGGAATGCAGGCGTGGCGAAAAACACCAGGCGCGCTAAGTTGTTATGGTGCGATTGTGTTTCACGGCTATAACGCAGTCGTGATGTGCGAGTGTCGTGCGCAGCATCCTCCACAATGTGTCACGAGCAATCCGTACCCGCGCAACTGCATAAAAAAAACTGATTACCGAGAATACAATGACAACACTCGCCACGATTTCGACTCGTTTTGCAACACAACTGCGTGAGCTCACCGAAGCCATCGAGCGTGGTGAAGTGACCGAGCATCGTATCCGGGTTTTGCATGAATACGCGAAAACGTGGATGATGTTGGCGGAGGGGACGCAGCGGTTGGCGGTGGTGAGGGCGGGGGCTTTGGGCGGTCGCCACGATTGACGATGGTTGGCACGCGTGCTGGAGGAAACCGGTTTGTTGCGTGTTGCGGAAAGCGCGGCGGTGTGACGGACTCGCTTGCAGTCAGAGCAAGACGATGTAGCGCACAAGTACAAACGGAAGTAGGGTAGTGAAGTCTGCTAGCTACGCTACATGATGGCTGGGGTCTCGCCTCCCAGAACACAAGCTACCGGGCGTGGTGCAGGCCTGACCGAAAAGTCCGTTCAGCGAGACTCGGTGACCTCTGAAGTTTTTCCAATCGTCCGTTACCCGCTATGTTATTCCGATGTGGCGCCTTCACAGGTAGCACCACGCGGGAGTAGCTCAGTTGGTAGAGCGCCAGCTTCCCAAGCTGGATGTCGCGGGT
>JBDUBA010000155.1:0-14474 GCA_040004335.1 Gemmatimonas sp.
GAAGTCGCGACGTTTCTTCGGGTAGGCGCGAAGGATCCGAGGTTGAAGGGATTCGTTACGGTTACCGAAGTCGAAGTCACGCGCGATTTGCGACATGCCAATGTGTTTGTCAGCGTCCGAGGTTCGGACGCTGACACCAAGGACACGTTTGAAGGACTCAACAGCGTGGCGGCGCACTTGCGTTCATTGCTGGGCAAGACACTGGGATTGCGCAACGCGCCCGAAGTACACTTCAAAGCCGATCAATCGGTTGCCTACGCGGGCCGCATCGAAGAATTGCTGGCGCAGGTGCGCGACGAAACGCCACCGGCCGACGCCGCGAAAGACGCTGAAGCCGCCGCCGACACGGACAATGTCTCCGACGCCGGTTCCTGACACCACAACGCCAATCGGGTCGGCAGCGATACCGGTGTTGATGGACGGCATGTTGTTGGTCGACAAACCGGCGGGCGTGTCATCGCACGACGTGGTCGCGCGCGTACGTCGCGCGGCCCACACCAAACGTGTGGGTCACGCGGGAACGCTCGATCCATTTGCAACCGGATTGCTGGTTCTCGCCGTGGGTCACGCCACGCGTTTGCTGCCGTACCTCGACGCCGAACCGAAAGTGTATTCGGCGCGTTTTCGCTTCGGTTTCGAGACCGACTCCGACGACACCACCGGTTTACGCACCGCTGAAGCACCACTGCCGGATTGGAGCACGCTCGAACATGCAATCGCATCACTGACGGGCGCCATTCAACAAATTCCACCTGCGTTTTCGGCGAAACATGTAAACGGCGAACGCGCCTACAAGAAGGCGCGCCGCGGCGAAACGGTTGAGTTGAAACCTGTCAGTATTGTGGTGCACGACTGGCATGTCGTCTCGCGCAGTTCCGATACACTCGATGTGGTGATCACCTGCAAAGGCGGCACGTATGTCCGCGCCCTGGCGCGTGACCTTGGGCGTGCGCTCAACAGTGCGGCGCATTGCGAATCGTTGCGCCGAGAACAAAGTGGACGATGCACCGTTGCCGGTGCGGTCGCGTATCCGCTGCTCGAACGCGGTTCAATTGCAAACGGGCACGTTGCGCTCGGGTCGCCGCTCTCCGCGCTGCAGGAAATGGCACACGTACAGATCGACGCAGCCTGTGAAGCGGACATTCGGTTGGGGCGAAGTGTTGCGGCAAGCGTTGATGGCGCCCGCGCCGTGTTACTCAATCACGACCATGTCATCATTGGCATCGCCAATCGCACCGAAGCCAATCGGTGGCAACCGAAAGTTGTGCTGCCAGATGGTAATCCATCATGAATTTGATTGAGCGTGACCGTGACACGGGGCTTCCCGAAAACATTGATGCGACCGTACTCACGGTGGGAACATTCGATGGCATGCATCGCGGGCACGTCGATCTGTTGTCGCGCGTCGTCGCGCACGCACGTGAACGTGGGTTGCCCAGTTTGTTGGTGACGTTCGATCCGCACCCGCTCGAAATCGTGAATCCCGCGGCGGCGCCCCCGCTGCTCACATTGCATCACGAAAAACTCGAAGTGCTCGCCGAAACAGGGCTCGATTATCTCGCGGTATTACCGTTCACGAAAACACTCTCGAGTTACGACGCTGAACAGTTTGTTGATCGCGTGTTGCGCGCGCGGTATCGCCTCGCGGAGCTGTTCATCGGCCATGATCACGGATTCGGTCGTGGTCGGATGGGTGACAAAAGCGTGTTGCTGGAACTCGGAAAACAGCGTGGCTTTGGTGTAACGGTACTGCCTCCCGTCGAAGGCGCCGACGGCCATCCCGTTTCTTCGACGGCAATTCGCCGAGCGGTCGCGGGTGGTGACTTGGCGCGTGCCGCCCAGGGATTGGGACGACCCTATTGCGTCAGCGGCAAAGTGATCGGTGGTGACAAAAGAGGGCGTATCCTGGGTTATCCAACGCTCAACATCGAACCACCGCCGACTCGAAAACTCCTGCCGCCCGAGGGCGTCTACGCGGTCCGCGTTCAAACCCCACAGGGACAGTTTGGCGGAATGGCCAACGTCGGACCTCGGCCCACGTTTGGCGACCACACGCGCCGCATCGAAGCGCACGTCTTTGACGCGAGTGAGGACTGGTACGACGCCACGGTTCGGCTCGACTTCATGCTGCGGCTGCGTGAAACGCGAACATTTAGCGGTTTTGAGGCGCTGCAGGAGCAACTCGCGAAGGACGAAGCACTGGCCCGCCACGCTCTCGGCGCGTAAGTTACGAGGCTAGACGAGTTTTGCTCTCGCTCGCTCTCGGTTTTTGTACTTGTAGAAAGTACCTGTCCACCACCTCTGGCCACCGGCATCGATGGCGAACCTGAAGTACCGATTCCTGCTTATCGCGGCTCTCCTGTTGGCTTCGGCCTGGAGCCTGTTTCCGCGCAAAGTTGTCGAGCGCGTGAAACGCGACGGCGTATTCAAGTACGATACCGTGAGCCGTGTCCCGCTTAAGCGCGGCCTTGATTTGCAGGGCGGCATGCATATGACGCTCGACATCGATGAGTCCAAGCAAACCGTTGCCAACAAAGGCGAAGCCATCGATCGCGCGCTCAAAGTCGTGCGTCAGCGCATCGATCAGTTCGGCGTGTCGGAGCCGGTCGTGCAGAAAGTTGGTGCCGACCGCATCATCGTCGAGCTGCCCGGCGTGGACGATCCCGATCGCGCACAGGCCCTGATCCAGCAGGCCGCGTTTCTGGAATTTCAGATTACCGACGAGTCGGGCGCACTGGAGAAGTCGTTGCCCCGTCTCGATGCCGCAGCGAGGGATGCCGGACTCACCACAGCGGTCGCGTCGGTTACGGGTGACTCTGCCAACAGCAAAACGGTCGCGGCGCTGCTGACCAAGAGTGATTCGGGTGCGAAGAAGGACAGCACCGGAAAAGCAGCTGCCGACTCGGTAAAGGCCATTCCTGGTGGATTATTCTCCTCCAATATCCAGGCGGGCAGCATCCCGGGCATGTATATCGTGCAGGAAAAGGCGTTTGCCGCGATGGACAGCGCCTTGCGCGTGCCGTCCGTGCAGGACGCCATGCCTCCCGGCAAGGTGCTTCGCTGGGGTGTCGTCGACACGGCCGTGACGAACTCCGCGAACCAGTACCGCGTGTTGTACGTGCTGGACAAGAATGCAATCATGACGGGCGGCGATCTCATTGACGCCAAACCTTCTACGGATCCCATGCAGGGCAACGTGGTGCAGTTCACGCTCAACAACGAAGGCGCGCGGCGCTTCAAGAGCGAGACTGGAAAACACGTTCGGGACAACATGGCCATCGTGCTCGACAAGCGCGTCATCACCGCGCCGGTGATCAACGAAGCGATTGGTCGCAATGGGCAGATCACGCTTGGCGGCGGAACGCTGCAAGCGGCGCAGGATCTCGCGCTTGTGTTGCGCGCCGGTGCGTTGCCCGTTCCGCTCAAAGTTTCCGAAGTGCGCACCATTGGTGCCAGTCTGGGCGACGACTCGATTCACAAAGGGGTGCTTTCATTGGCGATCGCACTCTTGCTCGTGTGCGTGATCATGATCGGGTACTATCGCTTCGCGGGAGTGCTCGCGGTCTGCGCGTTGGCCTTGTATCTCGTGTTCACACTTGCAACGCTCGCTGCGTTCGACGCCGTGTTGACGCTGCCAGGGCTCGCGGGGTTCGTACTCTCCGTCGGTATCGCCGTTGATGCAAACGTGCTCATCTTCGAGCGCATTCGTGAAGAAATGGTGCACGGCAAGTCCATGCGCCTGTCTATTGACGAAGGGTTCAAACACGCGCTCAGTGCCATCATCGACACCAGCGTCGCGACAATTCTTTCCGGTGCGGTTCTGTATCAGTACGGCACCGGGCCGGTTCGGGGTTTTGCCGTGACCCTCATTGCCGGTCTCGTCGCTTCGTTGTTCACGTCCATCTTCGTCAGCAAGACCTTCTTCATGTTCTGGCTCAGCCGCGCGCGCGGCAACCAGACGCTGAGCATCTGAGTCACTTATGATTCGTATTTTTCACGACACCACGTACGACTTCCTCAAGTGGTGGAGGCACGCCGCCATCGCCACGGCCGCTTTCATTGTGCTTGGTCTGTCAACGTATATCTGGCTTGGCGGCATCAACTATTCAATCGAGTTCACGAGTGGAACGTTGATGCAGTTGAAGTTCAACACAGCACCCGATGTTGCGCAGTTGCGTAGCACGGTCGAAGCCGCGGGTGTTGACAATCCGGAAATTCAGCAGTTCGGCAGCGCAACCGAATACACGGTGCGGGCGCGAGGCAAGCACGATGCTGCGGCCGAGGCAACGGGCGCCGAAGGCGTTTCGAAAATCATTCAGGCCGCCCTCGACACGAAATACGGTGCCGGCAACTATCTGATCGTTCGCACGGAAGCCGTTGGGCCAAAGGTTGGTGACGAGCTTCGTACGGGTGCGTTACGTGCGATGATCATCGCGTCGTTGATCACGCTTATCTATCTCGCTATTCGTTTCGACTGGCGTTTTGGACTGGCAGCCGTGCTCTCAACGGGTCACGACATTCTCGTCACGATGGCCTTCATCAAACTCTTCCACCTTGAAGTATCGTTGACGGTGGTTGCCGCCATCCTCACGCTGCTCGGTTATTCGTCCAACGACACGATCATTATTTTTGACCGCGTTCGTGAAAATCTGCGCAAGCAGAAAAAGGGCGAGACGTTCCGGCAAATCCTCAACCGCTCCATCAACGAAACGCTGCCACGTTCGGTGCTCACACACGCTACCGTACTCGCCTCAGTGCTCGCACTGCTGCTCGTCGCTGGCGAAGTGATTCGTCCGTTCGCGTGGGTGATGGCGTTCGGTATTTTCGTTGCGACTTTCTCGTCCATCTACGTGGCCGGCCCGTTGCTGTTGTACATCGAGCAAAAATTCCCGCGCTCGGGAACGACGCACACCGATCTCACGATGCGCGCGTCCGGGCAGGGTTCTGCAGGCAGTAACGCCGCCAAGCGTCCAGCGCTCGCTGGTACAAAGCCGGCCCGCTAGTTCGTTCCCACGTCACTCGGGCTGGCTCATGGCCAGCCACTGGCCATGTTCGAATTCGCCGACAGTCACACCCATCTGGCCGACGACGCATTTTCAGCGGATGTCGATGACGTAATTGAAAGGGCTCGTGCCGCTGGTGCACGGGCCCTCGTGTGTATCGGCGAGTCGCCCGCCCAAGCGCGAAAGGCCCACGCAATCGCGGCGCGCTTTCCAGGCCTCGTGTGGTTCACCTGTGGCGTGCATCCACACGCGGCGCACACATGGAATGATGAAGCCGACGCTGCCGCAATTCGATGCGCGTTGCAGCAAGGCGCCGTCGCCGTTGGCGAATGTGGTCTCGATTACCACTACGACCACTCTCCACGCGACCAACAGCGCCACGTTTTGTCTCGGCAGCTCGCGATCGCAGCGGAATTTCGCAAGAACATTGTGCTGCACACGCGAGAGGCCGAAGACGACACGTTCGCGTTCTTGCGCGATGCAGAGGCGGCGGGTGTTGGAGGAGTGTTGCACTGCTTCACTGGCTCTCACGCATTGGCCGAAGCGGGGTTGGCCGCCGGTTGGTACGTATCGTTTAGCGGTGTAGTCACGTTCAAGAAGTTTGACGACGTGGCATTGCTGCGTCTCATTCCGGATGATCGCTTGTTGGTCGAATCGGACGCGCCGTACCTCGCACCTGTGCCCAATCGCGGCAAGCGCAATGAACCGGCCTGGGTTGCCGCGACGCTCGGCCGGGTTGCCGACGCGCGCCAGGTTTCGGTCGAGTCAGTCGCACAAATGACGTTGGCAAACACGCGAATATTTTTCGGGTTGGATGTGCCGGTGGCGCCCCCAATCGTTACGATTCCCCGATAGGGCAAAAGTGGTTTACTCTTTTCACCGAATTTCTTATGTCGACCAACAGCGTACATAGCGACGACGCCCCGAAGGCCATTGGCCCGTATTCACAAGCCATAAGTGCGAACGGGTTCCTGTTCACGGCTGGGCAGATTGCACTCGATCCGGTCACGATGGAAATCGTGCCTGGTGATGTTGCGGCGCAAAGCGAGCAAGTGCTCAAGAATTTGACTGCGGTCCTGTCGGCCGCGGGCGCGACATGGGGCGACGTCGTCAAAACAACGGTGTTCCTTCGTGACATGACCGATTTTGCGGCCATGAACTCCGTCTATGCGCGTGTACTTGGTGAGGCACGCCCGGCGCGCTCAACAGTCGCAGTTGCAGGCCTCCCCCGTGATGTGCGCGTCGAAATTGAACTGGTCGCCGCGATCCCAACGCGCTGACTTTGGTGTACAACGGCACCATGCCGTCTCTCGCCCACATTTTTTCGCGTCGCGCCTGCTCGTTTGTATTGGGCGCCGGTGCATTCGTGTTGTCCGCCGGTATCGTGGTGGCGCAAACGGTTGACTCACTCAAGATCAAACCGGTTCCTGTTGCGTCGCCAGATTCCGTCAAGAACGTTCAAGCGAACCCCAAACTTCCGGGGCCGCGAACTACGGCGGTGGCGGCGCTCCGCGCTCCGCCAATTACGCCCCGGCGTGCATTTCTGTACTCGTTGATGGTTCCGGGATGGGGACAATCGCGCCTCGATCGCGGCACGGCCGGTGCGCTGTTTGCCTCGCTTGAATTAGGGTCGATTGCCATGGTAGGCAAAACCACGGTCGACCTCAAACAGGCGCAACGCTACAGCGTCGACTCGTTGCCGGCCACGTACACGATCGACAGCAACGGAAAAATTATTGGTGTTGGAACGTTCGCGCCGCAGTTACCGGTGGCATTGGTGAGTACACGACGGCTGCACCGCGAGGATTGGTTCGCCGTGCTGATGTTCAACCATCTCATTTCCGGTGCTGACGCATTTGTGGCAGCGCAACTGTGGGACGTACCAACATCATTCGCCGTAAAACCATATGCCGATGGTGTGATGTTCGTCGCCACCGTGCATTGGTGACTACTGACTCGAAATTGGGATCGCGTAACGGGGCGACGGTCGATGTGATTTCCAATCGCCCTATCGGCGTGTTCGATTCGGGATTGGGCGGACTCACCGTGGTGCACGAACTGATGCAGGCACTGCCCAATGAACACATTATTTATTTCGGTGACACCGCACGCGTCCCCTACGGACCCAAAAGTGCGGAGACGGTGCGTCGATACGCGATGCAAATTGCTCAGTGGTTGGTCTCGCAAGATGTAAAGGTTGTCGTGGTTGCCTGCAACACTGCTACAGCGCACGCGTTGTCGTCCTTGCGCGAAGTGTTACCGGTGCCGGTGATCGGAGTCATTGAACCCGGTGCCCGCGCGGCCGTGGCGACAAGCGTTTTAAAATCGGTCGGTGTAATTGGTACCGCGGGCACAATCGCCTCAGGCGCCTACGAGCGCGCACTGAAGGCCTTGTCGCCGTCGCTCAAAGTGCATACACAAGCCTGTCCATTGCTCGTTTCATTGGTCGAGGAGGGGTGGACCGACCACTCCGCGACGCGTCTGATCGTGCACGAATATCTCGCTCCGTTACGCGCCGCCACGATTGACACATTGGTACTGGGTTGCACGCATTACCCATTGCTCGCGAACACGATCGCCCAGGAAGCCGGGTCAAACGTACGCCTCATCGACAGTGCGCGCGAAACCGCATCGGAGACCGCGCGCCTGTTACGCGACAATAATTGGGAACGCAGCGCCTCAACGTCGAGTGAAAGCACGCAATACCGTTTTGTCGCGTCGGACGCGCCGGAACACTTTCTTCGCTTAGGTCGACGGTTCCTCGGCGATGCGATTGATCGTGTCGAGCACCTCACTTTCCCCTGACGGATTCCACGACAATCGCGATATGCAATCGTCGTTAACGCGCAGAAACTGTTGATCAACGTACCAGGCGCCGGCGTTCGCGTACACGCCGTTTCCCGCGCGCTCCAGTCGAGGCACGTGAGTGTGTCCGTGCACGATGAGGTCGGGTCCATTCGGTTGCGTTAAACGTGACGTTCCCACTTTGAGCAGCGCCGCTCCGCCGTCACGCGCGTGCATGTGACGACTCTTCTTCGATGATGACAGCGCGAGCGCGGATGCCCAATCGGGGTGTAACCATCCAAACGCTCGAATCGCGAGAGGATGGCGAAGCACAGTCCGTAGCCGACGATATGGTGCATCTTCTTTCTCTCGCAGGCCGTCACCGTGCGTCAGTTCAGTGCGCCACGACCCGACGCTACCGTGCCAAGGCAAAAGCGTGTAAAACGCGCCCGTTTCTTCCTGCAGCACCTCGCCACGCCAACAATCATGGTTTCCGCCAATCCAGACAACTGGAATGCGAGCATCTGACAGCTCTGCAATTGCCGCCAGCACCCGATAGCCGTGCCGGGGCATGACGCGCTTCCAGCCAAACCAGAAGTCAAAGAGATCGCCCATGATCACTACCGACTTTGCTTCGCTTCTGGCGTGTTTCAACCACGCCAGCAATGCCCGTTCGGACTCAGGCGAGGCAATTCCCAAATGCGCATCGCCCATCACAAGGCATGGCGTCGGTAGGTAGGCCGGGGGGACAAGAGTCACGGCTAGAGTCTAACCAGTGCTCACGGTCACGACAATTCAGAAGCAAACTTGAGCAGAACGGGTCACGCGCAGCATCTTCCTGACTTCGGATTTCGATCAAAATCCTTCGTTTTCCCCGGAGAGCGGTTTTTTGTCTTCCTCGCCTGTTGAATCTGCTACCAACCTGCGCGTTCGTTACGCCGAGACCGACCAGATGGGCGTGGTGTATCATGCCAACTATCTCGTTTGGTGCGAGATCGGTCGCACGGATCTCATTCGCGCTCTCGGCAAGCCGTATTCGGCATTTGAACAGGAAGGGGTCCGACTCGCTGTGTCTGAGGCAACGATACGGTTCAAGTCATCGGCGCGTTACGATGATGCGATCCGGGTGTATACCACGCTCACAGATGTTCGCTCGCGCTCCGTGACGTTCACCTACCGTATCACGCACGTCGAGCGCGATGTTACGCTGGTCACCGCTACAACAGCACTGATCGCACTCGATCTCGAAGGCCGTCCAATCAGCATGCCCAGCGAAATGCGTACCATGCTGGCGGCCGCCGTCACTCCCGCCAACTCATGACAACTTCCAAACAAACTATGAGCAGACATTCGCATCATCGCCTGCGGGCGTGGACGGGTGTGGCGTTGGGGTTGATGTTTTCCGGTTGTGCAGGCTCGATACCGAGTCCGGCCGCAGCTCCCGCGCCGGGCGGCGGAGATCTCACGCGCGATGCACGGCTGCTGCAAATGGCCGATGTACGGAAGCTCGATACGGCATTGGTAGACGAGTTGCTCGAGGATAACAACCCGGCGCGTCGCGCACGCACCGCATTGGCCATCGGCCAGGTACACGGAAAGGCGCGGTACGCACGCGTGCGCCAGCTGCTCGTTGATGCCGACACGGCGGTTGCCGCAAGTGCCGCTTTTGCTCTCGGACTCGGCAAGGACACCTCTGCAATCGTCGCACTCGCCCGCGCGGTTGCCGGAGCACCCGATCCCGTAGCGATCGAAGCCGCGTGGTCGTTGGGCGACATCGGTGATCCTGCGCGGGCAGTCCTCATGCTCGCGCTTGGCGAAGGGATTGGTCAGCCTCTTGTCGGAAGCACCGCAGCGCAGCGCAAAGCGTCAGTGCGCGCGGCGCTCATTCTCGCGACGACCAAACTGACCAACGTTCCCGTTGCGGTCCTGGTGCCGTGGTTGAACGATCCCAATCCGCAAGTCGTGCGCGCTACCGCATACGTGCTGGGCCGTTCTCGTGCGCCCGGAGGAGTGCGCGCGATGGCGGCGCTCCGGAACAGCAGCGACGAAGAAACACGACAGCACGTTGCTCGGGCGTTGGCGAAATCAGCTGCGGGTGATTCATTGAGCCCGCGCGCACTCGAAGCGCTAAACGTGTTGGTAACAGATTCCAGCGCGCGCGTGCGGGTGAACGCGGTTCGTTCGCTGTCGTCGTATGGTGCGGGTACGCGCGAATCACTGCTGCGCGCCATGCGTGACGCCGACCCGAACGTCCGCGTAGCAACAGCCGAAGTGTTGGTTCCATTGCTCGGTACCGATGCAGCAGCCTGGAAATCTGTCTGGGCGGCCGATTCAACATTGCAGGTGCGAATTCTGCTGCTCGCCGGCGCACGACGCGTGGCCGGTAATGTGCTACAGACAGATGAAGACGAATGGAAGAAATCGTCCGATTGGCGTAAGCGAAATGCAGCGTTGGCAGCTCGACGTGCGGATGCGGCGCACCCCATTCGTATGAACGAAGTGAGTTGGGCCGTCAAGGATAACGATGGACGGCTGCGCGAATCGGGCGCACGAATTCTGAGCGATGTTGTACGAGCTGATGCGTCGCAGGCCGACAGCGCGCACAAGGTGTGGTGGCACCTGATAGCCGATCCAGACATGCAAGTGAAAGCAATCGCAATTGGATTGCTACGGTCAATTGCCAGCGCCGAAAACCTGCCGATTGTTCTCGATGCATACGCGAAGTCAGTGAACGATCGCGACAACGATGCGCGATTGGCCGCGCTCCAGTTTGTCGCCGCCGCCTGGCAACGCGACAGCGCCAACATCACCGGAGCGTTGCGTACCCGGCTCGCCGCTCTCGCCGTTTCGAAAGACTCCGCCGAGCGCGCCGTGGTACGCAACACAACGCCGTTGGCCGCGTGGAAGTCCGCAGTTATTCGGGCAACACCACGACCGCTCGCCGATTACGAACTGCTCGTTCGCCGATACGTGGCGACCAGTGCCAAACCAATCACCGCGGTGCTGCACACCGAACGTGGTGATATCACGGTGCTGTTGTCCGGACGCGATGCGCCACTCACCGTCGACAATTTCGTGCAATTGGCAAGACGCGGTTATTACCGCGACACCTACTTTCACCGCGTAGTTCCGAATTTTGTGGCCCAGGATGGTGACCCCCGCGGCGACGGCAGTGGGGGGCCGGGCTATGCCATTCGAGACGAACTCAATCGGCAAACGCACACCCGCGGCTGCCTGGCAATGGCATTGTCTGGACCCGATACGGGGGGAAGTCAGTATTACCTGTGTCACTCCCCGCAGCCTCACCTCGACGGGCACTACACGGTGTTCGGACACATTATCCAGGGATTCGATGTGCTCGACCGTATTGTGCAAACCGATCGTATCCTCAGTATCGAGATTCGGTAACGTTGCCACTTACTGCACGCAGGTTCGCATCAACTCTGGGTATGCTTCGCGCGTTTTCGGTCTTGAGCCTCACCTCGGCACTGGCGTGTGCGCCGCCGGCGCGACCATTGCTCGGTGTCCCAACACGCCAAACATTGCCGGCAACTTCGGTACCAACCGGCAATCGACAGATGTCATTTACGTGGAAGTACAAGGACGACACGTTCGAAGCCCAAGGTGACGGTGTGGTTCGCGTCGCCGGCCCCGATCGCGCTCGCCTCGACTTTTTCCTCAAGAACGGCATTGGTGGCGGGATGGCCATTCTCGATGGCGATTCGCTGATTATTCCCGGAATCGATCTGGTTCGTCGCTTCCTGCCTCCGCTTCCGCTACTCTGGGCAACGCTCGGGCGGCTTGCCGTTTCTGCAACACCCGACACGATTGTTCGCCTCGATGGTGATACATTGCGCGCAGACCTTGGTGTGCTGCGCGGCAACGATGCGTCAAAAACAAAGGCAACGGCGTGGCGTGTTGCCTTCTTTGGGGAAACGTTGACGCGCGTTGAACGTATCGACAACGGCAAAGTGCAGGAGTGGATGTCTCGATCGTTAAACGAGCAAGCCGGCACCGCCGAGTTGCGCTACACGAACGAAGGTGGTCGACGCAGTTTGAGTATCAGCGTCACCGAGACCCGAAACGTGGAGGCATTCGATGCCGCTATCTGGCGCCGCCCGTAACATGAACCAACGGACTGTGCGACACCCGAGAGCACGACACGTGAAAGCGCTGTTGAACGCTGCCGCCCTGCTGCTCGCGCTCGGGGCGTCCGCACTCAGCGTGTCCGCGTGTTACAAGTTTGCCGGCAGTGGTGGATTTCCCACGGATCTCAAAACGGTCGCCATTTTGCCGTTTGACAATCTGACTCCATCGCCCGAAGTGCAGCGCGAATTGAACGATGCCGTACGTAAATCATTTCACGATCGTCTCAGCTTGCGCGACGCGCCCGAAGACCGGGCCGACGTCATCGTGAAGGGCGTGATTGCACAATACGACACCGATGTGCCTACCGGAATTTCCGCGAATAGTGCGCAGGTCGCGGTGTCACGCCGTACGCTGCAATTGTTGGTGAACATCGAGGTGCTGAACACCAAGACGGGCAAGTCACTGTTCAAACAGGATGGCATGCGCAGCGAAGGGCAGTATGCCGAGGGAAAAGAGATCGACGGTCGCAAACTTGCGATTGAGTCGCTGGTAGATCAGATCATTCAGCATTCGCAATCACAATGGTAACGTTACACGGTCCGCGGTTGCCGTCCTCGAAAATTATGGAATGGGATGCTGCGCACGTGTGGCGGCAAACCGTGCGAGGACTTTTGGTGTTCACGAACGGCGTGTTCGATCTGCTGCACCGGGGACACGTTGACATCATCAACGAAGCGCGTCGCGAGGGCGCGGCGCTCATCGTTGGTATCAACAGTGATGCTTCGGTGCGTCGTTTGAAGGGCAACGAACGTCCAGTGTGCGCCGCGCCAGAGCGCGCCTATGTCTTGGCCGCGCTCGAAGCCGTGGACGCCGTCGTCGTATTCGATCAGGACACGCCACTTGAACTCGTGCAGTTGTTGCAACCGGACGTCATTGTGAAGGGTGGTGACTATTCGCCCGATGCGATTGTGGGCGCTGATGTTGTGCGCGCGCGGAACGGTCGCGTAGTTGTTGTACCCATCGTTCCTGGTCACTCCACGACTTCTACCATCGAGAAACTTCGTGCCCTCTGATTCTGCAAAATTTGTTGCGCGTGCTGGCCGTACCACACGTTCGTTGCGCGCCGTCTCAATTGAGCGCGGTGCGGTGCCGTATGCGGAGGGTTCTTGCCTCGTGAGTTTCGGCAACACGCGCGTGTTGTGTGCCGCCAGTGTGGAAACGGGCGTGCCCGGGTGGCGGAAGGGCAGTGGTGAAGGATGGATCACTGCCGAATACGCGATGTTGCCGCGCGCCACGCTCACGCGTTCACCACGCGAGCGCCAACAGGTGGGCGGACGGACACAGGAAATTCAGCGACTCATCGGGCGGAGCGTACGCGCGATGATCAACGACTTCAAGTTCGGTGAATTCACGGTCAAGGTTGACTGCGATGTGTTGCAGGCCGATGGTGGAACACGCACCGCCGCAATTACCGGTGCCTGCCTCGCGGTCACCGACGCGTTCGAGTGGCTGGTGCGCACGGGTCGCGCTGCCGAATCTCCAGTCAAACGACGTGTGGCCGCCGTCAGCGTTGGCGTGATCGATGGCGAACCGCGACTCGATCTCGACTACGAAGAAGACGTGCGCGCCGAGGTCGACATGAATGTGGTGATGAGCAGCGAGGGACGGTTCGTCGAAGTGCAGGGCACTGGTGAACACGGCACATTCGCGCGCGGTGAGCTCGATTCACTCGTTGATTTGGCAGTCGAAGGTATTGTGACCCTCGATGCCATGCAGCAAGAAGCGCTGGCGAAGGCCATTCACAACGGCGCGCGTCCGGGGTGAAGGCTCGACCCGAATCGAACGAGGTGCTCCTCGCTACTCGGAGTGCTGGCAAGGTGCGCGAACTGATCCCTATGATGGAAGCGTTTGGGTTTCGCGTGCTGTCGCTCAGCGACGCCAATATTGCCGTCAGTCTGCATGAGGACGACTTGGAGGTTTTTGACACCTTCGAGGCCAACGCGTTGGCCAAAGCCCGCTGGTTTGCGGCTCTCAGTCATGGGAGGCCCGTTATCGCGGATGATTCCGGCTTGGAAATGGATGGCTTGGGTGGCCGGCCCGGAATTCGAAGCAAGCGTTGGGCTGGTCGCCCGGATCTCGAGGGCAAGGCGCTGGACGACGTCAACAACGCATTCCTGCAGCAAGAGCTGGCTCGAAGCGGTGCACCGATGCCGTGGACAGGTCGATACGTTTGCGCGGCGGCGTGGGTGTCGAGCCAAGGTGAGTGGGTCGTACGGGGCGAAGCCGAAGGGATGATTGCAAAGGACCCAAGGGGCAGCAACGGATTCGGCTACGACCCCTATTTCGTCTCGGCAGACTATGGACGTACGTTTGCGGAGACCAGTGTAGAAGAGAAGGCAGTGGTCAGTCACCGCGGCAGAGCGCTCCGCGCACTGCTGGCTCAGGTCTTCCAATTTCGTGGTTGACGTTCGCTCGTTGGTCCGGTCACCTGTTGCGCGCGGTTGACCGAAGGGGGTGCGTCAGTGTATGCTATGCGGCTGCCACGGGGCGTAGCGTAGCCCGGTATCGCGCCTGCTTTGGGAGCAGGAGGTCGCTGGT
>JBDUBA010000011.1:0-4239 GCA_040004335.1 Gemmatimonas sp.
ACGCTCGCGGTGAAAACACCGTGTTCAGTCCAGCGCGGATACCATTTGGCTTCGGCGGCCGCCGGATCGTACACCGGCGGAATCTGGTCGAGTAGCTCGGGCGTTGTCATCTGCGAAAACTAAACACCGCCCCGCACCCATTGTGCGGACCAGAAATTTTCAGTCCGCTCTGGGTGACGCAGCGTCGGTGGGAGCCGTGTCCAGCTTGTCACCGGAGTAGGCGCGGCCGCTGTGATCGCGTCGTTTTTCGCCGTCCCTGACCGCGAGGCGATCCACCACCGTTGTCACGTCGGGGACACCCCGGGCCAGCGTTACCGCGTGTCCAATTTCCCAGCTGGCCTGCACCCATCCGGTCAACTCGATCACGCCCGTACCAATCGCGCCGATATCGATCGCGCGTTCGGCCAAAATAGGATCGTTGTGAAAGGCCTCGAGCACCCGCTCTTCGAGTTCGGTTTCATCGGGAACTCGGTGGTCGTTTTCGCGCGACGCCTCAACCGTGGACGCAGCGATTTCGTCACCAAAGTCCTCGTCCCCGTCGTCGTCGTCGTCTCCGTCCGCATACGGGCCGCGGCTCGCGGCAGAGAAGCGTTCCTGCTCCGCATCATCGGCGTAGTCATGATCCACGTCGGCATGATCGGCAGCCGTTGCCTCCGCCAACTCATCGTGATCGAATTCGGTGGTTCGGCCCAGGTTGCGTTTCTTGCCCGTTCTGTTGAGCAGACCGTCCAGTCCCCCCACGCGATCGGCAATGACGGCACCAAGTGCAAGTCCGGTGAGCGCGCCAAGGGCAACGAGCAAAAACGATGATGAGCTTGGCCGGCGACGGCGCGAGCGCAATGGCGACATGAGAATTCCGGAAGGTGTTACGAAGGAGAGTCAGGTGGCGCCGCTATCATCGCAACGATAGCTTCTGAAAACACGCGCGGCGAGGTGTTGGGTACAATACCCACCGCCCACCGCGCGCGATCCATTTCGCCCCTAATTCTGCGTCACATGGCCGGCCCATCCGATAACGCCTCCGCATCCAATCTGATCCTCACACTCCCGGACGGCTCCACTCGGGAAGTGCCGGTCGGCACGCTTCCGCGTGAGGTGGTGGGCACTATTGGCGCGCGTCTCCTGCAAGCTGCCATTGCAGTGGCCGTCGACGGCGAGGTGCAGGATCTCATGACGCCGCTCCGCAAGTCGGGTGCGTTTGTGGTGATGACCGACAAGGATCCGCGCGCACTGGCCGTCATGCGCCACTCGGCTGCACATGCGCTGGCAACTGCGGTCCGTCGTTTGCGCCCGGACGCGAAAATTGGTTTCGGCCCCGCCATCGACGACGGTTTCTACTACGACTTCGAAGTGCCAACACCGTTCACTCCCGACGATCTCGAAGCATTCGAAGCCGAGATGAAGAAGGTGTGCGCGGACAAGTTGCCGTTTGTGCGTGCGGAAGTGTCGCAGAACGAAGCGAAGAAATTGTTTGTTGACGATCCGCTCAAACTGGAGCGTCTCGAAGATTTCAACGGCAGCGACGAAATTATCAGCACGTACACGGACGGTCCGTTCATCGATTTATGCCGCGGCCCGCACGTGCAGGACACTGGTTACATCAAACATTTCAAGCTGCTTTCGGCCGCCGGTGCGTATTGGCGGGGCGACGAAAAGCGGCAAATGCTGCAGCGTATTTATGCGACAGCCTTCTTCAAGAAGGACGAACTGGACGCGCATCTGCACAATCTCGAAGAAGCGCGGAAACGCGATCACCGTGTGTTGGGCAAGCAGCTCGATCTGTTCTATCTGAACGCTGTGGCGCCAGGTGCCGTATTCTGGACGCCCAAAGGCACGCAATTGTACAACGCGCTCGAAGGTTTTGTGCGCGAGCGTCAGCGCGAGGCATTCAAGGAAATCAAGACGCCGCTGCTGTACACGAAAAAATTGTGGGAGCAGTCCGGGCACTGGGGCAAATACAAGGAAAACATGTTTCTCGTCCTCGACAACGAGACGAACGAGCACAACATGTCGCTCAAGCCCATGAACTGCCCGTCGCACCATTTGTACTACGCAAGCACAAAACATTCGTATCGCGAATTGCCGGTGCGTTTTGTCACGTTCGACGTGTTGCATCGCAACGAACTGTCTGGCGCGCTGTCGGGCCTGACGCGCGTGCGCCAGTTCTCGCAGGACGATTGTCACGTGTACCTGCGTGAAGATCAAATTGCCGACGAAGTGAAATTCCTCATGGATTTCATTTTGAGTTACTACGAGACCTTCGGACTGACGGCGAAACTGAAATTCGCGACACGTCCGCCGGAGCGTATTGGCGACGACGAGTTGTGGGATCGTGCCGAGGGTGCGTTGCGCGCCGCGCTCGATGCGACAGGAAAAACGTACGAAATGAAGGAAGGCGACGGCGCGTTCTACGGTCCGAAAATCGACTTCGACGTTACCGACTCCATAGGTCGCGCGTGGCAGTTGGGAACCATTCAGCTCGATTACAACGCGCCGGAACGGTTCGACCTCAACTACACGGGCGAGGATAACAGCGCGCATCGCCCCGTGGTGATACACCGTGCCGTGAGCGGGTCGTTCGAACGGTTCATCGCCATTTTGATTGAACATTTCGGCGGCGCATTCCCGGTCTGGCTGTCGCCCGAACAGGTGCGCGTCATTCCCATCGCACTGGACTTCGTTCCGGCGGCCGAGGCGTTGGTAAAGCGCATGAAGGATGCGGGCCTTCGGGCACATCTCGACTCGCGGAACGAGACGCTCAACTATCGCATCCGTGAAGGCGAAGTCGCCAAGATTCCTTACATGTGTGTGATCGGCAAACGCGAAGCCGACGAAGATTCAGTGGCTTTGCGAGTCCGCGGTACTGGCAAAAAGCAGGAAACGGTGGCAAGCTCCGCGTTCATCGAACGAGTGATGGATGAAGTTCGCACTCATGCGCTGGTGCCGATGAATGCTGTTGATGCTCCCTCTCCCCCGAACGAGCCGTAAATGACGCCTGAAGCGCTCTTCGAGCTGTTCCTCCTTTCGCCCATCGGTTTCGTTGAGGTGGACGAGGACGGGAAAGTCGAAGTGGCAAACCCGGCAGCGCGGCAGCTGCTGGCGGGGTTCACGCGTGACTGGTCTATCGGCGACCTCTTCTCGGCACTGAGTGACGCGGCGCCCGATTTGTCCTCGCGTGCGCGCACGTTTGATGGTGCGCGTGGTTTGGTGATCGACAACCTCGAATTGCTGGCGCCCGGTGCGCAACGCGGCTTGCGGTTGTCGCTCATCAAGGTGATGGAGAATCGCTTCGTGGCAATCGTTTCCGACGCGTCGGCGTTGGCCACCACGCGCGGCTTTGTCACACGACTCGAGCAACAGCTGCAGGCCATCGACAGCGCCGTACGTGACTACGCCAGCTTCACTGTCGACGTCAACGGAAAAATTGACAGTTGGAGTGCATCGGCGGCGCGCGTGCATCAGTTCACCGCCAACGACGCGATTGGGCAATCGCTTGCCATCTGCGCACCCAACAGCGCTTCGGGCGAAGGTCATGTGCAGCAAACACTGTCGCTCGCCGCGCGTAACGGCTGGTGCGAGGAAGAAGGATTTCGCGTGAGGCGTGACGCATCGACCTTTTGGGCCAGCACGATTGTCACCGCGTTTCGCGAGCAGGATGGGTCGACGAATGGATATGTCGTCGTCACGCACGACCTCTCCGAGCGCAAGAAGTTCGAGCAATCGCTGACCGAAGAGCAGGCGTCCAGCACCGACTATCTCACCGGTGTTTCCACGCGCCGCGGATTCTTCGAGGTTGCCTCCGCGGAAATTGCGCGCGCACGCCGCTACGGACATCCGCTGTCGATGTTGCTGGTCGATCCGGATAAACTGCGCGAATTGAACGAGACCTACGGCACCGAATTCGGCGACGAATGTTTGCGCGCGCTCGCGTGGGTATGTCGTCAGGAATCGCGTACAACGGACGTTGTTGGGCGCGTTGGCGGCGAAGAGTTTGCGGTGTTGTTGCCGAGTACGGAGTTGTCCGGCGGGTTGGTGTTGGCCGAACGTATTCGTGAGCGCATGGCGCGCCATGTATTTCCGGGTGATACGAAAAACGTCACTTGCACCGTGTGTGTCGGCGTCGTTGAACTCCGCGAAGATGCCCCATCTGTCGACGGAATGCTCGCACTCGGCGACACGGCCGTGCAGCGTGCGAAGCAGGCGGGGCGGAATTTGGTCGTGGGGTACGACGACGCGTAG
>JBDUBA010000096.1:0-14362 GCA_040004335.1 Gemmatimonas sp.
GCCGTCATGCCCCAGTGCGGGGAAGGCGAAAGTACGGTGAGGGTTCTATTCCTTTCACTTGGGCTTCAAGATCACCTCTTCGTTCCCGTTTTTTCACAAGGGCTCCGCTTCGGCGGGGCCTTTGTGCTATTTAGCATAGGGTTGCTGAACTCTCGCGGCATTCAGCGGCGCCGTTTGCGCCCCGACATTGTGGCGCTCCCTCGCCATAGCGCTGCTATGATTCGGTCGCACGTGTCGCCGGGTCCAAAAATTCGCGCGACGCATTTGTCCGCGACATTTGAGCAACGGTACACTGAAGGGCTGACGCACATCCAAGGAAATCATGCCCAACGTAACAGTAACGCGCCGGATCCGGTTTAACGCCGCCCACCGCGTGCACAATCCGGAATTCTCCGCCGAAGAAAACACTCGCCTGTACGGTAAGTGCAACAATCCGTTCGGCCACGGTCACAACTACACACTCGATGTCTCCGTGCGCGGACCCATTGACGAATCCACGGGTTATGTCATTGACCTTGGAGTGCTACGCGACATCGTTGAAAAATATGTGGTCGATCAAACCGATCACCATCACTTCAATCACGATGTACCCTATATGGCCGGAATCAATCCGACGTCCGAGAACATCATTGTCGGTATGTGGAAGGTGCTCGAACCGGTCGTCAAACCCGGCAAGCTCGTTCGCCTCAAACTTACCGAGACCGAAAACAATTACGTCGAGTATGAGGGGGACTGACTGATGCCGCACGAATCGCTTGGTGTACGGGCTCCAATCTCAAGTTTTATCACGAAATCGGCAGGGTACGCCGAAACAATCGAGGCGTATCAAACCACGGTCCGACAACAGCTGCAGTTAATTGGTGAAGATCCCAACCGCGAAGGGCTCCTCAAGACCCCTGAGCGGGTTGCCAAAGCCATGGCGTGGCTCACACGTGGCTATGTACAAACCGCACGCGGCGTTGTCGGCGATGCGTTGTTCGACGAAGATCACGAGAACATGGTGATGGTGCGCGATATCGAACTCTATTCGATGTGCGAGCACCACATGCTGCCGTTTTTTGGCAAGGCCCACATTGCCTACATCCCAAACGGAAAGATTGTTGGACTCTCCAAACTGCCGCGCGTGGTCGAAGTGTTTGCACGTCGCCTGCAGGTGCAGGAACGACTCGGTGAACAAATTGCAAACGCATTGGAGGAAGTACTCGCACCCAAGGGTGTCGGCGTGGTAATCGAGGCAGTCCACTTGTGCATGATGATGCGCGGCGTCGAGAAACAGGGGTCGCGAACTATCACCTCATCGCTGCGCGGCGCCTTTCGCGATGATGCCAAAACGCGTAGTGAATTTCTGCAGCTGGCGTACGGTACGTCGGCGCGTATCTAGCCCTCATGCAAACGGCCGTTGTTACCGGTGCGTCGCGCGGCATTGGGCGCTCGGTCACCGAACTGCTGGTGCGTGACGGTATGCGCGTATACATGCTGGCGCGCACCGAAACCGACCTCCAGGATGCCGCACGCACGCTCAGCGACCTCGCTCGGCCCATCGTCTGTGATGTCACGAGTGCTGACGATGTTGAACGCGCCGTGTTCCAGATCGCCAACGATACCGACGGTGCACCCGACATCCTGATCAACAACGCCGGTATTTTTCCACTGTCTCCGTTGCACCAGCTAAGTGCCAGCGAACTTGAGCTCACGCTCAACACCAATGTTGTCGCGCCGTTCCGATTGATGCGCGCCTTTCTTCCCCGCATGATGGAGCGTGGCAGCGGACACGTTGTAACCATCGGTTCGGTGGCCGACCGCGCAATTTTTGCGGAAAACGGTGCCTACGCCGCCAGCAAACACGCCCAACGCGCAATGCACGAAGTGCTGCGACAGGAAGTGCAGGGTAGTGGCATTCGCGTTTCATTGGTTTCGCCGGGACCTACAAACACGAATATCTGGGACGCGATCGATCCGGATAACCGCGACGGCTTCCCTGCTCGTGTGACCATGTTGTCCGCCAGTGCGGTGGCTGCGGCAATCCATTGGGTTGTCACGGCGCCGGCGGAAATCAACGTGGACGAACTGCGTCTCTCGCGCGCGTAAAATGCACCTGGAGTTGGTGGAGCTGCTGCGCTGCCCGCATGATCATGCGCCGAGTGTGCTGGTGGCGGCGGCCGACACGATCGCGAATCGATACGTCACTGAAGGTTTGCTCGGCTGCCCGCAGTGTTATGCCGAGTATCCAGTACGTGGTGGTGTGACACATTTTGCTGCGGCACGACCGCAAGACGCTTCAAATAGCGTCTCGGTTGATCCAATGCGCCTGGCCGCCCAACTTGGATTGACGGCGGGGCGCAGCGTGTTTGCGCTGATCGGTTACGACATCACAACAATCGCGGCCATGCGTGAAATTGTTGCGGCGCGCATTCTGCTCTTCAATGCGTCGGGAGTGGACGGTGTTGCGTTTCCAACCGAACGTATTCAAAACTCGGCGTTGGCTGCGCCGCTTGGTGTTGCAACGTTTGGCGACATCCTTCCCCTCGTTCATGGGAAGTTCGATGGTATTGCGGTTCAGGCGGGACACTCGTCGCCGCGATTGCTTGAGCAAGCGTCAGCCGCGTTACGATCCGGCGGACGCCTGGTTGCAGATGTTCGCTCACCGTTGCCTGCGGGTGTGCGCGAACTGGTGCGTGACGATTTCGTTTGGGTCTCGGAGCGTGAGTCCGTTGCGTCGACGCCAGTTGGGATTACGCGGCGATTGTCGCGATAACTTGCGCTGATGGAAATCTCGTTTTCGGCTGTGCCCCTGCGGAATTTTTTGTTGTGGCGGGGTTCGCGCGGAGGTTGAGGGGTTGAGGGGTTGAGGGGTTGAGGGGTTGAGAGGTACCGAAGGACCGCAGCGACAGCGTAGAAATTGTCGCGGCTTCGAGAGCGCCCGTCGCTGCACACACTGAAGCAAATTTTTCGCGGAGGCGCGGAGGCGCGGAGAACTAAACGTTTGAGCACAAAAATCAGCGTCGATTGTAGTACGCTTTTTGAAATTTACCCGTCAGTCTTCGAAAGACCTTAGCGGTTTCCCAAATGACAGATCTTGATTTGGCGATAAGGCCGGCTGACCCCGCACGCAGTTCTCCGCGTCGCCGCGTCTCCGCGCAAGAATAGTTTCACCTTACCCTCGCTCAACCGCGGCCACCACGCGCGAAGGGCCAGCATCCACCGACGCCGGCCCTCCACAACACCGACATCAACAAAAGCCGTCAGTCCGCCGGCTCCGCGTACAACTTGTCGATCAACTCCTTGTACGTCTTCTCGATCACGCGACGCTTGACGCTCAGCTTCGGCGTCAACTCACCGCGCTCAATCGAAAAATCGTGCTCGAGGTACTCGATTTTCTTGGGAGCCTCGAAATGCGCCAGCCCCGTCATCTGCGCATTCACTTCCCGGTCGAGCATCGCGCGCACTGCTGGCGACGCCAACAGCTCCGCCCGACTCTTTGAGCCGAGGTTTTGCGTGCTCGCCCATTTGTCGACGGCGTCCCAGTTAGGGACGATCAAAATTGCCGGAAACTTGCGCTTGTCCCCAATCATCACCGCTTGCGATACGAAAGTGCTCATCTTGACCTTTGTCTCGATTGGCTGCGGTGCAATGTTTTTTCCGCCCGCCGTGACGATGATGTCCTTCTTGCGATCCGTGATGCGCAAGAACCCATCATCAAGTTCGCCAATGTCTCCGGTCTTGAACCACCCGGCCGCGTCAATGGCTTCGGCGGTGGCTTCGGGCTTGTTGAAGTAACCGAGCATCACGTGTGGTCCGCGCGTCAGGATTTCTCCGTCGGATGCGATCTGCACTTCAACGCCCGGAATCGGCCGGCCAACCGTTCCAATTCGAAACGCTTCGCGCGTGTTGCCCGTGATGACCGGGGACGTTTCCGTGAGCCCGTACCCCTCGTGAATCATCAATCCCGCGGAGTAGAAGAACTTGTTGATTTCCGCGGACAGCGGCGCGCCACCCGAAATAAAGAATCGCATCCGCCCGCCCGTGCGTTGCTTCAGTTTCGAGAACACGAGCTTTTGCGCGAGGCTGTATTGCATTGCCAACAACCCGCCGGGTTCCTTGCCACTCAACTTCACGTCGGCCCATCGATTGCCAACGTTCCTGGCCCAAAAGAAAATGCGCGACTTGATCGCACCACCTTGCACCGCGCTTTCCAGCACGCGTGCATAAATTTTTTCGTACAAACGCGGCACCGACATCATGATGGACGGTTTGATTTCCGTCATGTTGAGCGGCACGGCGTCGATTCCTTCTGCATACGCAATTGGAACGCCGTTCGCAAAAAGGAAGTAGTCGCCCGTGCGTTCGAAAATGTGACTGAGTGGGAGAAAACTCAGCGCAATGTCCCCGTCGCCTGCGGGAATAACTCCCTTCGAACCCAGCACGTTCGAGTACACGTTGTTTTGCGTGAGCATTACGCCTTTCGGGTCGCCCGTTGTGCCGGACGTATAAATGAGCGTGATAACCTGATCGGGCAACACCGCGAGCGCATTCTTCTTGAATTCGATCGCCGCAGCAGCGTTGTCAAGTTTGGCGCCCATCGCCTCAATTTCGGTCAGCGTATAATCGCAGCCATCTTCTTTTGTCGCGGCAATTCCGATCAGCCATTCAAGGCTTTTCACCTGTCCACGAATGCCGGCAATCTTTTTCGCCTGATCACTCGTTGACACAAACAGCGCGCGGGCACCGGAATCGTTCAACAGATATGGAATTTGCGCGGCCGGCAGCGTTGGGTAAATCGGGACGTCCGTCACGCCCGAACAAATGCACGCGTAATCGACAATGGCCCACTCGGGCCGATTCTCCGACAACAAACCAACGCGCTCACCGTGTTTGACTCCCAGTGCTGCGAGCCCCAGTGCGACACGGCGCACGCGTTCCAGTACTGTCTTGTGCGACAATTTTTCCCAAACGCCGTTCACCTTGTACATCAACGCATCGGGGCGATGGTACTTCTCGACCGCCTCGAAAAACAAACTGTTGACGGTGCCGGGTTTTGGAGCGGGGCCACCACTCGCGTAGCGGGAAGGCGACGGAATTCCCGCCAGCGTTACGGCGAGAGCAGGGTTGGGGAGACCCGCAATTGAGGACATCGCTGGACCGGTGGGAGTGACAAGCTTTCATGACGCGCTTCGTTGCAGCGCCGGTGGTACCGCTTCAGGGCGTGGTGACTTTCTTGATGATCGGAACCACCAACAGAATGGGGGAGCCTTTCACCGACTGTCCTTTGTACGAAACCGTCGCCCGCACCACAGCCGAATCGAGCGCCGTGCCGGTTGGAAATTGCGATGACCGCACCCGCACAAACCGCGATGCAATTCCACTAACGTCGGTGGTGTCAATATTTGACACCATGCGCGCGTCATTCACAAGGAACACGGCCGCAGTCGAATCGTTCATGGGGTTGGCGGGCTGAACCAGCTCGAATTTCACGAGGTAGTTGGAAACCAGCGTGCTGGCGGTGCCGTCGGTGTGCCGGAGGGTCACCGACAGGGCCCCCGAGGTGTTCGCCTGCGCCGCCGCACTTCCGGTGTCGGGCAACGTGGTGCGCAGCGTGTCGATGGGTGTCGAACCCGAAATCACCGTATCAGGCCGAGTGGTAATTAGCACGGTGCGAATTGCCTGCAGACTTTTACCGGTGCGCGCAGCAATTCGGACGGTGATTGCCGTGCCAATCAGGGCCTTGAGCGATACGACGTACCCGGTCACGGAATCCACGAAAACGGCGGTGTCGCGATTGGCGTCCGCGTACACAAAACGCACGGGCGCGTCGGCAAGCACATCGCCATCTTGATTGCGCACAACTGCATGCACCGGGACAGCCACCCCATCCACGTCACGCAGCGAGTCGCCCACCACAATGGCCGGCGCCGCGAAATTTGCAAATTCGAGCGTTGCCGGAACCGACGGTGCAAGCCGTACGTCGGCGCACGCAACAAACAGGGGAACGAGCAACGCGGCCCACACTAGCGCGCGTCTCGACAGCACGCAGCGACGCATCTCTAAGCCAATCGCTCGGCGAGTATTGTTGCGATGTTCACGTATGCCTGACTGGCGGCATCGGCCGGTGCGCGCAACACAACCGGTTGCCCTGCCGCAAATGCGTCGGCAGTGGCCGGAGTGCGGGGCACGACGGTGTCGAATACAAGGTGTTTGGGAAGGTGTTCACGCACATAATGCAACACGCGTTCGCTGGCCGGGTTCCCCGCCTCAAACATCGTGAGCAGAATGCCTTCCAGCGTCAACTCGCTGTTCTCCGAAATCACGTCTTGCACGGCGCGCAAAATCTGCGGCGTTGTTTGCAGCGCCAGAGGCTCGGCCTGAAGCGGCACCAATACGTGCTGGCTTGCCGACAAAACCTGGCGCGTGATTGATCCGAGCCCGGGAGGCGTGTCGACCACAACCACGTGGCAACGTTCACGCGCCATCTGCAGCAACTCGGCCAACACGTTGCTGTCTCCAACGCGGCGCTGAAAGGCGGTGTGGTCCGCTTCTTCGCTCACCGTGCCCGCGAGGATAACGCGCAGCCACGGCAATCCGGTTGGCAAAATCACATCGCGAAGCGCCCGTTCGCCGCGCAGATAATCGTCAAACCCAGCGGTACTGTGACCGCGACGGAGACCGACTCCGTAACGCACTGATCCCTGTGGGTCCGTATCAATCAACAGCGTCTTGAGTCCGCGACGTGCAAACGCGGCTGACAAGTTGACGGCCGTGGTGGTTTTTCCAACGCCGCCTTTCTGACTCACAATGGACAACACGCGACCCATGTTAAGCTTCCGGGCGCTTCAGGTCGTCCTGTCGCGCGGCGTCAGATAACGAATCGGGAATGACGGTGCTGTCATTTGACAACGATCCGTCCTTCGGCGCGACTTGTTCGCGCACCGGTCCGCCCATTTCCTGCAACTCCTTGAGCGTCTGTTCGGCGTGTGCACGAAATTTTGCCGATTGCGCGTCGTTGCCCGCACTGTTGCGCAAAAATCCTTCGAGGTGCACGGCCGCGGGCGCGGTGTATCCGCGCTTCAGCAGCAGGAACGCGAGTCCGTAGTGCGCGCCCGCAAGTTCCGGATCGATTTGTAGCGCGCGGCGGTATGAACGAATTGCTTCTTCGGGCTGCGAGGTGCGTGAAAAGGCAATCGCCATGTTCTGCAGCACCTGCAAGTCATCGGGTGTTGCGCGCAGCGCCAGGCGATAGGACGTGAGCGCGTTGCTGTAATCGCCCCGTTTCTCGAGTTCGAGCGCCTCAGCGAGATAATTGACTGGACGCGACGAATCACGATCGGACGCACCGCCCATCAATCGATTCCACCATGACATGCGTTCGCAGAATCTCCGATAGAACGTGATGGAAAGGGTCGGGCGTGAGGACCACACAACATAATACATCGGTGTCGGTGATGTGGTTTTCAGTTGGACCGCTGGCCTTGTGCGCGGAGTCGCGCTACACTCACTACACTCTTGCCCGGGGTCCCGCATGCCGAACCGCACATACGCACACGATGCAGCGAAGGGCGTGCTGCTGGTAGACTGGCCTCTTTTTGGTGAAGTGTCGCGTGCGTTGGCGCTCAAAGTTGCGCGCGACTACGAGCCCGATCTTGTGATTGGCATCGCTACGGCGGGCGTTGTACCGGGAGCAACCATCGCCGCCATTCTTGGCCGCCCATTTCATTCCATTCTCGTATCACGTCGCTACAGCGCCGATCATCTGCGCACTACGCCGGCCGTGTTCGGAGCAGCTCCCGCCGAGACGCGTGGCAAACGGGTGTTGGTGGTGGACGAAACTTGCGATTCCGGTGACACCATTCGCCTGGCTGTTGCGTCACTGAGCAACGCGGGCGCCCGTGAAGTGCGAACGGCGGTGAGTTTTCGAACGGGCGCGTTTCTCCCCGATTACGAGGCGTTGTTTACCGAGCAGGCCATTGTTTTGCCGTGGGACCGCGAAATTCTTTCGGACGGACAGCTGGTGCCAAACCCTAAATACGACGGCCTGGTCTAGCGGAAAACCGCGGTCGGCACGCGGGCTGGAAATACGAATCCGCGCGACCACGCGTCCGGCCGCCTGCGCGATGCCGCGGCCTTACGCAAAACGCTAAACGCCAGACCGACTCGGGTCGTACCGCAACCCGAATCGCGATCAATCAGCGCTGGACGCCGCGCGGTCGTAGGGAATGCCGCGTCCCATTGCTTCGTGGACGTATTGCAGCACATCCAGTGACGCCAACAGAAAGCGGCAACGGTTCTGGCCACTTGACACGCATTCAACCTCCAACACCGCCAAAGGCGCGTCGGCCAGTCGGCCAAAAAATCCGGCAAACAGCCCGGTGGAGACGTGACAACCGGGCAACTCTCGACCGCCTTCAACATCGCCTTCACACCATTCGTGCGCGTCAATCGCCATCACGGCTTCACTCACCTGCGTGATGTCAACTTCCCCCCATCCGCTCGCAACAAAAAACGCCGAGACCAGCGGACCGAAATGATTTTCGCTTAATTCGGCCGGAGCGCGTTCGCCGCGTTCTTCCAGCCAGAGAGCAAAGGCGTCAAACAGCGACGATCCCGCCAGATACCCGGCGTCGCGAAGCGTTTCGATCGCGGCCGCTGAGGGCGCGACACGAGCGGCGCCCAGGAGGGCCGAGAAAAATTCGGCCGGGACGGCGACCGTTCGAGTGGCGAGGAATGGCAGGGTTGCGCTCATATACGCATACGACGCTCGCTTACTGTTGACGTCACGTCAAGCGGTCGCTTGGGGGCCGCTGCTGTAACAGTTGGGTCCTGCGTCAGAATGGTCACGAATTCGAGCCCGCCCGCGCCTGTAACTCGGCTTCATCGATAATCTCGATCCCCAGCTTTTCGGCCGCCTCTCGTTTGCTGCCCGCGTCTTCGCCCGCAACCACGAACGACGTTTTTTTCGAGACGGAACTGGCCACTCGTCCTCCAGCCTTTTCGATCAGTTGCGTGGCCTCGCCGCGCGAGAGCGTGGGCATGCTGCCTGTCAGCACGATCACGAGACCAGTAAACGGCCCTTCAACTTCAACCGCGTTCGGTTCGGTAAAATTGAGACCGCGCGACCGTAGTTTTTCAATCAGTTCGAGCGACGATACGTCACCGAAATAATCGACGACCGATTCGGCGATGGTGGAACCCATGCCGCGAATACCGGCAATCTCTTCGAGCGATGCGGCCGCGAGGGCGTCCAACGTTCCAAACCTGCGCGCCAATAACTGCGCGGCTTGTGCACCAACGTGCCGGATACCCAGCGCAAACAACAATCGCGACAGCGGACGCTTGCGCGCATCATCGATAGCCTTGACGAGATTCTCCGCACTTTTTTTGGCGAAACGTTCGAGTGCGGTAAGTTGTTCAACCGTGACGTCAAACAGATCAGCAAAGTCGTGCACCAACCCTGCGTTCAACAGTTGTTCGATGCGCGCATATGACAGGCCGTCAATGTCCAGCGAATCGCGCGCCGCGAAATGTACGAGGCCTTCCAGTTGTTTGCCCGGACACAACACGTTTGGACAGTAAATGGCGACGTCCAATCCGTATTGTTGCGTTGGTGTGTCGCAGCTGGGGCATCGCTCGGGCATGTTCCAGGGTACCTCGCTCCCCGTACGTTTTTCCGGAAGCGGTCCCAGCACTTTCGGTATTACATCACCGGCGCGCACAATTTGCACGTAATCGCCTTCGCGCAAATCCTTGAGCGCCACTTGCTGCGCGTTGTGGAGTGTTGCGTTTCGCACATTCGCACCCCCCACATCAACCGGTTCCAGTTCCGCGTATGGCGTGAGTACACCGGTGCGTCCAACGTTCACCTTGATCTTGAGCAACTTTGTGACGGCCATGTCGGGTGCAAACTTGCGTGCGATTGCCCAACGCGGCGTGCGATCATTGCGAACTCCCAGCTCCTGCTGCACGGCAACGTCGTTCACCTTCACAACGCCGCCGTCAATCGCAAATCCCAGCTGTGCGCGCGTTTCGTGTTCTACTTTGTGCGCCCACGTTTCGACCTCGGCCATGGTGAGGCAACGCTCACGGTGAGGCGCAACGGGAATGCCCCAACCTTCAAGCGTCTGCAACAGATCCCACTGTGTCGAAACTGGTGAATCGCCATTGGGCAGCACCGCCTGATACCCGAAAAAACTGAGCGGCCGCGCGGCCGTCAGCGCGGGATCGAGTTGGCGAAGTGATCCGGCCGCTGCATTGCGCGGATTAACAAACACCGGTTTTCCCGCCGCAATTTGTCCTTCGTTCATTTTCTCAAATCCGTCAAACGGCAAATACACCTCGCCGCGAATTTCCATTTTCCCCGGATGGTTTTTCCCGAACAGTCGCAGGGGAATGCCTTTCATCGTGCGAATGTTGGCCGTCACGTTTTCGCCTTGTGTCCCATCACCGCGCGTGGCGGCGTTGGTGAGCACACCATGTTCATAGGTGAGCGCGATTGCGGCACCATCAATCTTGAGTTCGACGATGTACCCCGTCTTGTGAATGTCGTCGCCTACAATGCGCTTGATCGATGTCTCAAACGCCTGCAGCTCTTCGTCGTTCATCGCGTTGTCCAGCGACATCATGCGCACGAGATGTTGGTGCGGCGCAAACGCGCTCTGTACCATCGCACCAACACGCTGCGTTGGCGAGTCCGGCGTGATCAGCGACGGGTAGTCGGTCTCCAGCTTCTCCAGTTCGCGATACAACTTGTCGTATTCTGCATCCGACATCTTCGGTGCATCCAACACGTAGTAGTCGTACATTGCGTACGACAACAATTCCCGCAGTTCCGCTGCGCGTTTCGTGCCCGTCAACGGCGCTTTGTTCTCGTTCGAAGCGTTCATTCAGACGACCTGAGTGATGCGAGGCACACGATAAGGGAAACCGTCAACGGCGCTTTGTTCTCGTTCGAAGCGTTCATTCAGCGAGTCTGTGAGTGATGCGAAGCACACGATGAAGGGAAACAAAAGCGATGGCGGCAGGAACCCGAACCCTGTTTAGCCGGTAACAGAACAGGGATTCACGCTCCAAACTATAGGTCAGGCAGGCATTTCCGCACTGTTAGGCGCGCCAGTGGCGCAGGAGGCTTCGATGTGGGATCAATTGGGCAGGCGTTCGCGTTCAGACGACGGTGACGGAGTTCGCATGTTGGGTATCGGACTGCTCGTGGGCGCCGTGGTTGGCGCTGCTGCGGCCCTCCTCATGGCCCCGGCCAGTGGTGCCGACACGCGTCGCGTCCTTGGCCGAAACGCTCGCCGCCTGGCAAAGAAAGGCTCCGGCGTAATCGAAGACACCTGGAGTGATGCCGAACGTGCCGCCCGCATGGGCATGAAACGCGCGCGGAAACAAGCGGCGCTGGCGCGCGCTGCAGCCCGCGATGTTGCCCGTGACGTTCGCGATGTTGCCGATGCGGGACGCCGGCGCTTCGGACTCGACTGATCAGACAGCTCAGGCGCTGAAGAGATACCGTTCAGCGCCTGCTACTTACTTAAGCGCCTTCAATTCGTTGGCGGCCTGTTGCTGGTAAAGGCCATCATTGGCATCGTGCAACGGTGCCTTGATGGCCAAGTCGTATTGAGCCTTCGCGTCGGCCTTGCGGTCCATATCGCGGTAAACACGCGCTAAATCCAAATGATGCACCGCACGGACCGGATCGTTGGCCACCGATTCTTCCATATATTTTGCGGCCGACGCCCAACTGGCCTCGCTGAAGATTGCACCACCCAAAACAGTCTTCGCGAACATCCGCACAATACTGTTAAGTCGCATAATTTCGGCATTCCAGACACCCATCACATGCATGGCGCCCGCGTGTTTGGGATCGGTCGCAAGCGCTTTGAGCGCTGCGTTGCGCACTTCTTTCGCGTATTTCACGCGGTCACGTGCGCCCAGTGTCAGAGCCGTGCGCCCCAGCCCGCGGGCCAACGCGAAATTCGATTCGGCGCCGAGCGAATCAACCGCTATTGACTGGCGCGCCAGCGCGGTTGCTTTGGCGTAAAATGCCTGACTCTTTTTTCCGTCCGTTTCTGCTTCGCCCAGATCAATTGCCGCGCCCGATGCTTTCCAAAGCGCTTCGTAGTTCTTGGGCGCCAGTTGCAACGCTGCTTCGTAGTGAGCCAATGCCTGAGTGGCGTTGCGGGCAAGGTTTGCCTTGTCGCCCATCGCGATGTGATCGGCGGCCGTTTGCGTCTGTGCTTGCGGTGCCGAACCCGCGGGCGGGCCTTGTGCGTTCATCGCAGCGGGAGATGAAAAAGTTAACGCCAGCAGAATAACTGATGCCAGCACGCGGCCTCGCTGTGGCGATGCCCTTTGCATTGCGGTAAGCTGCTTCTGAACGCTGGTCCAACGCGACTCAATTTGCACAGTAGTATCCCCGAGAAAGTTGCCATGCTTGCTCGCACACTCATCGAACGAAAGCGCAATGGACTTCGCATTGCGTCGGGCGAATGGAATCAACTCATGCGCCGGTACGGCGCTGGAGAAATTCCTGACTATCAAATGTCTGCGCTGGCCATGGCAATCTACTTCAACGGCCTCGATCGCCAGGAGCTGGTGGCGCTCACCAACGCGATGTTGCAGAGCGGTTCAACGCTCGACCTCACGCACCTTCGTACACCGCGCATTGATAAACACTCTACTGGGGGTGTCGGTGACAAGGTCTCAATTGTGCTTGCGCCGTTAATTGCTGCATGCGGAGTAGCGGTACCAATGATGTCCGGTCGCGGACTCGGACATACCGGAGGCACGCTCGACAAGCTGGAATCCATTCCAGGATTTCGCACCAACCTTTCGCTTCGCGAAGCAGCGCACCTGGTCGAAACTGTCGGATGCGCCATGATGGGGCAAACACCGGAAATCGCCCCGGCCGACCGCCGCCTCTACGCGCTGCGCGACGCGACGGCCACGGTGGAGAGTATACCGTTGATTGCGGCGAGCATCATGTCCAAAAAGTTGGCCGAGAGCCTCACGGGACTCGTGCTTGATGTGAAGCGCGGTTCGGGGGCATTCCTCCCCGAACTCGATCGCGGCCTCGCCCTCGCGCGCACCATGATCGACCTCGGTGTTGATCACGGCTGTCCCGTGGTTGCACTCATTACCGCCATGGATCGCCCACTTGGCCGCGCCTGTGGCAATTCCCTCGAGGTCGAGGAGTCGGTGATGGCGCTTCGTGGCGAAGGTCCACCTGACCTCATGGCCGTCACGTATGCGCTGGGCGCAGAAATGTTGTTGATGGCAGGCGTCGCGCGTGACCGCGAGGAAGCCCGCCGCAAAATGGAAGTTGCAATCTCGTCGGGAAAAGCTGCCGAGAAGTTCCAGCAGATTGTCGGCGCGCAGGGTGGAAATCCGGCGGTGGTGGATGACCCCTCGTTGCTTCCCGAGGCACATGATCTCGAGATTTTTACGGCGCCCCGCGGCGGCGTCATCGCGCAGGTCGAGCCGCGCCGCATTGGCATTGGCGTCATCGAGCTTGGCGGCGGGCGCACGAAAGTCGAAGATTCCATCGATCCCTCCGTCGGGTTCGTGATCACCGCCAGGCCAGGCGATGTGGTACGCGCGGGAGAGCCATTGGCCACCATCTACGCGCGGGACGCCGCTGGCCTGCAGATCGGACTCGCGTGCCTGCGCGAGGCCATCGTCATAAGCGACGAGGCCGATCCGCCGCTTCCCCTCATTTCGCATCGCGTCACCGAAGCTGGCGTCGAGGCCTACGAGGGGTGAAGTCTGTGTGACGCACCGGTTTGAGAAGTTCGGTTACGCGCGCGCACGATTCGCCGTGCGGGGCCGATATTGCTACGGTGTGTGCCACTGCCCCAACGCGTGAGCGGTGTTTAATTTTTGCTGCAGACAGACGCCATTCGGGGCGTTGCACAAGCTTCGAACGCAATATCACCGCGCGTCACCGCGCACCACGGACGAGAAGTTGATGCTCTCTCCCGGCATGAATCGGTTCCTGAGCCTGGTCGCCTTTGCTGCGGTTCTTCCGCTGCTCGCGCTGTACGCCCTGCTGATTTCCATTTCCATTCCGTCGCCACATGGTGGCATGGAACCGACAATGGCGATGGTCGTGTACATCGCGATGACCTTCATCTTCGGCGCACTGTGTATTGTGGCCGTCAATTTCGGGTTGCAACTCAGGCGTCAGGCGAACGGCAAGTACATCACGCCCTAACGAACGCGCGCAAAAACCAAATCGGCGCGGTGCCAATATTGGCGCCGCGCCGATTTCTTTATTGCCATCCCGAACTTAGATGTCGAGGTTGCTCACAAACTTCGCGTTCGCTTCGATGAACAGACGACGCGGTTCAACTTCGTCGCCCATGAGCGTCTGGAACGT
>JBDUBA010000255.1:0-4196 GCA_040004335.1 Gemmatimonas sp.
GCCGCCGGCACCGCCGCCGGCACCGCCGCCGGCACAATCCGTCCTTGCTCCTCAACGTGCATCCCCTCAACACCCGCAAGCGTCATGTACACCGAACGGTCAATCGGCGTAAACGTGCGCGCAATAATGCCGACCACGTGAAACGGATGCGCCTCATGATTGGACGTCCCAATGTCCTGCATGCCGTGCGTCACGACGACCGGCGCGTTGAGTGCGTACTTGAGTTTCTCCTCAACGTCGCTGCCAATCGCCACTTCGTCGTCACCCTGCGGCGCGCGTCCCTCTGAAAACACAACCGTACCGGTTTTCCGAAAGCGATACCGCTCAAAGAAATCGGACGTGGTGCCAACAACGCGAAAACCGCGATGACTGTCGCCCAACGTGTACGGCACGGCCCACTTCACCGCCGGATGCGACTTCCAGCGCTCAAACGTTTTCATCGACACAGAACCGGCCGGCGTTCCAATGCCGAACACGGTGCTGAGCAACACCTGCAACGTTCCACCGCGCGCGCCAACAATGAGATCGGTACCGCTGATGGTGCCGGCAAAACTCTCGCGAACGCCCGCACGCAAATGTTCAATGCCAACCAAGAGCGTGACGCTGAGTGCGATGGAGGTAATCGTGAGCCACGTGGTTAACACCCGACTCCGAAGCGACTGCATGGCCAGACGAAGAATCAGTCCCATGATCGCCTCAATCCGCGCTGCGCATTTGCGCGGCGGTGTTGATGGACGACAACTCGACGGTGCGCCGGAACAGCGGCTGCAACGTGAGATCGTGACTGACAAACACGAGTGTTGCACCAGCCTTGTCGCACGATGCAAACAACAGTTTCAGAAACTGTTCGCGCCTGTCGGTATCAAGTGCCGACGTTGGTTCGTCGGCAATCACGACTTCTGGATGTCCAATGAGCGCCCGCGCCGCCGCAACACGTTGTTGCTGTCCAACGCTCAACTGCGTTACGGGCGTCTGCAAATACTGCGCGATGTCCAGCTGCTCGGCCATGTCGCGTGCGGCGTCTGCCATCGACGTTGATCCAAGGCGTGAGCGACGCGTGGCGTCCAGACGGCACGGCAGCAGAATGTTTTCCTGCACCGACAGATATGGAATCAAATTGAACATCTGGAACACATAACCCAGATGCGTCGCACGAAATGAATCGCGCGCGGCGCTGGACATCGTGGTGAAATCCTTGTCGAGCACTTTCACAGAACCACTGGTGGCGCGCAGCACACCGGCCAAAATACCGAGGAGCGTGGTTTTTCCGCTGCCGCTCGATCCATGGAGAAACACGGTTTCGCCGCGCGCAATTCGGAGAGCGTCGATAGCCAGCACATTCGGACCTGTGCCGTACGCGAATCGCAACCTATCGAGCTCAACGGCCGGGGTTCCGGCCGTCGATGTAGTCATCCGCTATTGCTGTGTTGTACTACTTGGCCGTATACGGCTCGACCTTCATTCCAACGAGTGTATAGCCAACGGTGCCGTACGGGCTTTCGACAGATTCAATTTTGAGTCGACCCGACATCCACACCGCGTCAAACAAGGACAATTTGATGGCCTTCTTGCCTTCCATACCGACCATCACGATCTGATTTGGCGGCGGCGGCGGCGTGTGCACGCACGCACCGTAATACGGCACGAGCAAGAATTCGGCGCCGTCTTCCTGGAAGTCATCGAGTGGCACCACGAAGCCCGGAATGCGCACCAACTTTCCCTCAAGCTTCTTGAGCGAATCGGTGGCCTTACCGTTGGTGTAATCGAGTCCGGCCAGCACGCGCCAATCGATGCTGATGGTCTCTTCTGCTTTGTCGACGGCTTTTACCGCTTTCGCGATTTTTGTTGGCGCTGGCGCCGGATGTTTGGGCAGCGGGCGCGCGGCCGTATTGAGACCAACCACCGCTACAAGCGCGGCAATAACAGCAAGAGACGCAGGACGTCGCTTCATGGGCAGACTCGTGGTGTGTAAAGGCTGAGGGCGGGCGCCTCGATAATCTACGTAATGTACGCGACGGCTCCCGGAACGCTGCACGGCGCTTGCAATCTGCTACCCGAAAGGAGGGCTTTCGGACGGTGTTCGGCTTATATTTGCCCGATGTCGCGCGCCGAGATCACAACGCCAGAAGAGTTTCCTGAGGACCGCGGGGACGAACTGTCGCTCCGACCGCAGCGACTCGCCGAATTCATCGGCCAGGCGCGCATCAAGGAAAACCTGGCGATTGCCATCGAAGCCGCCCAGAAGCGGCGCGAAGCGCTGGATCACATCCTATTCCACGGGCCCCCGGGTCTAGGGAAGACAACGCTGGCGGAGCTGATCGCCCGCGAGATGGGAGTGAATCTCATCAAGGCCTCCGGTCCCTCGCTGGAAAAACCCGGCGATTTAGTCGCCCCGCTCACGAATCTGCGCGCCGGCGATGTCCTCTTCATCGATGAAATTCACCGGCTTCGGCCAATCATCGAAGAATTTCTGTATCCGGCCATGGAAGACTTCCGGATCGAATTCCGCGTGGGGGACGGACCGAAAGCGCAGCCCATCACACTCCCCATCGAGCCGTTCACGCTAATCGGTGCGACCACACGTCTCAGCATGTTGACGTCGCCGCTCCGCGCGCGGTTTGGCAATCCGCATCAATTGCAGGAATACCCGCACGACGAACTGGAAATTATTGTGTGCCGTACCGCTCGGGTGCTGCAGGTAGAGATTACGTCGGAGGGCGCGCACGAACTCGCCCGACGTTCACGCGGCACACCGCGCGTGGCCATACGACTGCTGAAACGTGTGCGCGACTTCGCACAGGTTCGGGCGAATGGTGTGATTGACCGTGATGTTGCGGCCGCCGCTCTCGCGCAGCTTCACGTCGATCAGATGGGGCTCGATGAAATGGATCGCCGCCTGCTGCGCGTGATCATCGAGATGTTTGACGGTGGTCCGGTTGGACTGAGCACAATTGCCGCCGCTGTTGGCGAACCGGCCGAGACGATCGAGGAAGTCTACGAACCCTTCCTCGTGCAAAACGGGCTCGTGCAACGAACTCCGCGCGGAAGGGTGGCAACGCCGCACGCGTATCGCCATCTTGGCATTCCTGTGCCAAAGAACTTGCCCGATCAGCCTGGACTCTTCTGAACCAGCCGTCCGAATCGCATCAGCCGGGAACACGCACATCGGATTACGATTTCGCGTTGCCGGAGGAGCTCGTTGCGCAACATCCATTCGAGCCGCGTGACGCAAGTCGCCTGCTGGTAGTAAACCGTGCAACCGGTGAACTCGCGCACCGCACCTTTGCCGATCTCGTTGAACTGATTCCGGCCGGCGACCTGCTGGTCGTCAACACCACGCGCGTGTTTCGCGCGCGATTGCTCGGGCAACGTTCTGGTGGTGGAAAGGCCGAGGTGTTGCTGCTGCGTCGCATTGACGATACGACTTACGAAGCGATGGTGCATCCGGGCGCCAAAATCACGCCCGGTCGCGTGATTACAATTGCACCCGGATTCGAAGTTGCGATCCTCGAGACAACGGCGCGGCGCACGCGAATTGTGCAACTGCACATCGCGGCGCCGCTTAATCCATCCGGCGCCGCTGCTGCCTCGGCCGTCGATGCCGCGATCGAACAGCACGGGCATATTCCGCTTCCGCCTTACATCGCGCGGAGCGACGAATTGAGCGACGCCACGCGGTATCAAACTGTGTACGCAAACGAAAGCGGATCAGTGGCCGCACCAACGGCGGGATTACACTTCACGCCCGAGATGTTAGCGCGTCTGGTTGCACGCGGTGTCAAGCGCGCGAACGTGTTGCTGCATGTTGGTGCCGGCACATTTCGCCCCGTCGCCGACGAAGATCCCGCCGCGCATCTGATGCACGAGGAGTGGTGCGAACTCACCACGGAAACCGCAGACGCAATTGCCACGACGCGCGCGAACGGTGGTCGAATTTGGGCAGTTGGAACAACCAGTGTCCGAACGCTCGAGAGTGCCGCCGATGCGAATGGCATCGTGCATCCCATTGCGCGCGAAACAAATATCTTCCTGCGTCCGCCGTACAACTTCCGCGCCGTTGATCATCTTATTACAAACTTCCACGTTCCGCGTTCGTCGCTCATCATGTTGGTGGCAGCATTCGCCGGCTACGAGTTGACGATGCGCGCGTACGCGGAAGCACTGGAGAAACGGTATCGCTTCTATTCGTACGGCGA
>JBDUBA010000364.1:0-14174 GCA_040004335.1 Gemmatimonas sp.
TGCAGTTGCAGTTGCAGTTGCAGTTGCAGTTGCAGTTGCAGTTGCAGTTGCAGTCGAGTCGCCGTTGTCAGCTGGCAACGACGTAGTTGCATCCAATCTCCTGCGCGCGCAGCACCGCAAAAATCCCCGACGGCTGCAAAATAATCCCTGGGATAATGTGCGCTTTGGCTGCTTTCACTGCGTCCGGCCGCGTCGATTTGTCGGCCTTCTGGTAGTTCGCGACGACCGAACTGAACGCCATGTTGCACGCCAGAACAATGCCGCCCGTCTCCATAAACGTGGAAAGGTTGTATTCGGCCGCTGGTCCAGTCGCGCCCGGTGGTGCAACACGAATGGGATTGGTTTTCGTCCACTTGTTTTTGTCGTCTTTCAACTTGAGCGACTTACCCACATTGAAGCGTGCCCAGTACTCGTCGTTCATGATCAGCTCGATGGCCTCATGTCGGAGCACCAAAACCGCGCTCGCATCCGTGCGCACGGTGCCGTACACGTCCTTGTGCTGATTGCGCCAGATGCATGCGCGAAACAGTCCCGCACCTTCAGACACATCGGGACTGTCAAACGTCGCCTTGTATTTGCCCGCTACTTTGTCTGTCCAACTCATGTCCCACTTGTCGTCAACGGGCTTGGCCGTCTGGGCCTCCGCTGAACTGGGACTGATCACGGAAGTTGCGGCGGACAGCACAGAACTGAGACCTAGCCAGCTGAGAAAATCGCGGCGCGAGTTGGACATCGAGTATCAAAGCGAAAGAGAGTGCACGTCGCCTGCGGGAGTGAAGCGACATCAGCGATCGGAATATCAGGCGGCGCCTATGTTTCGTCCACAAGGAAGTGCACGTCGCCTGAGCGAGTGAAGCGACAGCAGCGAACGGAATAGCAGGCAGCGCCTACGCTTCGTACAAATGGTTCGTCGGGAGCGCATCGTTAAGTTCGGCCAGAAACTGCCCAATGCGTTCCCCACATTGCGTTACGTAGGCCTCGCCCTTGTCGGCGGCACTGTGCGCCGGGTTGCCAACTCCGGTGTCATCACTGATGCGCGTCCACTGACGCGGCGCCCACGCCCATCCCTGCTGCATGGCGGAAAATCGCCAACTGCGCGAGTGCCCGTCACCAGCTTCGCTTAACGGGCGGACAAGATGGGGTGCGACAAACTGCATCGCGCTTGTTTCAAGCTCGCCTGCGTGATCGCCCGGTTCAACGAACGTGTTCCGGGCGTCACCAGACTTCCACCAGTCAACCGTGGCGAGAAACAATCCCGTCGTTGGTTGCAGTTCGCGAATGGCCGGCTTGAAATCGTTGCCGCCGTGCGCATTGATGATCACCAGCGCGCGAATGTCATGCGGCACGAGTGATGCAATCATGTCGCGCAATATTGCCATCTGCGTACTGGGCGACACGTTCAAACAAAACGGAATGTCCAATTGTCCCGCTTGCACGCCGTACGCAACGGACGGCAACACCGCCACATGCGCCCCACGTTTCCACGCCTCGGCTGCCGCGAGATCGGCCGCCCTTTCCGCCAGCATGGTGTCCGTCGCGTATGGCAGATGCGTGTTGTGTGCTTCAGTCGCGCCCCACGGCAGGATCGCCATGGTGAATGCCGCAGCCTTGACTTCGGGCCACGTACGATCGGAAACGCGCCAAGGTTGGTTCACTGATGACATACGAACTCTAAAACCGATTGAGCAGTGCCATCGAGACCTTCGAGGGATCACCAACATACGCCCACCGCACATCGACCATGTATTTGCTCGCGGCACGCTGAATGTCCTTGGGTGTGACGTCGCGCAAATCATCAACAAAACGCGCCGCGCGTTTGTAATCACCCTGATACAACTCGGCACGCGCTAACAGGTTGGCCTGATCGGCGTTGGTTTCGTTGTCCAGGAAATACGTCACGATGAACTGCTGTACCAATCGGTCGAGGCCATCATCACTGATCGTGCCCTCCTTGAGCGAACTGATTTCGTTCATCATGATCTTGAGCACTTCATCTGGCGCAGTGGTGGTGACATACAACCCGCCCATCGACTGCGCGCGTTCCACAAACGGCGCGTTAATCGAGTACGTGAGATTCCGACGTGCGCGCGCCTCAGTGAACAGGCGCCCCGACAACACGGCGGAAGCAAGTCGCAAGGCCGCGTATTCCTTCGTGTTCACGCGCGGTCCACGAAACGATCCCTGCAAATAGTTCGTTGGCAGTGAACGTTTCGCAATGGCAGGTGAATACGGCGCCGAAGGCAAATCCGGGGGCGCGGTCCACGCATACGTACCCTTTGGAAGGCGGCCGAGTGTTTCGCGAACAAGTTTTTCTACGCGGGGGCGGGAAACGTTGCCCACAACCACCAGCATCATGCGCGACTGCACGAACTGTTCCGTCTGATACTTCCGGAGATCCGCCACGGTCATTTTGGTCAACGAACGCTCGGTCCCCACCGCGTCAAGTGCGTACGGACTTCCCGCATACGTCACGCTGTCGGCGAGATGATCAAGCAACGCATCAGGACTGTCCGTGCGCCCCTTGATCGCTTCCAACAGCTGATCCTTCACGAGATCAACGTCGGCCTGCACCAGCGACGGTTGCATGATACGATCGGCCATGATCATCCAGGTGCTGTCAAACCCCGTCGTGGTTGCGCGCACCCCAATTGTGGTCCAGTCAATGCCTGGACTCACCGCAATCGCGCTGCCCAAACGCGCCATTTTTTGACGCAACACATTCTTGGGATATTTCTTGGTGCCTTGTTCCGAACTCTCCAACAACAATGTCTCGATGCCTTCGGTTTCGGGCGTTAGCTGACGCACCCCGCCCAACAAATACAAGTTGGCCGCAACCACATTGTTCGCAGTCACCTGACGCAGAATGACCGGAATACCTTCAACCAGGAACTTGCTGGTCGCGGTGTCGGTGGCAGCACTTGTTGGAATAACGGAAGCGGCCGGCGCGCGCGGCGCGGCAACTTGCGCCATCGCTTCGTTTGAATGAAACGCCGTAATGGAAATCGCCACGATGGCAGCGGCCGCGCTGAGGTGCGCAAACATTCGCGTACGCATCACGGCGTCACCACCGGCTTCTTGCCCGTCAACAACTCCGCCTCAGTCAACCCAATTGCTTTCCGCGCTTGTGGCGAAATAAGAATACTGATCAATCGCGGCTTTCCTTCCACGTAAGTTTTGGTGTAGCGCATGAGATCAGTGATGCGTTGCTGCGCCATTTGGTCGGTGTAGTTCATGAAGTAGTCGAGACTGGCCACACTCCACCAGAATCCGATGGTGTGTGCAATTTCCGACGCCTTCTCAATACCAAACGCGCTCGAAACCTGACGTTGCGCTTTGACGGCCTCAAGTTCGGGCGGCGTGATGTACATCGGATCGGTGAACCGCGCGATTTCTTTCTCGAGCGCAGCGAGTGCCGGCCGCAACTTCTCGGGTGTTGTTTGGCCGCTAACGGTAATTGGCCCAACATGATTCAACGTGTAATAATTGACGCCCACCCCCTGCCACAATCCGCTGTCCACGAGATTTTTCTGAAACGTGGAACCAGGGGTATTGAGTGCATCGCTGAACACGTCCGCCGCGTACGTCGCGGCCGCGTCCTTTCCAACGCTTGGCCCCTGCCACTGAATCTGCACGAGTACGGCGTTGATGTTTTCCTCCACAATCAGCGCCTTGTTCGCCGTTAACGGCGCTATGGCAGGAATGGGATCAACCACGAACGGGTCCGGAGCTTTCGGCCAGTCGCCAAATGCTTTTTCAGCAAACGCAAACACCTGGTCCGGATTGACATCACCAGTAACGATGAGCGCGCTGTTGTTCGGGACGTAATATTTCTTCTGAATCACGCGCATTTGCTCGGGCGTGACCTTTTGCAGTATGGCGCGATCACCAATGGTGTTTTTGCGGCTGAACTGTCCCGGATATAATGCGGCCGTTGCTTTCTGATTGAAATCGAAACCGGGTTGCGCTTCCTGACGGTCGTATTCACCAATCACCACTTCTTTTTCGCGCGCGAGTTCGTCCGCACGAAACAACGGATTGCGTAGCGCGTTCGCAAGAAATCCAATGCCGCCTTGCAGTGAGTCCGTTGGGAGCGTCAGGAAATAATTCACACGCTCCTCCTGCGTGCTCCCATTAAACAACGCTCCCAATTCAGCAGCGCGATCCGTGAAATCTTCGGGCTCGGGCAATGCCTTGTTGGCTTTGAAGAACATGTGTTCGTACATGTGCGCCAGGCCGGCGTATTCGGGCGACTGTGTAAACGAGCCGTTCTTGACGTCAATCTCGAGCGTCGCAATGGGCACGCCGTGATTTTCCACGACGATAATCTCCATGCCATTGGCAAGCACCCTTCGCTTCATGACTTTTTCGAGCTCGGCGCGCGACTGCGCAACCGCGGACGTGCTCGTGAGCGAAAGAGCCGGCACCGACGACAACAACGCGGCGCTCAGCAGGAGATGGCGCGGCAGGCCACGTGTCAGGCGCGACAGCAGCCGATCGGAAGCGCGATCTAAAAACAACGCTGGCATTCGAAGAGGGGATCGAGGAACTTACGGCGATGACAGAACTTGGGCTTTTGATCGAACAGCTGCGCGCTCGCCTGGACGGACCGCATCTCCGACGCGATGTGCCGTTGGCTCCGTACACCACGTTCCAAATTGGGGGTCCGGCCGATCTCTTGTACGATGCCACTTCGGCCGCCAGTCTCGCCAGCGCTATTTCAGCGGCGCGGGAACTGGGGGTTCCATGGTTCGTATTGGGGCTGGGCGCCAACGTCCTGATTGGTGACAAAGGGTTCCGGGGCGTGGTCATCCGGAACGTGGCGCGCCAGCACGAAATGCGCGACGATGGCCACCTGTGGTCGGAAAGCGGCGCCGTCGTGCAGGATCTGGTGCTGGAGACCGTGCGCGCCGGCTGGTCGGGGCTTGAGCACTACATCGGCATTCCCAGCACCATTGGCGGAGCGTTGTGGCAGAACTTGCACTTCCTGTCGCCTGCACCCGATCGTGAGCGGACAATGTTCATCTCGGAAATATTTGAATCGTGCGAGATCTTGAGCGAAGACAACGAACGCAAAACGGTGGATGCGTCGTACATCAACTTTGGTTACGACGACACGATCTTCCATCACCGGCGTGATGTGGTGTTGAGCGCAACGTTTCAACTGCAACGCGCGGACCCGGCAAAGTTGCACAAGGTCCTGCAGGAAAACTTGAGCTGGCGCGGCTCGCGGCATCCGTGGTTGCAAGTGCATCCAAGTGCTGGTTCAATCTTTCAGAAGATTGAAGGCGTTGGTGCAGGACGTTTAATCGACCAGGCCGGACTCAAGGGTTTTCGGGTCGGTGACGTGCAGATCTCGCACATCCATGCTAACATTTTGGTGAATTTAGGTGCCGCAACTGCTGCTGATGTGCGGACGTTGATTCGACATGCCCACGACACCGTGTTGGCGCAGACTGGTCACGACCTCACGACGGAGATCGGATTCATCGGCGAGTTCTAGCACTCGACTTTTTCGGACGAGCTCGTGTGTCGTTGCGATTTTACGCTCGAAATTTTAGATCGTAAACTGACTAACTGCCTCCGGACTCTTGCGGACTTTCAAACGACTTTGCGGACACATCGTCATCGGGACAACGCTCCGAGCGCTGCAACAAATGATGGTGTTTCTTATTGATGAACAACTCGCAAACCGATAGTTCACTTTCGCTCCGACCAAACCCAAAAAGAAAACGAGGATTCTGGTAGCCACCACCGCCACCCCGAATCCTCGTAAATCTGTCCGTCAAGTCCTTGTAAAGTCCGGACAAGTCCAAATGCAGTTAGTCAGTTAAAAAGATCTCCGAACCCACACAAGTAGTCGCGACCACAAACGTCCGCACCAGTCCAGTTCACCGGAAACGCAACCGCACAATCCGCTCAATCTCACTGGCGTCAGTCGACAGCGCCACAACCGAAGTCCCCGCAACAACCGATCGATAATCCCGAGTGATCTCAATTTCCCTGGGCCATGTTGCAATCGCTATCAGTCTTCCGTTGCGATCAAACACATCGGCCTCGCGCGCGTGACCATCTTCGACGGTGCGTTCAACCCAGAGGCCGCCGTCGCTTGAAAATTTGATGTTCACTATCGGCGGCTTGTTCGCTGGTACTCCGAACGGAAGGCTCTGCTTGATCGCGCTGATTAAACTGTCGGCGACATGGCGCTCTCGCGTGGACAGTGCGACCGGCGGAACGTTTCGCGTCAACGTACGAATAAACTTTCCGTTGTCGTCGAACACCTTCACTTCATACCGCGACGTTACGACTTCCGCGCGAACCCCACTCGGACCATAGGCGCGATGCCACTCGGGCCCGTAGGGCTGGGAAAAATATCTCTCGGACACACCTATTTCTTTACCGTTCGCATCTTTCTGAACGGTGACCACTTTCTTGACGTTATCATTTGCGCCCGGAGGAACTACCAGCGTATCTGTCCGCGAAATTGTTCCGGCCAGCGTACGCCGCAATTTCAAAGGGCGAAAACTTTCGATGGACTTGTCAAACAGAATACTTTCGTCAACAATCGAACCATCCGGGTTGAAGGTAAACGGAACATGATTGCCGCCCGACATCTGCGGCAACGGTACGGTGCGCACGTTTTTGGCTGGCGTCGCCGCAACGTCGATGCCCAGCAGGCGCACGTTGCCCTCGTCGCGCACCCACAGCAGGCCGTCGGGACCGAATCCGATTGACGCAATACCCGTGAACTCGAGCGGGCCCGCACCCTTTCGGCCCATGCGCGACACAAACGCGCCGTCGCGGGAGAAAATCTTCAGTTGGTTGTCCTGACGGTCGGCAACCACAATGCGACCCGTGCGGTCAACGGCCAGGCTTACGATTCGGCCAAATGTTGCATTCTCATCGGCGTCGGAGCCACCGATGGTTAGGTCAACAGTGCCGGTCCAGCGCGCAGGTTGCGGCTGCGCAAAAGTCGTACTCGACAGGCACAACATAAGCGCCAAGGTTGTGTAGACGATTCTCATTCCAATGTTTGGTAAGGGAGGACCTCCGGATCGCACCATATTCTAGTCGCTGAACAGCACAATTGCACGCGGTTTTGGAGGCCACGCGCTTTTGGGTGGCGTACAATCAAAAAAGAAAACGAGGATTCTGGTGGCTAAATCCGCCACCCCGAATCCTCGTAAATCTCTCCGTCAAGTCCTTGTAAAGTCCGAACAAGTCCAAATGCAGTGAGTCAGTGAAAAAGATCCTGATCCCTCACGAAAGGCCGTGGCCCCGCACCGATCGCGCCCGGCAAAGTCCGGCGCGTCACGCGCGAGCGACGCGCAACACTTCGTCGAGTGTAGTCACACCCTGACGCACCAGTCGCAAGCCATCCTCCTGCAACGAACGCATCCCCTTCGCCACCGCGAGTTGGCGAATCTCCTCCGACCCACGCCGCTTCTGTACTTCGATGCGCAAATCCGAGTCCATCACAAACAACTCGTACACACCCTGACGACCGCGATATCCCGTACCTCGACAGTTGTCGCACCCCGCGCCTTTCCACACGCGGTCAATGTTCATGTCGTGTATCCCAAAGCGGCGCAACAACGACGGCTCAGGCGCTTGCTCTGTTTTGCAGTTTGGACAAATCACACGCACCAACCGCTGCGCCAGCACCGCATCAAGCGTTGACGCTACGAGATACGCCGCCACATCGAGATCCAGCAAACGCGTAATGGCCGTTGGTGCATCGTTCGTGTGCAACGTCGACAACACAAGGTGGCCCGTAAGTGCCGCCTGCGTTGCAATCTGGGCCGTTTCCGGATCGCGAATTTCACCAAGCAGAATGATGTCCGGATCCTGACGCAACAGCGCGCGCAACGCACTTGCAAAGGTCAGTCCCGCTTTTTCGTTCACCGGTACCTGCGGTACACCGGGCAATTCATATTCGACCGGATCTTCAACCGTGAGAATTTTCTCTCGCCCCGTACGAATCATCTCAACAGCGGCATACAGCGTGGTCGTTTTGCCAGACCCAGTTGGTCCGGTTACCAGCACGATGCCGTGCGGATGCGAGATCACCTCGTGGAATTTCTCGAGCGTGTCGCCCGCCATGCCAAGTTCCGGCAGTGTCACGCGTCCCTTCTCGCGATCGAGCAAACGAAGCACAACACTTTCACCGCGCAGTGACGGCACGGTACTCACGCGCACGTCCACCTGTCGGTTCTGCAAGCGCAAACGAATGCGACCGTCCTGCGGCAAACGGCGTTCGGCGATATCGAGTTCCGCCATGATCTTGATACGACTGACAATCGCGGGCGTCAGGTGCGGCGGCGGCGACGGTGCCGGCTGCAACACGCCGTCCACGCGATATCGCACACGTAGTCCGTCGGAATAACCCTCAAGATGGACGTCGCTGGCGCGCGCTTCCAACGCCTCGATGAGCAACAAGTTGACCAGACGCACAACCGGCGCCTCGTTGGCGAGGTGCATGAGATCGTCCAGCGGCATTTCTGCATTGCTGTTGATAATACGCGCATCGGTCGAGAGGCTGCCAATGAGTCCTTCGGCGGTGACCGCATCGGGTGCGTACACACGACGAATCGTGCGACGCATTTCATTTTCGTCGGCGCGCGTCAGCATGATGCTGGCCGAAAACAGCAGCCGCAAATCATCCAGCGCGCTCGGATCAACGTGATCGAGCCAGGTGGCTGCCTGTAACACACCATCGCCCAGACGTAGCGGCAGAAGCGCGTGCTGCTCCAGCCAATCGGCCGACAGTGCGTTCGTCAGCCGATCAACATCAAGCAGATCCGATGGATCGGAAAGAATACTGGTCACGGGCGCTTAATCGGAACCTGAATTTTCTTGGACGTGTCGCCCAATGCTTCCGGAACACGATTGGTCGTGGTGTCGGTGCGTACTGGCACGCGAGTGCCCGGACGAGTTTGCACGGTATCTCGGCGCCCAGGTACCGCGGCAGGTGGCGCACTTGGCGGCGGCGTAATCGGAAGTGGCTGCTGCAACTTGATGCGCGGATCGATCTGCATTTCCTGCATCATCTCGCTTCCGTTCTTGACCGCATCACGTAATTGATCAATGTCGGTGTCTTCCGAAATGATGTGCGGCGTCAGGAACAGGAAAAGCTCACTGGTCACTTTGTTTTCGACGGTGTTGCCAAACAACCATCCGCCAATGATCGGGATGCGGCTCAGGAACGGAATGCCCGATGTTGTTTTACGTACATCGTTGTCGGCCAGACCGCCAATGACCGTGGTTTGACCGTTCCGCAAAAACACCGAGGTAGTTGCCTGTCGCTTGCTGATGACGGGCGCGTCGAACGCAATTTCGTTCGTCGCAATGTCGTCAGTTTGATCCACCGACATGTTCACGTATCCATCTGCATTGATGGTCGGAGTGATTGTCAGCTTCTTTCCAACGTCCACGTACTGAATGGTTTGCACACGCCCGGTCGGATCATTCGCCACAGTCTGCGACACCTGCACAAACGGTCGCTGCGATCCAACATTGAGCACGGCCTCCTTGTTGTTCTGCGCGATAATCACCGGCATCGACAACACTTTCACGTCGCCGCGCGACTGCAGCGCATTGATCGCGACATCGTAACTCACTGCACCTTTGCCACCGGTCAACATTGCCACGAAGTCGCGCGCAGAGGCCGCCGTCGGGAAGGTGCCGCTCGTCGTGTCCTTCTTTGTCTTCTTCTTCGCGCTGCCGGAAATGCCAACATTCAAATCCTTGTTGCGCTGCACTTCGGCAATCGTGACTTCGATCAGCACCTGCAGCGGTCGCAAGTCGATTCCCTGAATGAGCTGCGTAATGATCTGATAGTCCGACTGCGTGGCGCGTATCAGCAGGGAGTTCGTGCTCTCCTCCGCCACAATGCGAATATCGTTTGCCGCCGCCGACAACGTACCGGGCGCTGCAGGGAGTTGTTGTTGTTGCTGGCCCGCCGCTCCGGCAAACTGCTGCAGAAGCTGGTTCGCAAAAGCGCCACCGCCACCGCCACCTCCAGCAAGAAATGTCGAGGCCAGCGACTGAATGTCGGCTGCTTGCACGGCTTGCCTGGCCTGTACCGCGCCACCGATAACGACATTGTTCGCTGCAGCGCCACCGCCCGCGCCGCCTGCACCGCCGCCACGGCCACCACCTGCCGCGCCACCACCCCGGCCACCGCCAGCGTTACCACCCTGAATGGCGTTCGGAATCGTGATCACCTGACCCGGACCAACCTGAATGGTCTGCGCACGTTGAACACCGGTACCAATTACCAGATTCATCAGCACGGGCGCGATGGTAACGGCGCTTACGTGTTTCAGACGATACGTGTTCAACTTGAGCTGCGATTGCGCCGCCAAGGCCTGCTGCTGCTGTATTTGCAGTTGCTGGCGCTGCGCATTGAGCTGTTCAGAAGTTGGTATGGGCACGCCTTCAATGCGGAGGAACGAACCAGTCTGTGTCACCTGCAACTGATTCGACTCCGCGAGTCCCCTCATTGCATCCAACAACTCATCGTGCGATACCGCCGTCGACATGCGCAGCGTCACGAGTTTCGTTGGAATGTTCGCAAACGTCACGTTGAAATTTCCGGCTTCAGCAATTGCGGACAACACAATGCGCAACGGCTGATCCTGAAAATCCATCACGTAACCCGCTGGAGACTTTCGAAGATTGCTCGAATCCGCCTTCAATGTTTGTGGCGGCGGTGCAGTATTGCGCCGTCCACCAGCGGGCGGCGTACGGCCCCCCTGTGCGGCCAACGGTGAACTCACCAACAGAAGAAGCGCGATACCGCGAACGAATGTGGACACGTGTCAGTTTCCGAGACCGGAGTTGAGTGCTGCAATTGTTTGAATAGCGCCACCAGGCAGCGTGACCGTCACGCGTTTCGCTTCAATGGCTTTGATCGTGTACGGCCCAAGCTTGTCGCCAACACGCACAATCGTCGGGCGCTCTGCACCCACCTGACAGGTCGCGAAGCTGCGTCCCCCGTCGGCCAACGCAATGCCCAGCACTACCACCCTTGGCGGCGGTGCCGCGGCCGCTTGCACTTCAGGAATTTCTGACGCCAGCAAATACCGATTGGTCGGTGCCGAGCGCGCAACATCAAATGCATCGCGACTGACTATCGCTTCGATATCAACCAACGGTGGGGATGGCGGCGACGCGAGATCACCCGGATTCGGAAGCACTGGCACCACGCCGCTTTCTGTTTCGGTGAGCTGCACAGCGCGCACCAGTGTGTAGCCCGCAACCAGCACCGCAACGAGCAAGAAACCCAGCGCCGCACGCATCGGTGTCCAACGCACCCAGGCAGACGGAATCATGACTTACCCTCGCCTTTCGTTGCGGCCTTCTTGCTGGCGGCGTCACCTGGATCGCCATTGGTCGACTCGGCGGCGCTCTTGGGTTGGCCAACTGCCGAAGGTGCGTCAGCCGGCAACGCGTACGCAGTAATCGTTGCCGCAAACAACACGGTCTCAATGTCATCCGCGTCCCGCGTAGGTCGAGACAGGTCAATCCGCGACACGCGTACCAGTTTGGGTCCGTGCTCCAGCGCCTGCAGGAACTCCAGAATACCCTGCAAATCCGACTCACCACGAATGTCTTCGCTCAGCGTGCGCACGGTGCTCTTGGTTTTTGCAACTGCGCCCGTTGTAGCGGTCGTCATGAGAAAATGATTCTTCCCCGCGACTTCACCGACGTACGAACCCAACTCTGCGCTCGCCATCACGTCGTCCGCACCACTGAACAAACGCTGACTGGTGATTTGCATCAACGAGTCGGCAATGTGTTGTAACTGCGGACTGCGCTTCGCCGCATCGATTGCCGCACGTTCCCGCACCAGCGTTGTACGTTCGAGTTCGAGTTGCGCCTTCTTGTCGCTCAGCGAGATCCACACAGGCTTGACCGCAAACACGTAGAACAACACCGGTAACGCGATGATCGCCAGGAACTTGAATGTTCTGCGCTCGCTGTCCTTCAGCTCGTAAGCCATCAGGGCGCTCCCTTGGCAGCGTTTCGCGGTGCCGAAACGGCCGCCCCCTTTCCAGAATCGGCGGTCACCATTGGCGCGCGAACACTTGGGCGAACTTTCCCCACGAGCGTGAACTTCTCCATCGATGAACCGTCAACCTGTGGCTCGAGTCGAACAGCGGCCGCTGCTTTGAGACCCGTAAAACTTTCCGCCTTCGCGAGCGGCACAAACACCGACGCGGCGCGCTCGGCCAGTCCGTCAAATCGCACCGAATCACTCCAGCCCCGAAATCCGGTGAGATATGCTTCGTCAGGAAGATGTTTGGTGAGATCCGCAATCACCATCGACCAATGCGCGCTGTTGCGTTCATTCGTTGCGAGAATCTGCAATTGACTCGACACTGTCTCGACCGACGAACGGCCAAGCAACGTTGTTGTCAGCTCGGGTCGGATTTTCTCGCGCGCGGCTTTCACCGCCACGAGTTCACGGGACACGTCCCACCATGTGAAACCGCCCGCCGCAAGCAACAGCACCACTGCCGCCGCCACAATCGAATACATCACCGTGTTACGCCGCTTTTGATCGGCAATGCGCATCTCTTCGGTGCGAAACACCAACGACTCGACATCGACCACAAAAGCCGCTGCAACGAGCGCCGGATCGTTCGCGACATCGGCCGACATCCCCACCGGCAGCGTCACTGACACCGAACGTTCGCCCAACAACGAAATCCACTGCTTCCGAACGGTTGGTTCGCCAAACGCCAACAAGCGCGCACCGGCAACGTGCGATTCAAGAAACACCGACACATCAACCGACGCAGAACGAAACCGCCGCACCAACACCAACTTCCCATGGCTGACCGTCAGCGCATGCGTATGATCCGCCTGATGCACCAGCACCTGCGAATCACGCGCGGCATCCGTCGGGAACGCCTTGACCGACGCGAGCGCCCAAGCCGCCTCCGCCGGCGCTACGTGCTCAAGCTTCCACCCCGACTCACGCGCCGCCAATGAGATTTGGCGGATAATCCACGCGGGCGTAGCTGCAGCGATCGCACCACTGCTGTTGGCAGCACGACTTGTCTCAACTCCAACCAACTGCGCACCCATCGCCCCGACAAAATATTTCTGTGCGTTTCGCGACAACACCGCTTCAATCTCATCATCCGACAGCGGCGGCACATCCACTCGGCGCACTTCCGCCACTGACGGCATTAGTGCGACCGCTAAATGACCATGATTCTCGCGTGACAACTGTTTGAGCGTGCGAAGCGCCGTTGCCAATGAAGGCCACGACACCTGATCGGCCGCGGGCGACTCCAGCGGCATTCGCCAAACCGCACTACCCGTTGATTTGAGGCGACTGTCGTACGCCACTATTTCGGTGCGCGACAATGCAACTCCCAACCAACTGCCCGCGGCGTGGTCGCCGAGTGCACTCATTACCACTGCCTCCACGTGATGGAGGTGTTCTGACCATTGCGGGTAATCGTTGCGCTCAGGCGAGCGGGAAGCGCTTGCGGACCTGCGCTCGCAGACAGTATCAATTCCACTTCCTGTGTGTCGACGGTGCTGTTTTGTGCAACGCGCTGCGCCTGCGCTTGCTGCGGAGTGAGTGGCGCTGGCGGTTGCCCGCCTCGCCCCGGTTGCTGCTGTTGACCACCCGCACCTGGCACTACCTGATTGATGTTCTGAATGCGCCCACCGTTCGAGCGCATCGCGAGAACACGTGCGAGTATCACGTCGGTCATTCCTGGAATGGCGCGCAAGACCGGTTCGTCGGCGGTGTTGAGATTGATCGTGCCGTTACCATACGTGCGCAAATACGGACGCGCCTGCTCGAGAATTTCCGGCGTCATGCCTTTCACATCCAGTAGATCATCCACTTCGCGAAACGGCGCGTTGGCCGGCAACACCATTCGGTTGTCCTTGAGGTAGTAATCACGTTCACCGCCACGCACACGCGCCTGATCGTCCGCATCGCGCCAATCCATGATGCTCTGCGCGATTTCGTCCGACGTCGACACGTCCTTCAACAAGTTTCCAAAAAACGCCTTCAATTGATCTTCCGTCATCTGATTGACGTTGAGACGACGTCCACCAGGTTTCGCATCAACCAGCACTTCGATGCTGTCGATGTCAACTGGCCCGGAGTTTGTCGAATCCACATTGATCCACGGGTCGGACGA
>JBDUBA010000228.1:0-14144 GCA_040004335.1 Gemmatimonas sp.
CGCCACCGATGCGCTCATTGCCCGAGAAGACAGGTGGGGCGCGCACAACTACCACCCGCTCGATCTCGTCATTGAAAAAGCCGAGGGCGCGTGGGTGACCGACGTTGACGGAAAACGTTACCTCGACTGCTTGAGCGCGTACTCCGCCGTCAATCAAGGACACTGTCATCCGCGCCTGCTCGCGACGATGATCGAACAGGCATCACGAGTCACGTTGACGTCGCGCGCGTTTCGCAACGATCAACTCGGTGCGTTCTGTGAAGAGTTGGCCGAGTTGTGCGGCATGGAAGCCGTGTTGCCCATGAACACCGGCGCCGAAGCGGTGGAAACCGCCATCAAAGCCGCCCGCCGGTGGGGATACACGCGCAAGAAGATTCCTGGTGGACAGGCTACGATTATCGCATTCGAAAACAATTTCCACGGTCGCACTACGACCATTGTGGGATTTTCGTCCGACCAATCGTATCGCGAAAACTTTGGTCCGTTTGCGCCTGGGTTTATTCTCGTACCGTACGGCGATATCGCCGCAGTGCGAGCCGTCATGTCCGCCAACACGTGTGCGGTGCTCATTGAGCCAATACAGTGCGAAGCCGGCGTGATCATTCCACCTGACGGATTTTTGCGCGAGCTGTCAGAGTTGTGCACTGCGCAAAACGTGTTGCTGATTGCCGATGAAATTCAGACCGGACTTGGTCGCACCGGCACCATGTTTGCGTGCGATCACGATGCTGTGAAGCCCGACATGTACGTGTTGGGCAAAGCGTTGTCGGGCGGATTTTATCCGGTGTCGGCGGTTGTCTCGCGACGCGACGTCCTTGATGTGTTTGACCCGGGTTCGCACGGCAGCACGTTTGGCGGAAACCCGTTGGGATGTGCTGTGGCGCGCACGGCCATGCATGTGTTGCAAGACGAAAATCTGGTGGCCCGATCGGCCGAACAGGGTGCGTGGTTATTGTCGCAAGTGCGCACGTTAAAACACGCGAGTATCAAGGCCGTTCGTGGACGCGGACTGATGATTGCCATCGAGTTGCACGAGCCAGCGCGTCCGTATTGCGAAGCGCTCAAGACGCGCGGCATGTTGTGCAAGGAAACGCATGGGACGGTGATTCGATTGTCGCCGCCGTTGGTGGTGTCGCGTGAGGATTTGGCGTGGGCAGCGGAGCAGTTGCGGGCGGTGTTTGCTCAGGAAGTGGTACCGGTTTCTTCCTAGCCCTGAATCGCCATCAGCCGCGGCTGGGTGCGACGCGCGCTGCCCTTGCCCGAATGTCTACGTCCAGCCTTGCATTCCAGCATTAGCACATCTGCCTGGGCAATGAGGTCTGCGAGGCGTATGGACGGCCCGGCACGAAAGGCCAATGCACCAACGCTGATCGATAGAAAGGCAGCGTCTGGACCGGCCGATGCGTTCCGCGCGGCAATGTGTCGCTCCAACCGGTCCACTACAAATTCCACACGCTCGCTCACGTCGTCCGCCAGCACCACGAACTCATCGCCGCCCAACCGCGCGACCAAGTCGGTGGCGCGGAACGCGGTGCGGAGCACCTTGGCGCTATCCAGCAGCAGGCGGTCGCCCGCCTCGTGACCCAGTTTGTCGTTCGCCTGCTTCAACCCATCCACATCGCAGAAGACGAGCATGCACGGCGACTCTCGGCGCTCCAGTAATTGCAGTCGCTGGTCGGCCATCGTACAAAAACCCCGGCGATTGCTGAGACCCGTCAACTCGTCAGTGAGCGAGAGCGCGCTGATCTCCTCCATCAACCGATGACGCTCGCGCGCGTAGCGGACTGACCGCTCCAACATGCCCCCCGTGACTCGCCCCTTCACCAGGTAATCGGCCGCACCGGAATGCATGGCTTCCAGATCCGTTGCCCGGTCGTTCTGCCCGGTCAGCATGATCACCGGCGTGCGGCAGCCGCGCGCCACAGCCGCGCGCAGCAACTCGATCCCGGTGTCGGTCCCGAGATTGTAGTCCACGAGTGCGACATCGTACGTGCGCATTGTCAGCTCCTCCAGCCCCGCTGTCGTGTCCTGCACCCAGTTCAGGGAGAAGTGCGAGCCGAAGCCGTCGACCAGCAACTCACGAGTGAGTACGTGGTCGTCCTCGTCGTCCTCCACAAGCAGGATACGTATCACCTCATCAGACATGGCTTGGCCCTTCGGTCTCGTGGGGCAGTTCCACGATGCTGAACCAGTATTGGCTCAGGGTGCGAACAATTGCCACTAACCCCTCAAACGTGACGGGTTTGGTGATGAACGAGTTGGCGCCGAGGTCGTACGAGCGAAGCACGTCCTCCTCGGCCTTCGAGGTCGTGAGGATGACCACCGGGATGCGTCGTAGCTCCGGGTTGCTCTTGATCTCTTGCAGCGCCTGGCGCCCATCCTTCCGCGGCATGTTCAGGTCGAGCAGGATGATGCCCGGGCGAGGTGCATGAGCGGTCTCGTACTTCCCGGTGCGTGTGAGGTACTCCATCAACTCCTGCCCGTCCTCCACGAAACGCAACGAGTTGCCCAGCCGGCTCTCCTTCATCGCCTCCGCGGTGAGCATTCGGTCATCGGCGTCATCGTCCGCCATGAGGATGGTGATGCCGTCTGGCTCGTCACGCAGCATGGCGAATTCCGGTTGGGGCGTGAAGGGGAAGAGAGATAAAGAAGGTGGTGCCCACTCCGGGTTCGCTTTCCGCGCGGATGGTGCCACCGTGACGCTCGACGATCTTCTGGCAGATGGTGAGACCAATGCCGGTGCCCTCGTACTGCGCGCGGCCGTGCAGTCGCTGGAACGGCTGGAAGATGCGTACGGCGTCCTTCGACTCGAAACCGACGCCGTTGTCCTGCACCCGGATCTCCATGGTGCGATCGGCTTCCGACAACACCGCACTCACCCGCACGCGCGGAGCCTCACCGGACCGACTGAATTTGAGGGCGTTGCTGATCAGATTCTGGAAGAGCTGCCGCAACTGTACCACATCGCCCTCGGTGTTCGGCAGCTGTCCTACTTCCACCATACCGCCAGTCGATTGAAGCCGGATCTCCAGGTCTCCCAGCACATCCGTCACCACTGACTTCAATTCCACCGGCTCCGACGTCAACTTCTTGCTCGATACGCGCGAGAGACCGAGAAGTGCATCGATCAGTAACTGCATCCGTGCAGCGGCGCTCGACATCCGTCCAAGGTAGTCCCGTCCCTGGTCGTCCAGACGCTCTGCGTAACGAGTCGTGACGCGGTCGGAGAATGCCTGAATCTTTCGCAGGGGCTCCTGCAGGTCGTGCGACGCGATGAATGCGAAGTATTCGAGATCGCCGTTGGAGCGCTCGAGACGAAGGTTTTTGTCCGCCAGTTCGCGCGTGTGGGTCGCGACGAGCTGCTCGAGGCGTTTACGCTCTCGTTCGAGAGCGCGGCCGCGCAGCACGGGTATGATGGACGCTCCGCCTGCCAGCGACACGACAACAAGGAGTTGGAACCACCAGCTCTGCCACATTGCCGGTGCGACGACAAATGCGAACACCGCTGGAGTTTCGCTTTGCAGCGGCCCGTTTACGGCCACCACCTCGAAGCGATAGCTGGCCGGTGAAAGGCCTGCAAAGGTGATGCTCCGCTCTGACACCGGCGCCGACCAGTCGTTACTCGAGCCCACCAGGCGATAGCGGAAGCGGACGGCTGTCTCGTCGCGGAAGATGGGCGACGAAAACCGGAAGCGGATCGCACCACGCGCGAGACGCCGGTCCTTGGCCAGCGTATCCGAAAGAATCGGATTGCCGTCGAGTGTCGCCTGCTCGATCGAGACCGGCGGCGCGAGTGCAGGTTCGATGTCCATGCCAGCGGTGTATCGAACCACCCCATCTCCCGTGCCGAACCAGAGATCGCCTTCACCGTCCTCGAACGCTGCTGTCGCCGTCCCTTCCAGCTCCGCCAAGCCGTCGCCACGCCCGTAATGGATCAGCTTACCGCCGCTGATCCGGTCAAGCCCAAGATTCCCGAACAGCCAGGTGTCTCCGCGCGAGTCGGCCAGCACTTGCCAGATAAAGTTCGATGCCAGTCCGTCGCGGATCGTCATGCGGCGCACGCTGTCGCCCTTTATCCGAAGCACGCCGTCACCATTTGTGCCAACCCACATCGTCCCGTCGGCACTTTCGCGCATATCCCAGACTGTCTGGGCACTGCCGCCGTTATCGGGACCGATGACATGGATGGAGTCACCCTCCCAGACGCCCACACCACCCGTAACCCGTCCGAGCCAGATGCGGCCGCGGGAATCGCGGAAAAGCGAGATGACGCCGCCTTCGCTGAACCCTGGTGGTCCGAGCAGGGAGATGCGCCCATTTTGCATCCGTGCCAGGCCGCGCTCCGTGCCAATCACCACGCCGTCGTGCGCGTCATCGACCAAGCTGAAAACAACCTCTCCGGGTATCCCCTCGGCCTTGCCGTACAGCTTGCTCTTGCCGTCTTTGTACCAAACCAGCCCGTGGTTGGTGCCGATCAGCATCCCACCCCACGGCGCTCGGGCCAGCGCATACACGCGTGAGTTGCGCACGGCTTCTGGCAGCTGCAGCTGTGTGAACCCTCCCGAGTCCCGCACCGCGACGCCGCTGCGGGTGCCCACCCACATGTGCCCGCTGTCGTTCAAGGCGATCGTTCGCACAAAGGAGTCCGGGAGTCCGTTCTCGGTTGTATAGGTGCGGAACGGTCCCGGGACATGCTTACTCAAGCCCTTGTCGGTCCCAAACCAGACGTTGCCCTCACGGTCGGTAATCACCTTGTTCACCATGTCGCGGAGGAGACCGGTTGACTTGGTGATGCGATCCACGACGCCGTTGTGAATATGGAGCGCGCCGGTCCGGCTCCCTGCCCAGATGCTTCCATCTGCGGCCATCGTTCCGTTGGTAAATGCTGTGCCTGCCGGGATCTTTCCTGCGGCCACCTCCGTGGTGACATCCCCATGGCGGAGGTACAGCCGGCCTTCAGCGGCGATCAGTAATCCTGAGCCGGCCGGAGCAATGAACTGCACGGCGGCCGTGGAGAGTGGGTCGGCGGGATCGCTTACCATCCGACGCCCGTCAAAACGTACCAGTCCAGCCGGGGTCGCCACCCACACCCGCCCGCCCGAGTCGGCGACCACGCGTAGAACCCGATCTGTCGGCAGTCCATCGGCCGACGTGAAATTTCTCACCGAGTCGCCGACAATTTGTGAGAGGCCACGAAACGTCCCCACCCAGATTCCGCCAACACGGTCCAACGACACGTTGCGGGTGACGTCGCTGACCAGTCCGTCGGCTTGGCGACGGCACGTGAATTTTGATCGATACTTGATGCAGAGCCCCCGGTCGGTGGCGATGTAGAGGCGCCCGGAACTGTCCTCGACAATGTCGAACACCGAGTTCGAGGAAAGTCCATCCTCAGTGGTGAAGGTGTGGAACTCGCCTCCATCAAAACGGGTGAGCCCGCCGTAGCTGCCGAACCAGAGATAGCCTTCTCGGTCCTGGTGCATGGCCAGTACCTGCGCCTGTGGCAATCCGTCGGCCGCGGTATACTGTCGGAAGTGGAGCACCTGCGCCGCGGCCGTGGAGGCCGTTGATGCCACGACACCCAGCAAGAGAGCGAGCAGGGCACCGACGCGCGCTGTGGCAGCTCCGCGTGCGCGGGCGATACCGTCGGCGGAGCCGAACGCAATTCTGGTAAGGTTTATTCGTTTCATCGGTTAGCGGGGGCCGGGATCGACTGGATACCGAGTATCGGCACTCCGGCATCCGTTCCTCAGGACCGTACTGGCCGAGAAGCGGTGGGGCTGCAGGGTCGGGCGTCGGAGGTCGCCGGCGCGGCAGGCATTACATGGCACATGCGCGCGGCAGATCTGTCGCCAATCGAAAGTCTCCTGGGATGGAGACTGCACGAATTGAAAGGTGCTGGTCCAGTCGAAGTCGGCCGGACTTGCGCACTCTGTCGACAAATTGAAGGATCTGCTGACCTCAATACAATTTCTTCCGGCGAGCGCGCTGTTATTGCCCGCTACTCACACCGCAACACCGCCGCCCCATCCAACCCCGCCCGCTGCACAAGACGCCCCGGCGGCAACGCCGCTCGCATCTTTTCCACCACCGCTCGGCACGACGCCGTATCTCCACGCGCGCGATCGAGCGCGACCAGTTCTCCCGCCGCTTCGTAATACAACACACCGACACGCGCCGCAAAGTCATCGACCGTGACCGACAAATCGGCGTAGCCACGATACGAATACTCTTGCAACAAGTGTTGACGCAGGGCATCGGCATTCGCGGTTGGATTCTTGACCGGCACGATGCGCCAATACGCACCCTCCAACCGGCCATACGGATTGAGCCACATCATTCCCGCACGCGAGGTCGTGATGGAAAACGTAATTGGCCGTCGCCATTGATTGGTGCGCACGATATCGAGCAGTGTGATATCGCCCAGTGACATGTTGGTACCACCCCATTGCGGCTTGACGATGAACGTGCCGGTATCGAGGGCAACCGCCTCAGGTGACAATCCGAACAATGTATTGTTCTTCGGGAACGGAAGAACGAGGGAAGTATCGGTCCATGGTTTTGTAATGAGCGCATGTCGTTCTGCACTCAGAATGCTGATGGGAAACGCTGGCGCGCGTTCGTGAATTTGATCGGGATAGTCGTCGTACTGCATGACTGACATATTCACGATTTGCACATCGGGGCGCACGTGTTCCGCACCTTGCATGTACATCAACGGAAAGGTGTCGTTGTCGCCAACGGTGAAGTAGATGGCATTGGGCGGCAGCGCGGCGAGCGCATTCACCGCGTAGTCGCGCGCGAAATACCGGTTTGACGCATCGTGCGAACGCCAGTTGTCGAGCACCTGCGCGCCGGGCACAATCAACAGAACTACCGCGAACACCCAACCAAGCGTGCGACTCTTGTGCCGCTGTGCGAACGCCCACTGAGTCATCGTCGCCAACCCGCAACTGATCAACACACCAATTGTCACCCACACGGGCAAATAGTGGCGATCGAGCGAACGAAAATAGTCGGCGGGAATGTTGAAGAAGATCACCGTCATGGTGGCCTGGACGATCAGCAGCGAGAACAAAGCAATCGCAAATCGCATACTCCGACGCGCAATGGCGATGAGCCCTATCACCGCGGCAATTGCGGGCAACACACCGGCAGCGCGACTGTTGCCGCTCCAATGCAGCGCATTGTCGCCGAGTGTTCTGAGAAAGTCCGCAACTTGCACGTGCCATACGTCGGCATTTCGCGGAAAGATTTTCACAAAAAAACTACCGCCCGATTGCGACAACGACTCGTAATTTAGAAATCGGGTAAAGTCGCGCGGATTGCCGAAGTTCAATTCGGAACTCGTGTTACGCGCAATTGGAATGATCAGCAGTTGCACCGAGAGTCCAGCAAGCAATCCAACCGCACTGCCAACAAGGTTCCGCCCGTTGATCATGGCGCGAGGGCTCCGAATCAAGACGAACACAAGGGCGGCTGGAATGAGCAAAAGGTTTGTGCGGTGTACGCTGAAATCGAGACCAAATAGCAGGCCCAGGAGTGCCAACCATTTCCATGAATCATCTACGGCACATTGCCACCACCGGAACAACACGTACAGCAATGCCGCAGTAAACACCGCCGTCAAAATGTACGGCGTAAACATTACCGCGTATTCCCAGGTTGTGCTGCCAAATGCAAAGGTGAGAGCGCCTGCACCTGCACCCAATTTGAGGGCCGCATCACCGTTGGAATTGCCACGTGTTCCGTCTTGATCGTTAATGCGAACCGCATTCAATGCCGCGCAATACACAATCACCGACGTTGTCGCCGCCAACACGCCCGCAAAGAGGTTGAGCCGGTACGCGGGCGATGCGCCGAGCGGTAGGTGCGCTATTGGGCATCCAAGCAGCATCAACAGCAACGACCCGGGCGATGAACTCACGCCGAGCGTTGCCGCGGCAAGTGAGTAGCTGGCTGAATCCCACCAGGTGATGGTTGGATACGCGGTGAGGCTGTACACAGTGATCGCAGAGAGCGCCACGAAGCTGGCAACGGCAAATCGTTTCACTGGCTTGGCGGTGAACGTAAACCGACGGCGGGTTGGAGCAATTCGAAAGATTGTCGGTGTTTGCTCACCACTAACTCAGTCAACGTTCAGATCGTCACGTCGCGCCGAGTGGGTCCGCGCTCGTCCATCCGTATCTTGATGGCATCAATTAGGTCGGATGCATCAATGCGCCAGTGTTCGTTTTCGTAGGCCTTGACCAACGTGGCAAGAACATCCAGGCGGTCGCCGCGGGCGGTGCCCGGCATCGCGTCCATCAACTGATCAAGTTCGCGAAGCGCCCAATTTGGGAGCGTCGCCTCTATACCGCAAGGCGGATGTCTCTCTCGCGTGATTGCGCCCATCGCAGCGACTGTCGATTCTGACCGCGGAACTCCACAGCATCGGTTGCGGCGTGCTGAATCGTTTCCGTACTGAGTGTGACACGAAACTGCGGAGTTCCCAGCTGATGGGCGAACGGACATCTTTAGTTGTGGCGCCCTTGCCTGATCCTCGTCACCGTCAATCCATGCGCACCCACACGCCACTTATTCGCGCGGCCCTGCTGTCCGCTCTCGCGCTTGCCGGTTCGGTCGTGCGCACGCCGCCCGTCGCCAATGCCCAGGCGCGCGCAACCAGTCCGTGCGTCACGCCCACCACCGCGTGCGAACGCTGGATCACGTACGGCAAGGGCCCGGCGCGCTCGATGGTGTACGCGACGCACACGCTCACTACGCGTAACGCCGGCCTCACGCGCGCGTTCATTCTCATTCACGGCGCCAGCCGCAACGCCGATCATTATTTCGAAACAGCCACCGCTGCAGGATTTCTTGCAGGCGCGCTCGGGAACACAATCATCATCGCACCGCACATCATCGCAACGCCCGACAAGCCGCAAGCGAACGAAGTGTTGTGGCCGTCAAACGGCATCAACTGGCGCGGTGGCGGGTTTGCGACGTCCGACCCCACCATTACGTCCTTCGATTTCATTGACGAACTCGTGAAGCAACTCGCCGACAAGAAAGTGTTTCCGAACCTCACGACCATTGTGATTGCCGGTCACTCGGCCGGCGGACAGGTTGTTACGCGCTATGAAATGGCGAATAAGGTGCACAACACGGCGGGCGTACACATCACGTACGTTGTGGCCAACCCGTCCAGCTATGCGTGGCCAGCGTCCGTACGCCCGTTGGCGACGGGTGACGCAACCGTCGAGGATGCGTATAAGGAAGCGCTGGGCGACAACGGCGAAAAGCTGCACACGAACTTCACGTACGGTGCGTTTGATTCAACGAAGGCGCCAACATTCGACCGCTGGCCGGCCGGCATGCAGGGGTTGAGCGGCTATGTTGCCAACATGACGGCCGATCAACTGCGCAAACAGTTGGTGGAACGCCCGACGACCTATCTGCTGGGTCATGTTGATGTGCTGCCACTGGGCGGTTTCGATTCGTCACCCACGGCCATGGCGCAAGGACCAACCCGACGCGCACGTGGCGAGGCGTTTTTCAAGTACGTGACGGAAACGATGGGCGCGAAACACAGCGTGATTATTGTGTCGGAGTGTGGGCACAACGATCGCTGCATTTTTACCACGAATTCGGTGTTTGCGTCAATCTTTCCGAAGTAGTTGCCGGAGTATGATCACAACGATCACTGAAGTTTTGCAACAAATTCGTATTGACAAATGTGCATTCCAGCCCCTCATTCGACGCGGATGGAAACGGATTTCCTGACGCATCACCCTGCATCGCGCAGTAATGGCAACGACAACACAACCTGACCGACCGACCCAAAGGCCCGAGACCAAACCCGCGCTCAGTCGGTGGGACCGCTTGCGAAATTTTTTCGCATTTGAAGGCAGCCGAAAGCTGCGACCGCTTCCAAACCGGGTGCGCGGTTTGCTGGTGGGACTGGCAGTGGGCGCCGTCGCGTCATCGTACGTCGCTGACGATTCCTGTCTGACCGCGACCGGTAGTGAGTCGCGCGTGGGCGCCTGGCTCACCCAACCGCAAACCGCGCGCCTGACATTTGCTGGCACGCCCACGGCCGCCAACGCGATTACGGATGGTTGGCAGCGGCAGTGCAAAACAGACGCGCAGCACACCTCGCCCTCCAACTGGCAGGCGCGCGCACTGCATCAGGTACGATACGGCCGGGCGTTCAGTCTGTTCGCGATGGCGTTTGGAGTGTTAGCCGTGTTGCTCACCGCACGGGCCATGCGGACATCGACGTTGCGGTTGATCGGGTTCATGTCGGCTCTTCTCGCGGTGGCCGCCGGACTGCTCAGTCTTATCAACTCCTTCATCCTGCCGTCTGCCTTTGGATACGCCGAGCATTGGCTCCGACCGGCGTTGCTGCGCCTGTTTGCCGTTGCGCAAATGATGTTCCTGCTGGGTGCGGTGTTGTATGTCGCGGCGGCGTGGTTGGTGTTCGCGGTTCGACGCGCACGCAATGTTGTCGGAAGTTACGAGGCAAGGTTGAACGAGCGCACCGCGACGGTGCCATATACATCGAACGCTTCCGCATCGTCGTCGGAATCCGCGCACGCAGCAACGCCGAGCAACGAACTCGAAGGTGCGACTGGCGACGAAGCCGACCTGACTGACGTTATCCGGCGCGAAATCGACTACATCTCGCATCACCGGTACGATGGCCGCGAGTCGGATAAAACGGCGCGCACACTGGTTGGCCTCGCCCTTTCCGGTGGCGGTATCCGCTCGGCCACCAGTTGTCTCGGCGTGCTGCAGTCGTTATCGCAGCTGAACGTGCTGCCACTCATCGACTACGTGTCGTCAGTTTCGGGCGGCGGATACATGGCGAGTTGCCTGACGTCGCTGTTGTCACTCAATGACACGCGGCTCCCAACAAATCCTTCGGAAAATCCAACGGCCAAAGGTGAACTTCATGAGTTTGAATATCGTGATCGCCCGGCGTTCGCGACAGACTGGCCCAAATTTCCGTTTCGCGATGATCGGGATGAGACACCAACCTCGCGCCGCGCCGCCGAGGTGGTCGCGCAATTGCGGACACACGGAAATTTTCTCATTGCGCGCCGTGGTGTCTTAACTCGTGATACGCTGCGCGCCGTTGGAAATGTTCTGACCGGCGTGGTATTTCATGTAGCCGGATTTTTGTTGTTTTTGTTTGGAGTGACGGCGTTGTATCTGGCAACGGTTCAAGTGTTGAGTCCCGATATCAAGAGCGCGTTGACGGCTCCTCGCATCGTTCAGGACGTTGTCACTCCGGGACAGCCAAGATTCGCGGATGGACTGACCGTCCGAAAACGTGTCGCGTCGTTCCCGTGTGACTCTGCAGTGGAGACGTGCAAAGAAACGACGGAAGAAGTGTTGAGCGGACCCGATCTTGCTACCTGGATTCGGTACGAAATTGACATGATGACGCTCGCGCCACGACGCGTGTTTACGCACGCGCTCGATGCGGCAGCGTTGCGTGTGTCGGTGCTGGCCGCCATTGCGATGGGAGTACTGCTTACGCTGATGGCGTTGGGCATCGTGCGGATTGCCCTGGATACCTTCAGGAATTCAAAATTGCTCGCCGATCCTCAGCCGGGCGAAGCGGACGAGGATGTGTTTGATAAATCCGTACTATGGGCGATTGGCGTTCTGGCATTCGCCGTGGTGCTGACATCCACATTCATGTGGAAACAGAGTGCCATGCCATTCGTGCCCAATCGGCTCATTGCTTTGTGGCTACCGCTCCTCACACTGGGCGGCGCACGTGTCGTTGCATTTTTGCTGGCGATCATTCTTCCGCAGTTTCTGCCCACCAAACAATGGGATCGCCGTTTTCGAACGTTGTGGGGCGGCTACCAGGCGATTCTTGTGTACAGCATCTGGGCGTCAGTCATCTTTTTGTTGTTGGCTCCGGTCATGTTTGCGTTAGCGGAGAAAGGTCCGACGTTGGCGATCAGCGCCGTGATGTCGTTGCTTGTCACGCGCCTGCTTACCAGCAAGAACGCGCCAACCAAGCGGATTCCGGCTGGACTGCTTCACGCATCACTCGCCGTTGCAGTGAGCGCGACGATGCTGCTGGGCGTTCTCACGTTTGGCGCCGCAATCATCCGTAATTCAAGTCCCGATCAGGCCTTCACGATCACGTTTGCGACATTCGTGATTGTGTTTGCATTGGGTTGGTTGGTCGACATGAACAAGTTGTCGCTGCACTATTTCTATCGCGATCGGCTGGCCGAAACGTATTTGCTGTCAGAGCTCAAGGATTCCAAACGGCGTCACTGGACCTTTCGTGATTCCATGTCGCTGCCATTGCGCAGTTTGCACGGCGATCCCGTGGGAGAACACCAGGGGACGTGGCGCAACACGTCGCCATATCATCTGATCAGCTGCGCCATCAACCTCGCGGGCAGTCGTGACTTGACGCGCAAGGACCGCAAGTCGGGCTACTGGTTGTTTTCAAAGCTGTTTTGCGGATCGGTGCATACGGGATTTCGCCCCACGGCCATTTATCGCAAAGGCGAAACGAAACTGGGACGTGCGTTGGCAATTTCTGGCGCCGCCGCGTCACCGGGCATGGGGTTTCACACCTTTTTTGCCCAAGCGTTCGCCACCGCGTTGTTCAATGTGCGATTGGGATACTGGACAGAAAATCCGCGTTCACGCCGCAGTCAGGTTCGCCGCGAGGGACGTATTTTCTGGCCAGCGTATTTGTGGCGCGAAGTCACCATGCAGACCACGGATAACAACGCACTCGTGAACTTGTCCGACGGCGGACACACCGGCGACAACGTGGGTATTTATCCGCTGTTGCAACGTCGTTGCAAAGTGATCATCGCTATTGATGCCGAGCAGGATGCCAGTCTCACGTTTGGTTCATTTACCGAGGCGCTGCGGCACGCGTACGTGGACGAGGGCATCAATGTCGATATCGATCTGTCCATGATTCGCCCCGACAAGGTTACGGGGTACAGTCGCAGTCACTGCGCGGTAGGACGCATTCTGTATCCCGACCGCAAGGATCAGGCGAGTTGGTTGATCTACGTGAAAAACTCGCTCACCGGTGACGAACCCGAGCCTGTATTGAATTACAAGTCGGCCGCGCCTGCGTTTCCGCACGAGACCACGGCCGATCAATTCTTTACGGACGCGCAATTTGAGTCGTACCGTGCATTGGGCGCGCACATTGCGAAGTCGGTTTTTGCGCAGTGGGGCAGCAGCGAGGTGTTTCGCCACGCGGCCAATGCACACGCGCCGAAACCGGTGGTTCCTGTTGTTCCGGTTACTCCTTAGCTGCCAACATCATGACGTCACCAGACAAGACCGATCAGCATACGTGGGCGTATCGTGAACATCCGCCGCACGGACCAAAAACGCCCAAACAGTTACCGGATAACGAACGCGCGTCCGACGACGCGTGGCGATGGCTGTTAGTGGAGCACATGCCGTTTCATGCTCTGGATGACAAGGAGCGCAATCGTTTAGTTGACCAGTTGGCCTTGCTGGAAAACGAGCTCTATCAATACAACGCCGGCAAAGTGAATGACGCGCCACTGTCCTTGCAAATTCCGCTGAAACGCGCGGCAGTGACCAAGTCGAGCGACGCGACGATGAATGATGATGTGTGGTTGCAGATCGATACACGTGTCATGGCAACGACCGGGGACGGTCCGCGCCTCGTCTCCAAACAAGCACGCCTCATGGAGCAGGCGTTCACCGTGCTGCGACTTGACCGGTACGCCAATGCGCCCATCAACCGCGGAGTGATGAACCTCTTCCGGGCGTGGGCCAGTACGAAGGCGTTCGACGATTTGCTGACACGAAGCGAAGCGGTGTTCAGCAAACCGTTCATCCAATTTTACAAGTATTATCTGCGCGGGCTGCGGCGGATTGACGAAGATCCCATTCCGCACCCGTGGGACCGGTTTCTTCCCAAAGCGGCGAGAAAGGTGTTTCATCTCTTCGCCATGCCAGGCGCGGAAAAACTGCACGCCGAAGAAAAGACTCGTGGCTTGGGGATCTATCTCGATTCCGGCATCATTGAGGGCCTCAGTGATGGCGAGGCCCAACTCTCCGTTTCCGCGAAAGACGAAACCACGAAAGCCAAGGACGAATTGCCTCCCAGTGCTCCGGCGTGAGGC
>JBDUBA010000046.1:0-14126 GCA_040004335.1 Gemmatimonas sp.
TTACTCCGCTTTCTGCGGCAGCGCAGCTTCAGCGTGCTGCGGTTCGTGCCATCTGAATGCGGCTAGAGCATCACTGCGCCGCGTTTCACTCCAATCGCAACGGCCTCTGCTCTTGTCGTCGCGCCAAACTTGGCGAAGATGGACTCCACGTGCGCTTTCACTGTATGGGCGGAAATGCCGAGCTCGTGCGCAATGTTCTTCGTGGCCAACCCCTCGGCCAGTAGCGCGAGCACCTCACGTTCGCGCGTCGACAACGGCGGCGAATCGCCTGGCACTCGGGCGGACTTTTCGGCGGGGCGCGGTCGTTTGCGCGCGCCCAACTGCAACAGTGCCTGACTCACGCGCCGCTCGACCACAACGTGCCCTGCACGCACCGCGTGCAACGCTGACGCCAATTCTATCGCGGTAAGGTCGATTGAGAGCACGCCGCGAACGTGACGTCGCAGCCACTGCGCGGCCGCGATGAAATCATCATCGGCCTCGCCACCAAAGTCGGTCAACACCAACACCGGAATTCCCACATCGGCCAGCGTCTCCAGGCCAAGTGCGAGCTCGCGTTCGTTGAGGCGCACGAGTTCCTCGTGCAGGGACACAACCACCACGTCGTAACCAACCGCCGCCGCGACCGCGGCTCGTCGTGCAACCTCCAGACTTGGCGATTCACCGATGGCGCGTAGAACGTCAACGGCGCGCGTCACACAATAAAAATCCCCTGCCTCACCTGATGACACGGCCAGCAGTGCGGCGACACCTGACGGTGGTGTCGCCGCACTTTGAATAACCAGAACGCGAGTTACCGCTGCTGCTTCAGGCAATCGGTGATCGTGTGTCGATTGTGCGCGTGAAACGACATTGGGTTTCGCCAGGTCGGGCTGTGTTTGCAACATGATCGCAACGCTTTAGTGAGGCCGACGCGGACCGCAACCCCGTGCAAAGCCGAATCCAAACTCCTCACTCAACTCCCGAAACTTTTCAAACGCTTCGGCCGCGCGGCGCGCGTGCTCAGGTCGGCGCCCATGCATGTGCCGGTGAAACGCGCGTTTTTCATCGCCGAACATTTCTTCGGCACGCGCCTTCCAATCGTGCCCACGTCCTTCATGACGATGCTCGCCAGTCGCTCCGTGTTCACCATGCTTATGGCCAAATGGGTTGCCACCAAATGGATTGCCACCACCAAACGGTCCGCGGCTACCACGTGATCCACCCTCGGGACCACCCGACCCGCCGCGTGGTGCAGCGTGGGGCGATTCGCCGATCACAACAGGCAATTCAACAAGCGCACCGGCGCGCACGATACGCGCGGTCAACGTGCGACCAACGGTATCGGGACCGAGAATTGCGAGCACATCTTCTGCCTCACGCGTGGGCGTGCCCGCCAGTGAAATCAACGTGTCACCCACAAACAATCCAGCCAACTCGGCCGGACTGTTGCTCGCGACATTCACCAGCAACAGACCAACTTCCTGCGTGAGATTCGCGTCCGCTCGAACCTTTTCTGGCAAACGCACCGGCTGCGTGCCAACTCCCAACCATCCGCGCGGCACACGACCACCCGTGAGTAGCTGCTCGACAACGCGATCGACCGTAGCGGAGGGAATTGTTGCGGGCACTCCGCGCGTCAGCATCGAACTGTTGATACCAACAACGTTGCCATGACTATCCATCAACGCGCTGCCTGAAAATCCATCGTGCACGTTGAGGTCAACGCGAATGGTTTCCGACATCTGACCGCCCTGCCACGTGCGCCACTCGCCGCCTACGGCATGCACGGTTCCGAGTGTGGCGGTAATGGCTGTTCCCGGCCGCCCAACGGCTAACACTATGTTACCTGGACGAACACTTGACGCGGCGGCCTTTGGCGCAACGGGCACACTGTCGTCGGCGAGTTTGAGCAGCGCAAGATCGGTTGACGCGTCCCGGCCAATCAGCGTTGCCGGAACTTGTCGCCCGTCATTGAGGGTGACGGTGATTTCGGTTTCGCGGCGAATCGTGTGATCCGTGGCGACCACGTAACCAGCGCGCCACACCACACCGCTTGCGGGAATTCGACGGCGCGCGTGAATCGCGACGATGGATGGAGCGAGAGCGTCAACGGCATTGGCCAGCGCGTCGGACATTGCTTGCAACGCGTCGCCGCTGTTTGGTGCGTCTGCACCGGAATCTGAATTGGACATGATACCTCGGTAGAAACTGCTGCAAGCATCTGAACTTCTCGCCACTTCCCGGACTTCGGGAGCGCGACTTGCAGCGCTTCCAGTAACGTGCGTGAAAAGCACCGCTGGTTGTATTAGCCGTTGGGGGGAGGCCTGTGAGCACTTACCCGCGCTCAATTCACGTAGACGACGTCCCCCGCGCCATCAATGCCCAGTTCCTGCTGCACGCCGCACACACCGCAGATCAGCACCGCGTGCCATTCTTCGCCGAACTCCTGGCGACAGGCGTCCAATGCTTCCTTCACGGTCAGTTTTCGATAGTTGTATTCGCCGCAACGAACGCAGGCGTGCGCGCGGGCAATACGTTCCGCGCGCTCGCGCGAAATGATCATCAGCTGCCGCCATCTTTGTCCGAACCATCGCCGAGCGCACGCGCTGCGCCAGAATACCCGAGGCCAGTTGGGGGCGACTTGGCCGGTGATTTTGCAGCGACATCGGGTGTGCGAGAGTTGCCGGTTGCCGCGATCATCTCCTTGAGACCGCCGAGTGCGCCCATGACGCCGGAAGCTTCCGCGGGCAGGAAGATGGTGGTGCCTTTTCCCTGTGTCATAAGCGGGAGGGCCTCCAGATATTTGAGGCCAAGCATGTACATCGTGGCCTGTCCGTCGGGGAGCGCGGCGGCAATTCGGCCGATGGCGGCGGCCTCGGACTCGGCGAGCGCGACCCGGGCTTCGGCCTGCCCCTGCGCCCGGAGAATTGCTCCTTCGCGGTCACCTTCGGCGCGCCGAATCTGGGCTTCGCGCTGGCCTTCGGCTTCGAGCACTGCTGCACGTTTTGAGGCCTCCGCATTGGTCACGGCGGCTCGGCGTTCACGTTCGGCGCGCATCTGCAGTTCCATGCTTTGTTGAATTTCTCGCGGCGGCTCGATGCTTTGCAATTCGACGCGCGTTACGTCCACACCCCAACCGATGGATGCTTCCTCAATCACTTCCCGCATGCGCTTGTTGATCACGTCGCGACTGGTAAGCGTCGCATCGAGCTCCATGTCGCCGACAATGTTGCGGAGCGTGGTGCGCGTGAGGGTTTCGAGCGCATAGGGTAGGTTTTGCACCGAGTACGTGGCTTTCTGTGGATCGGCGACGCGATAATACAGGACCGCGTCGATGTCGATGGTGACGTTGTCGCGCGTGATGACCGGCTGACTGGGAAAGTTCAACACCTGTTCGCGCAGGTCGATGCGGTACGTGTGTCCCTGAATCAGCCGTCGCGTGCCGCCAACATCGGATTCCAGATACCGTACGTCGATGGACCGCGGCAATTCGATGAACGGAATGAGTATGTTCAGACCACTTCGCGCGATGCGATGGAAGCGCCCGAACCGCTCGACCACCATAACTTCCGCCTGCCCAATAATTCGGATTGAGCGAACAAGAACGCCGAGGACAACAACACCGAGGATGAGCGACACGTACTGCACCATGGCATCTCCAGGAAAATCGTGGTTAACATGATACTCGCTGCCGGAAGGACGCGCGCAACTCCCGTGATCACAATTGCTGCGTTGGCGCTGGCCTGCGCGGGGTGTCCTGACCGTAGGCCGCCCACCATCGGCATTGCGATGGGGGCCGACGTGGGAACGCCGCAGGCCATCTTGCCGGGTCGTCAGCAGCGGTTCAATGAAAGCGTGGGCGCGCGTCGCCAGGTCACCCTCCGAATTGGCAAAGACAGCGCAGAAGCCGCGCAGGCGTTGGTCTGGGCCAACGAACTGGTTCGAATTCCCGGGCTCATTGGTGTGATCGGGCACGAAAGCAGTCGTTCAGCGCTGCAGGCGGCGCCAGTGTATCACGAGCACGGCGTTGTGCAAATTGTGCCCACGGGCACCAGTCGAAAGCTCGCTACGGTTTCTCCCTGGACATTTCCACTCGTCGCGTCCGATTCGTTGCAGGGCGAGCTGCTGGCGGGTTTCCTGGCCCGCAGCGGACGGAAGCGTCTCACATTGTTGGTACAGGATGATGAGTACGGTCGTGGTATTGTGAGTGCAATCAAGGCGGCACTCGTGCCGACTGACGTTCAGATTCTGGAAAACGTCATGCACACGCCGCAGAGTGACTTGAACCTGCTGGTGCGCAGCATACTCAGTCACGATCCCAAGCCGGACATGTTGCTGCTGGTTACGCAGGGTGGTCTCGCAGAACGTACCGCGAAACTGGCGTGGGCACGCGATCCCAATTTATTGATCGTCGGATCGGACGCGACAATTTCGGGGGCGCGTGAATTGCGAACACTCGCGCCGGCCTCAGATCGACTGGCGCTCGCCACGTATTGGCTGCCTGATTCCACCAATGCCGCTACGCAAAAATTTCTGAGTGATTTTCGCGCGTCACATCTGGATGGTGAACCGTTGTGGAATCACGCGGCATTGTACGATGCTGTTGGAATTCTGAACACCGCTGCCGCTGAAGTTGGTGGAGATCCGAGAGCAGTGCGCGATTGGATGCTGTCGTTGGGGCGCACACGTCCTCCGTATCAAGGTGTGCTGGGGGCGATCGATTTCACTGGAAAACAAGCTATTGCTGCGCGACTCATTCGACCGTCGGCAACAGGGTGGGAGCTGGTCAAGTGAACAACAACCGGGCGCGTGACGTTCCGACTACCGGGGAGGCGAGAGCAGCGACTGGTGGCACGTTGCGGCGCACGATGTTCATGGCCACCGTGCTGATGGTGCTCTACGGATTATCATTTCCCTCGCTCGTGTTGTGGCGATTGGTGCCGCCGGCCCGAATGTTGGAGGACGAATCCGTTGCAACCAGCGACGCGTTTCAAACGCTGCGCGAGCAGGGAGATGTGTTTCAGGGCGCCGTGTCGTTGGCGCGAGCCTTGAACGACCGGAGCATCAAGGATTCCAGCGTCATTGTAAAACTGTTGGCGGATACCGTGCAGGCAATGCGCGACGCACCGGTGCTGGAATACGGCGAAGTGGCGGAGGAAATGCGCAATGCGTTTGCGAGTCTGGTTGCGCAAACCGATCAATTCACAGCAACGCTTGACGAAGCCGGTCGCGCGTTTCGTCTGGGTGAAGATTCGATCTACCGTGCACGTCTCCGAACGGCGCTCGATTCAGTGTCAGGTATCGCGCAGTCGCTGGACGAGGCACAACGCCAAGGACTTGGCGATCTGCTCGATCGCCAAGCGCGCGTCAACAAAGCCAGCAGCGAATTGGTGAGCTGGACGGTTGGCTGGCTGGTGGTTGGCGGATTTCTGATGTGGTATCTGGTCACGCTCACCCGTCGCCGGCTCATTGTACCGCTGCGGGGTCTCGAACATGGACTCACACAACTTTCCGCCGGCGATCTCGAAGCGCGAATTTCTGAAAGCGACGACGAGCTGGGGCGAGTGGCCAATGTGTTCAATCGCGCGAGTGATGTGTTACGTCGCCGCGCAGAGGAACAAGGTCGATTTGCGGCGGCTGGACAGTTGCTGGCCGACGTTGCGCACGAGGTCAACAATCCACTCATGGCAATACTCGGCACCGCCGAAGCGAATCTGGTAAGCTCCGACCTCAAAGCTGAGACGCGCGCCGATTTTGAATTGGTGCGCGAACAGGCGCGCCGCGCAGGGCAGCTGTTGTCGGGTCTGTTGCGGTTTGTGCGTGTTGGCGACGAACCCGTTGAAATTGTTCAGCTGTCTGCGGTAGTAACGCGCGCAATCGACCTTGTCGCGTATCAGTTTCCGTTACACTCCATCGAGTGTGTTCGAAAGTTCTCTCCGGAAACATCACCGGTGCGTACCGCGGCCACGCGTCTGGAACAAGTGTTCGTCAACTTGCTCACCAACGCAGTGCAAGCGATGGCGAAACTTCCCGGCCGGAGAAAAATTGAAGTACGCGTGTGGCAGAATGGATCGTGGTCGTGTGTTTCGGTACAGGATAATGGTCCTGGCGTTTCAGCCGATTTTCGCGACCGCCTGTTTCAGCCATTCTCGTCAACGAAAGGCAGCAGTGGCACTGGACTGGGGTTGTACATCTGTCGTCGAATTGCGCGAGAAGGTGGTGGTGACCTCACGTACACAGATGCAAATCCCGGCGCGCAGTTCCTGTTAACGTTGCCGGCCTGCGAGCCCGACGCGGTCCCCACGCCAACGCCGGTACCTCGCGTTGTCCAAGCCGACGGTGGATTGTTGGCCGGTATCAACGTTCTCATTGTCGATGACGAAGACGGTGTGCGCACTGCAATTGCGCGTTATCTGCGTCGGAGCGGGGCGTCGGTTCGCGAAGCGATTCACGGCCGGGATGCACTTACGCAAGTTGATGCGGAACGCCCCGATGTGGTGTTGCTCGACCTGCGCATGCCCGTGATGGATGGTTATGCATTCATGGCCGAGGTGCGCGAAGGACGGCTTTGGTTGGAGCCGCGCGTGTTGGTGTTATCGGGAGATTTAGGTGCAGGGCACACGGGCAACACACCGGTGCCACCGGCTCGCATGATGGCGAAACCCGTGGTGCTGCAGGATCTGGTGAAACGGCTCAAAGATGTTGCCCAGGCAAATGCGCAGTAGCGAAATCAGATGCGACTGGGCGTGCCGTTGCATCAATCCAGAGCTCAATCCGCCCGAATGGCCTGCGACGGATTGATGACCGTCGAACGCCTGGCCGGCACGATGCTCGCGACCGTCGCAGCAGCGGCCAACACTAACGCAGCTCCTAAGTAGATCCGTGGATCGTGCGGTGACGTCTCGTAGAGCATGTCCACCGCAAATCGCGATGCAATGAATGCAACACCACCACCAACCAGAAGTCCTGCAGCTACCGCAAGCGACGATTGCCTGGCCACGAGGCGCACCACATCGGAGCGTTGCGCGCCGAGGGCCATGCGCACACCGATTTCATGCGTGCGTTGCGAAACCCAGTAAGCCATCAGGCTGTACAGGCCAACCGCTGCCATGACCAACGCAATGACGCCGAACAACGTGAACATGGTGGCACTCAGGCGCCACGGCTGCAACTGCGGCGCCAAAAGTTCGCTGATCGCTTTCACCTGGACAAATGGCATAGTGGGCGCCAGCGATTGCAGCTCGCGGCGTATTGCCGGTACCAAGACACTCACATCGCCCGAAATGCGCACGAGCATTGCTCCCGGCGCACTGCCCGCAGCACCTGGATGTCGCGGAGTTGCATACACAATGGCGCGATCATCGTTGATGACATTGAACTGCAGCAGGTTGCCAACCACACCAATGACTTCCGAACACACACTGTCACCTCCAAACTTTGCACATCGGCCAAGCGCGTTGCCATCAGGCCAGTACGCTTTCGCAAGTTTCTCGTTCACGATGAGCACGCGTGCACCATGCAGTTCTTCGGCCCTCGTAAAATCGCGACCCTTTAAGATTCTCGCGCCCACTGTCGCGAAGAAGCCGGATGTCACTGCCGCATTGTACGGACCTCCTCCAGCAATGGTGGGACTCTTCACGCCCGGCACCGAGAAACCCATCGCAGTAGCACCACCCATGGGATATGTCATGCGCGCCACGCTCACCGACGTTACTCCCGCCAGGCCCTGCAATTGCTCCACACCTCGGCGATAAATATCCTCGACCTGGGCCGGGTCGAACCCAAAACGTGAAAGCGGCATTGACACGCGCACCACCTGATCGCGATCGACTCCCACTTCACGAGATACCACATTGTGCAGGCTTTGAATGAACAACCCCGCACCAATCAACAGAATGACCGACATCGCCGTCTGCGTGAGCAACAGTGCAAAGCGCACGCGGCCACCACTTGACGAGATCGTGCGCGATGACGCCTTGAGCCCATCTGAGACTTTCGTGCGAAGACCTTGCAGCGCTGGCGCAAGCCCAGCCAGGAACATGCAGGCCACGGCCATCGACAGTGTGAAGAGAAACACGCGGACGTCCAACACCGATTCGCTCCACACAACGTTCGGCAGCAACACGTTCCGCACGAGCGCGCCGGCAAAAAACGCAATGATCATGGCCGCAAGCGACGCCACCAGTGCCAACAATGCCGTTTCCGTCAACAGCATACGCAGCAGCCGTGCACGACTCACGCCAAGCGCAATCCGCACGGCAATCTCACGACGTCGCTCTATGGTTCGCACGAGCAACAGGTTCGCGACATTGGCGCAGGCAACTAGCATCACCATGACGGAAACACCCATCAACCACAGTGAAACCTTGCTTTCCTGACTCAACCCATTTGGAGAGCGAGTGCCAATGATCGACGAAAACACAATGGAACTGGAATCACGTTGGGCGTCGTTCCATGTGCGGACAATGTCGCCGTACGCCCTGGTGGCCTGTTCGTTGGCGAGTTGAGGGGCAACTTCGCTTCCCACCCGTCCGATGATCTCAGCCCACCAGTTGTTCGTCGTATTGTACCACCCCTGTCCAAGTGACTCGCGCGCAATGGCGCTGATGGGGAGCCACACATCCACATTGCGACGGTCGATTCCGGAAAAACCTCGCGGTGCAACACCAATAATTGTGAACGTCTTTCCCTGCAACAACAATTCGCGGCCAATGGCCGTCGAGTCGCCCGCGAATTGGAGCTGCCAGAACCTGTAACTGAGGATGGCGACGGGTTCGCCAATGGGAATTTGATCGTCATTGACAGTGAACACACGTCCAAGTGCCGCGCGCACGCCAAGCAGATGAAAATAGTTTCCGCTTACCAATTGAGTGAGCGCAGGCCGTGCGTCGCGACCGCGCCCGAGACTGTACTCACTCGGTGAACTATACGCGGCAAGCTCTGAAAAGCCCGTGGTGTTGGCACGAAGCGCTGTCAGCACCGGGTATGTCGTTACCGAGCTGACGAAAGTTTCGAGGGGGGAGTCTTTGCCAATACCCTGGTGCCCCACCGAGCGAAAGTTGAGACGCTTCACCCGCTCCGGCGACACCACATGCGCTGGCGCGCGCAACAACAATTGGTCGACAACACCAAACATGATCGCGTTCGCGGCAATGCCGAGACTGAGCGTGAGGGTGATGACGGCGAGGAGGGAAGGCCGACGCGCAAGACTGCGCACGGCATAGCGGAGGTCGTCACGCATTGACATGAAGTGCGCCTTGCGATGTGCAAGGCCAACGCGACGACGGTCTACGCGCGCCAATTCTCGTTTACTCTCTTCGACATCTCCGAATTCAGCACGCGCGCTGTCGTGCGCTTCGCGCTCGGAAAGTCCCTGTTGGCGCAACTCGGCCACGCGTGCGTCGAGATGAAACTGGATCTCTTCCGCAACCTCATGACGCACGTCATTTGACGTGAGCGAAATGCGGAGCAAGCGCCGAATACCGGAAATCCGTATTTCGCGCATGGTCAGGCGGGTTGTGAATCAGTGGCCCGGAGAATCTTGAACACGGCGTCCACATAGCGCGCCCAGTGTTGCTCGCGCGATTGCAATTGTTTCATGCCGGCGCTCGTGAGCTGGTAAAACCGCGCCCGGCGATTGTTTTCCGACAGCCCCCATTCACTCTCAACGAGCTGCCGCTCTTCCAGGCGATGCAACGCGAGGTAGAGGGCGCGATCTTCAACGAGGATTGCTTCGTCGGATGTTTGGCGCAGCCATTTGGCGATCGCGAAACCGTGCCGCGGCCCCCACGCCAACGTGCGCAACACCAGAAGGTCGAGCGTTCCTGCTATCAAGCCCAGATCGTCGGTCGTCATAGTTCTCCCCGGAGTGGCTCCGGGGAAAGAAACTATGGCACTAATTCAGCGCGTGCAAGGGCTGTTCAGTTTTTCCAATCCGCCACAAACAAGTTGGTCTCGCCTTCCTTCGCATCATTCCGATTTGAAGCGAAGATCAACTTCTTGCCATCTGGACTGAACATGGGAAAGCCGTCGAACACCGGACTGTTCGTGAGCTGTGTGAGGCCCGTTCCGTCAAGATTGATCAAGTACAAATCGAAATTGCCGCTCTTGGGATTCGGGTAGTTCGACGAGAAAATGATCTGCTTGCCGCCCGGGGCCCACGACGGACCAAAGTTCGCACCACCCAAGTGCGTGATCTGCTTCTGATTGCTGCCGTCCGCGTTCATCGTGAAAATTTCCATTTTGTTTGGACGGATCATGTGTTCCTTCAACAAATCCTGATACGCTTTCAACTCGGCCGGATCGGTTGGGTGATACGCGCGATACACAATCATCTTCCCGTCGGGTGACCACCACGGTCCGCCGTCGTACCCCGGAAGATTCGTCAACTGCTTCACGTCGGTACCGTCAACATTCATGGTGTAGATGTCGAGATCACCGCCCTTGAGCGACGTGAACACAATGCGTTTGCCATCGGGCGACAACACACCTTCGGCCGTATACGTGTTGTAGTTCGTGAGACGCTTGAGCTCTTTTCCGTCGCGTCCAACCGTGTAAATGTCGTATGGATCAATGCCCCACACGTATCCTTTGCTTGGATCCGGTTTCACGGGGCACTTTGCATCGGCCGCGTGTGTTGATGCAAAGAACAGACGTTGACTGCCAGGCATAAACCAGCCGCACGTTGTTTTGCCTTGTCCATTTGACACGCGCGTGATGCTAGTGCCGTCAGACTTCATCACAAATTGTTGGTCACAGGTATGCCCATCGCGCGTGCTCTGGAACGTGATGAACTGTCCGTCAGCGCTGAAATATGCTTCGGCGTTTTCGCCACCGTTTGTCAGCTGCCGCAAACGGCCCAAGTGCGATTCGCCTGGAAGCGCCGGTACAAATTTGGGCGCGGGTTGGGCGGCCGATTGAAGGACGGCGGCGGCGCTGTTGTTCGTGCTGCGAATTTGGGGGCTGCACGCTGAGACAAGCAGCGCGGCCGCGGAAAACGCGAGAGGGGTCGTAGTACGCATAGTCCTGCAGCGTACCGCGACCCCCCCATCTCTGGCAATCCGTATCGTTACGGCATCGCCTTCGGTTTCAACACGTCAACGTCAACGTCATCGTTTAAGACCCGTCAACACCAGCGTGAGGAAATCCGCAACACCAACGTGCGGCTACTGGTTGCCTTTCTTGACCGTGTTCGTAGCTGTCTTCTTTGCGTCATTCGCTGCCGCAACAAACAGGTCCTTCTGCGTGTTGCTGGCGTGAAGGAGCGCGATCGCCTTGAGCATCTGGTTGTCGTTCGGAATGAAGTGGCGGCGCACCGTGCTATCGCCGAATGCGGCGCGGGCTACGCGCGCTTCGATTGGGATATCAAGGTATGTGACGCCGGCATCGTAGACTGACCGGTCAATTTTCGCGCCGGCGGCCGAGAGGCGGGTGTAGATCTCGTTGCGCCATTCCGGAGTGACTTTGAAGTCGGGCTTCAACTTGCCACGCTGCTCGAGTGCGAACACCTGCATCGTGGTTTCCAGCTCCGTGCGTTTGCTGAGGAGCGCCTTGGCGAGCGTTAACTCGGGCGTGGTCAGCGTGTCTGGAGCAACCATCACGTCTGGCGTGATCGCACCGCCGCCGTAAACCGTCCGACCGCTTTCCGACTTGTAGACCGGACGCGCCTTGCGGGCCGAATCCGTTTCCATGGAGTCGGGCCTGACTTCGACAAACTGACCGTCGATAAACTTGCGCTCTTTCTGAATGGAGCGGCCGGACGGCGTATACCATTTGCCAGACGTGATCTTGAGCGCGTATCCGCCGTCGAGGTTGTACACGCTCTGCACGAGGCCTTTTCCGAATGAGGTCTGGCCGAGGATGAGCGCGCGATCGTAATCCTGCAAAGCGCCGGCCACGATTTCAGACGCCGAAGCCGTGCCGCCGTTCGTCATCACTACCAACGGAATATCCGGCGCACTTGGATTCTGCTCGGCAACGTAGCGCTGGAATTCACCGCGACCACGCACGCTCAACAGTTCCTTGCCTTTGGGCAGGAACAGGTTGCTCATGCTGAACGCTTCATCGAGAATGCCACCACCGTTGTCGCGTAGATCGATGATGACACCTTTGGCGCCTTTGCTGGCCAGGAACTTGACGCTGCTGTCGACTTCGGCCGCCGTGGCTTCGCTGAACTTGAGCACTTCGACGTAACCGACTTTGTCGTCGACCATGATGGCGACCGGAACGGCCGGAACGTGCACCACCGCGCGTTTGAAATTGAGTTTGAGCGGCGTTGCCACTCCGGGGCGGATGAACGTGACGTTCACCGTAGTGCCGGGTTCGCCGAGCAGCAGGGTTTGCACCTGCTGTGAGTTCATGCCTTTGGCGTTAACCGTATCAATGAGGCTGATCTTGTCGCCTTCCAGCACACCGCCTTTTTCGGCCGGCGTGTTATGGAAAACCTTTCCGATGGTGACGTAGCCGTTGAGCGGCTGAATTTCCATCCCCAGTCCAGCGTAGTGGCCGCTGGTATTGCGTGAGAACTCTTCCAGCTGCTTGGGCGAGAAGAGTTCGCTATAGGGATCGTTGAGTTGGGCGACGAGGCCGCGAGCGGCTTTCTCGTACAGCGCCTGGGGGTCGAGTGTGTCGACGAACTTCTTGTCGACCAGCTGCAGGACCTGACCCAGAAGCTGGCTGCCGTCTCGCGTGGGGCGCGACTGAAGCGCGAATGCTCCACCCAGAACGGGGAGAAGGACAATGCCGGCCAGGGCGATCTTTTTGGAGCGAATCATGCGGCGCGTCTCACAAAAGGAGGATAAGACCAAGGTACGTTCGCCGAACACCTGCGTGCGACTCCTTACAAGAGGATGTCTTACCCCAGGAAATAGTCACCGTTTCGAATATCGATTGATCGCAGGTGAGACTTCTACGCGAGGTGTGCCGTCAATGCTGACGACCCTGCTCTAGGACTCCTCGCGAGGGCGAGACCCCAGTACGTAGTCTACCTGCCACACCCTTTCATACTGCTTAATACCCACGTCCCGCAACAGCCCTGCGCTCAATAACATTTCATGCGCGGGCTGCAGTACGCGTTGCAAGTGGGACGGATAGCGTTGGGAGAGCGGCAGTTGCTCCGCCAGACGCTCCAGCGGGACCCGCCACGACACTCGCCCTTCGGCCCTTGCCACCTCGAGCAACCGATAGAGTCGGCGGGCCACGGGCGAGGAGAGGGCGTGGTACCGAGCGGCCGACAACGTGATTGAGTGGTGGGCGTTCAGGTTGGCGCGGATGGTCGGTGAGATCACGACGCGGGCGTCGCCCGGTTCACCGGCGGTGAGGTTGCCAAAGAGGTGCAGCTGCTCGCGGTCGGCGATGCGCCGGCGCTGCACTTGCACGGTGCTGAAGAGCGAAAAACTTGTTTCCGCTTCGCCGGTGTTGGCTGACCAGTATGCGCCGATGGACTCGAGCATCGTGCGTTCAAGGCGGGTGAGGGCGCCGCGGAGTTGTTCGTAGGTGCGGCCGTCGGCGCGGCGTCCCATGCTGCGCAGAAACGAGTGCAGGGTGAAGGAGATGGCGCCGTCGGCGGGGTCACCCGCTTCGTGGTAGCGGTGCATCACTTCGACGTAGACGTCCTGGTCGAAGGTGCCGGGGAGGCGATCGCCGGGGGCGGGGATGACGCGCCAGCGCCCGCCGTTCTCGGTGGTGTACGAGACGGGCGCGTCTTCCGCCGAGTCGCTGAGGCGGAATAGGGGCAGGGCTTCGAGGGCGCGATCGAGCACGACGCCTCGCACGGCCGGACGCCGTTTTGCGGCCAGGGTCACGAGGTGTAAAGTGCTATGCGACTGCGAGTTACGCTAGGTGGGTTGCCTGGATTCGCGCGCAGACCCGGCAGTTTAGGCTGGTGAGGTGGATGCAGTGCTGCGAAAAACGCTGGCCGATGCGCGATCCCGATACTTTCTTCGAGAGCCTTGAAGCTGGCGAACTGCGTCGCGGTGTCAGAAAGTCTGACCGCACAACTCGCAGCACGATGGCACAGCAACCTCTTGGGCAATTGATGAAAGACTATCTGCGATTTTGGGGGAAGGCTAAGCCAGCGGTGGGTATGGGACCAAGTTGGCATCCACTCGCCTACCACCTGTTGGACGTGGCGGCGGTGATGCGAG
>JBDUBA010000106.1:0-14120 GCA_040004335.1 Gemmatimonas sp.
GATCAACGGTCCAATCGTTGAAATCGCCCACGACCGACACGGTATGTGCGTTTGGAAAATCGAACACGAACTGCACCGGCATTACGCGTTCGGCATCGGCAACGACGCTGGCGGCAGCAACCGGCACGTTCTTTACGGTGTTGCTTGGTTGGACACTGCTATCGATAGATCCGTTGCGTGCAAGGGCGTACGCATTGCTGTGAGGCACACTCTCACCGGCCACTCCCAGGCGTCCGTTGGCGATATAACCGGCGAATAGTGCAACCGCCACCATGCCCGCTGCACCAGCGAAGGAGAATGACGGTGCTTGCATCCAGTCGAGCAATTCGCGCCAGCGCGGCGTGGGTTGCGGTGTGCGACCGTGTACGGCGGACAACACACGGGCCACGGCGCGCGGATTGGCCGGCGGCAGCGACTTGAGCGCAGCTTTCACCCGCAGAATGGTTTCGTTGGTCTCGTCTTGCATCATCAGGCGTCCATATATACTGCGTTCAACTCCGATCGGAGAACGTCACACGCGCGTTTTACGCGCATGCGTACTGCGGAAAGTCCCACTCCAGTGATCGCAGCAATTGCTTCGTACTCCATGTCTTCGATATGTCGCAACAAAAATGCCTCGCGTTGCTCGGCCGGAAGTTGATTGAGCACATACTGAATTTCGGCCGCGAATTCATCCGAGGTGGACGCCGGCGTCGACGCGTTGTTGGGTAGATCGCCGTACTCGATGACCGCGTACCGGCGTTTGCGTTTTGCCAGCAACGTGCGGCAGCGATTCGCCAGGATGCGGAAGAACCAGGGGTCAAAGGCCGCGTCATCGCGAAACTTTGACAAGTTGTCATACACTCGGACAAACGCATCCTGCACGGCTTCCTCAGCGTCTTCGCTGTTACCCACCATGTGTGTGGCGTAACGCATTGCGCGCGGATGCAGCAGTTCCACGAGAGCAGCAAACGCGTGTCGATCGCCGCGTTTCGCTCCCTGCAATGCAGGACCGAGCTCGATCAACCGTGCCTACTTGAGCTTGACGTTTGTTATTTCCTCGCGACCGTTGAGCACTCTCGTGCCGTCAGCGCCCACGCTATAACGAGTCCAATAGACAAGAACTTCCGTAGATTTTGAGGTGTAACCGGGAATCAGCGTGTACGATACCGATGCGCTTGCGCCCTGCGCCAGGTTTGTACAGTGCGCGACGTCGCACACCGGATAGATCGCGGCGATCGCTTGATCTTTATCCACCAGGAGATAACTGATCTGCTGATCGGTAGTGTTACGTAACGTGATGGCGCCATCGGCGGCGCTTGCTTCGAGGTTTCCAGCAACAATACCGTGGGGCGCCCCGTTGGTTACTGGTTCGGTCACGGTCCCTTCATTTGAACACGCGGTCGAAAGCAAAACGAGACTGGCTAACATGCCGCCCCTGAACATCGTACTGGCGAGAACGGTTGGTTTGAGTCGGTTCGGTTCCATCGTCGGACCTTGAGGTAGAGTGTTCGTTCTGCTTGTCGAACTACTCTACCTCACGGTGGGCGTCTTTGTCACAACCGGCATCTGGAAATCACGGCCCGGGAGGCCACCGCCCATTCGTCTGCCCCTGAACCCAGGAACGAACGTTACAAGAGACGTGATGCCGTGATCTTCACGTCAGCCAGACGCCACGCCTGCTTGAAACGTTTCTCGATGGCAGTCGCTTCATTCTTGAGGTTTTGTGCACGGAGCGCGTCAGCCAGTCCGCGCAGTGACCAGCCATTCTCAGGAAAACGACGCAGATCGGCCAGATACACCTGCTCGGCATCCTGCGGCCGGCCGGCGGCCAGCAATGCCTTCCCCAACGAATGACGAACTGGGTGATACCATGCGGGCGTGGCTGAATACAACAAATTGTCTTCCATTGCCGCCGCGTCAGCGAAGACAACGACGGCCTGCGACGCGTTCCCCGCGCGGAGCGCAAGCTCACCCTCAATCATGCGGGTGGCGATCGCGAGTGTCGTGCGCGTTTCGCTCTCTGGCAGTGTGCGGGCAACGGCCGTGATTGAATCGATTGTGGCGCGCGCTTCGGATACCCGACCGGTTGCCGCAAATGCAATTCCGCGTGCATACCAGAAATGCGATGTTGCGATGCGAAGGTCAGCTGGCGGCAGCGGCCGCCGCAACGTTTCCTCCCATCGGCCAAAGGTCACGAGCGTTTGCACAGGAACGGCCATCAGTGCCTCCTGCGAAGGAAATTGGCGAGCAATCTCCGGCGTGACGAGATCGGCCACGTGTGCACTTGCGTCCAGCGCCGTCGCGCTTGCACCGGTCATGACGGCGACCATAGCGAGGAACCGGAAGTTGTCGGCCTGATACATCGCTGAATGCAACGCGTCGTTTGGCGTGTGTGCGCCTTCGAAATATTCATCGTCGGCATACACCGCGTATTTCGCCATTTTTATAGCGTCAGCCCAACGCCCCACGCGGGCGTAAATGTGCGCAGGTATAGGAACACTTCGTCCGGCGCCCGGCACCAGATGCGCCAACCGATCGGCGCACCGTTCCGCACGTTCCGGATGCGCGGCTTCAACGGCATAGATGTAAAAATGACACGCTCCAGGATGGGTTGGCGCCATCTGCATGCCGCGTTCCAGCCACGTGAGCAATTCGTCCGTGCCTGGACGCGCGCTCCCTTCTCTCGTCCAGTACAACCGCGGCGATAAATCCATTGCGGCTTCGGCCGCAAGCGTCAACGCGTCGGCATCGCGCGGTGATTGTGCCGCAATGGCTTTCATGGCAACCGCATAGGCGGTGTCGCGTTCCGCACGCGAACGGTCGCGGCCGAGGTATCGCGCAGCCGCCGCATTCATCCACACACTTTCTTTCGAGTCGGCATTCTTCCCGGCAAGCAACATCAATCCGCGCTCCGTGACCTCAATCGCCTGGCGTTCGGCGTTCGCGTTCATCGGTGTATTCACGTTTGGTCCGAGGGCAATTGCTTCACCCCAAAAACACATCACACACTTCGGATCGAGACGCTGGGCCTCGCGAAATGCACGGACCGCCTCCGCATGATTGAACGCGTAGTACATACGCAGTCCCTGATCAAAGAAGGACTGGGCCACGGTGACGTTCGTGTTCACTCGGCGACTCCACGTGCCCGGGCGCGACATAAGTTGCACAGGCGTGATGTCGTTCGGGATGTGACCTGCAGCACGTTGGACCACATTTGGAGGTGCCGTGTGCGGCAATTGGGCCGATATTGATGATGCTGGCAGCACGGCGAGTGCAACAACAGCCATTGCGGAGCGAATACTCAGCGCCCGCTTTATCCTGAGAAAAAGTGGGACCAGCGACATGACATGGGCTCAGTGTGGGGCATGGGGCGGAGCGCAGAGTGGCTGCACGCCCTCAACTCCGGTACATTCAGGATTGCGCAAATCCGCAGCATTTCGCGACATCTCACGGCCCGTACGGCGTGCGGTATCCCACCACTTCGCATGACGCCACCCGAGCCGACCGACATCACAGAAATGCTGGCAGCACTGCAAGCCGGCGATCGGCACGCGGGCGATCGGCTGTTTCCGTTAGTGTACGAAGAAATGCGTCGGGTGGCCGCGCGCTTGATGTCGGCCGAACGCGTCGGCCACACGTTCAATGCCACGGACCTGGTGCACGAAGCGTGGATCCGCCTCGGATTGTCGGCGGAAGGCGGTGCGCCAAAAATTGGTTCGCAGGCCGTGGTTGACCGTTCGCACTTCCTCGCGATTACAATTCGTGCCATGCGGCAAGTCTTGATTGATCACGCCCGACGCCGGGTTGCGGACAAACGCGGTGGAGGCGCGATTCGCGTCACATTGGGCGATGACGCCGGTGCGCGCGCAACATCGCCGGAAGATGTGCTCGATTTGTTTGATGCATTGGAAAAATTGGGCGAAGTCGACGAGCGCCTGCGGAAAGTGGTCGAGTATCGCTTCTTCATTGGTTTGACCGACGCGGAAACGGCCGAATTACTCGGGACCACCGCGCGTACCGTGCAACGCGATTGGGTAAAAGCGCGCGCATGGCTGTACCGGCAGATGTACGAACCGCTGCGCACTCAATGACCGACGCCACACTGGCGCGACGCTCACTCGCGCTGTTTGATGAACTGCTCGACGTTCCCGAACACGAGCGCGAAGCCTGGATCAGCGATCACGCTACCAGTGACGAACTGCTCGCAAATGAATTGCGCGCACTCGTCGCCGCCGCCGCGATGGGCAACCGGGTTTTGGAAACGGCGCACCAGGCCGTCACGCCGGCACAGCTGCGTGAATCACTCGCTTCCGCGTTGCGCGATCGGTATGTGATTGATTCTGAGTTGGGGCGCGGCGGCATGGCGGCCGTGTTTCTGGCACGCGAGCGCAAACATGATCGTGATGTTGTCATCAAGGTGCTCGATCCAAACACTACGCAGCACTTTGGTGCGGAACGGTTTCTGCAGGAAGTGCGTATTGCGGCAACACTCGCGCATCCGCACATCGTGCCGTTGATCGATTCGGGCAACGCACACGGTTTTCTCTATTATGTAATGCCGTACATGAGCGGCGAATCACTGCGGACACGCGTGCGTCGCTCGGCGCTCAGCACCGCGGAAAGTCTGCAAATTTTGCGCGACGTTGCCGACGCACTCGTGTTTGCTCACGACGCGGGAGTGGTACACCGCGACATCAAACCGGAAAATGTGTTCCTGACGCCAGGACACGCCTACCTGCTCGACTTTGGCATCGCCAAACTCGCCAACGACTCGGCAACGGATAACATTACGTTGCCGGGATTGGCGCTCGGTACGCGACGGTACATGGCACCCGAACAAGTGCAAGCGTCCGAGAATATTGATGCACGCACCGACATTTTCGCGTGGGGATTGCTCGGCATTGAGCTGCTGACCGGCGAAATCGGCGCGGCCTCCGCCACGAAAGAAAATGCGCCAGCCGCCGTGCGTCGCATTGCGCAACTGCATCCGGATATTGCAACGCTGCTGCTGGAGTGTGTCGCGGGCGAGCCGCAACAACGGCCACAATCGATGGCCGATGTTATCCCACGGTTGGATGCGGTCGTATCCGCAATCCTCGCACCCGCACGGAACGTTCGAAAACGTCGCCTCCACCTGGCAGCCGGCCTGGCTGCGACCGCCCTGATTGCAGTGGCAGTTCGCGCGCAATACATGGTCGCTGACGACGCAACAGCGCCAATTGCCGTTTCCGTTTTTCGCAACGAAACGGGCGACAGCGCACAGTCGGTGGTGGGTCGCTTTGCGGGCGATTGGGTCACGCAAGGATTGCAGCGCATGGGCAATGTTCGTGTTGTGCCGTGGTCCGAATCACGCGTCGCGTCGGAACATGCCATTGCTGCGGGTGCGCCGGTTGCCTCAACCGTGCGAAATGAAACCGGCGCGGGGGTGGTGGTCACGGGAAGTTATTACGCACTCCGCGAGCGCCGTGACTCACTCGTGTTGCATGCGCAACTGGTATATCCGCGCAGTGGATTGGTCACACCACTTCCGGAAATTGTGTTCGCGGTGAGCAGCCCCGACCAGGGCATCAGCGAATTGCGCGATCGAGTCATGGGCGCAGTGGCGGCCGCACATGACAAGCGGGTTGCACCGCTGCCAGGGCTCGCGCAAAATCCTCCGTCGTTTCCCGCGTACCGCTTGTTCGATCAGGGACTCGACCGATTCCTGGCGCAGGAATACGCGCAATCGCTACCCATCTTTCGCGACGCATTTGCGCATGACACAACGTTCACCGCCGCGTTGCTGCTCGGCGCGCGTGCGGCGTTCAACGACGACAATCTCGCGGTTGCCGAAACGTTGGTCGTGCAGGCGCGTCTACGCGAAAGCGAGATGAGCCCGTATCAGAACGAGTCGTTGCTGTACATCGAGTCGCTGATGCACGGCGATGGTGAAAAAGCGCGCGCAGCGATTCAGCGCGCCGCCGACATTGCACCAAACTCGCGCGCGGGTTTTGACAACGCGGCCGCCTTGCTCAATGCGGGATATGCCCGTGCGGCCAAAGTGCAGTTGCAACGCATGGACCCCGATCGTGGCGAAATGATGGGCTGGAGTTCGTACTGGACGCAGCTCGCACACGCCGAAAACATGCTCAACCATCACGAGGCCGAACGCCAGGCCGCGCGCGAAATGGCGCGTCGTTATCCCGATCGTCGAGTCGCGCTTGTTTTGGAAGCACGTGCACTCGCTGCCATCGGCGATTTGCGCCGCCTCGACTCCGCCCTAACCGCCTGGGAGCCGTTACCCTCTGATGTGTATTGGTCGCAAGGTGCAGCCATGGTTGTTGCGTCGGAGGAACTGACGCGTCGCGGAAACCCGAAAGACGGGCGTCGTTACGCCGAGCGTGCCGTGTCGTGGTTTGCAGCGCGATTGGTGGCCGTGCCCAACGACCGCGCACATCGATACTGGCTTGGAAGTGCATTGTACGAACTCGATCGCTTTGAGGAAGCACGCGTGCATTTCGAAGCGCTCGCGACCGAGTACCCCACCCGCATGCGCTACCGCGGACTCGCCGCGCTCACCGCCGCGCGCCGCGGCGATACAACGGCCGCCAACAAATGGCTCGGCACCTCCACGCCACGCGATCACGGCGAGTTCCTCGCCTATCAGGCACGGTTGGCGGCCATTGCCGGAAATACAGAGAGTGCCATTGCGCTCCTCACGTCGGCGCTGGATTGCGGGGTTGATGCGTATCCGTGGTGGCCCGCACTGGCCTTTCACGATCTCGAGCCGATTGTGAAAGACCCGCGCGGGCGCGCGCTGCTCACGGGTCGGTAGGTGACGGTTTCGTCTGGCCACGCGATCGACGTTCGGATTGTCCGACAGCGCGTTCTGCCTTTCACCGGTGTGGATTTCATCGAATCCATGTGACTGACGGGCACCAATATTGTGCCCGTTGTGATTCGCGCAGCCGCAACCTGTTCACTCTCTCGGTTTCCGCAAGAGTGAAGCGGCCCATGCGCTCATGGCGAGACCAACCAATGTGCTGACAACAACCGCCGGATCCTGCGCGATATGCACGCCTTCGTCAACGGCACGCCAGATGTGCACGACTACGAGAAGCGCGAACAGAATTCCGGTCACGGTGATATAGGCGCGCATCAGAAAAACTCGGCGAATGAATGGATGATTCGAAATCCAACGGCAGTGACAAGGGTAAGTGTCACCTGACTGCAGCGGATGGCTGGATGGTAAGATGCACACGGGGTGTGCGACTGGTTGCAACGTGTCATTGTGCCAGCCGATGCAACTGAACGAGCGATTCGCCACCTTCTAACACTACGCGCAGTAACACCCAGTCTTTGCCGGCTTCAAGCAGTGTGCTGTTGCTGGGGAATGTTATTGCGCCAAGCCACCGGCCTCCTGCGTCGAATACGTCGTATCGCGACGAAGAGGGATTGACGTTGTACTGGCTGGCCCAAATGCGACCGTCGTTGTCGCGGATCAGCTGCTTGAAAGTGGGCAAGGTTTTGGGAAACGGCATCCACTTGATGACTTCCGCATCCTGCTTCTCATCGGTTTCCTTGAAATCGCGTTTATACTGTGTGATGAGATCGTAAGTTGCCGGTATTGGAGCGCGACGAATGCGCAAAATACGAATGACCGCGCCGTTCCGGTCATATTCGGTTACGTCAAAGCGCAAAGCGTCGGACACAAAGAACGAGCTTGGTCCCGTTGCAATAGAACCCAAGCGCGAGAAGGGCCCAGGACCGAATGATGAGTTGCCATTGGCGTGATAAAACGTCCACCACTGCTTGCTGTAAAAATCGCCGATGGATTTAGCGCTTCCTCCCGCCAAGACATAGTACGTAACAAAATCCTCGGCCATGTTCGTGATCTCTTTTCTTTTGTCGGAACGCGGTCGTTCTGCGAGGAGCGAGCCATCGACGAACCGCCCAATTGGCGTTGGAACTCCCGGCGACACCTGGCCGTTGGACGCGGCCAGAGGTGTCAGCGCGCCAGTACGCAGAACCTGACCGCTCTCACCAAAATACGTCAGGTGTCTCGTACGCCAGTCCCACACCGCGAGCGTATCACCGCCGGCGCTGATGAGTTGATCAAACGCCTGAAATTCGCCGGGGCCACTGCCGGATCTCGCAATCGTGCGCACGAATTTTCCATCCGCTCCAAACATGAGCAATTCTTTCGCCTTGGAGTCGGCCACCACAATACGCCCGTCAACATATCGATGCGCACCCGCGACCGTCGCGAACAGCGGTTCGTTGACGCCGAGCGTGAGCGTGGGTTTTGGGTCGACCTTTAACGCGGTGGCGGCGGTCCATTGTGGTGTGACGCTTTCAATCACCGTTGGTGCGCGTGGCGTTTGTGCGTGCAGAGAGGTGGCTGGCGCGGATGTGATCATGACCGCGATTGCCGAAACCAAATTGGGGCGCGCGCGCAAACACCATCGAATGGAAACGCGGCTGCTTTGCACTATGCTAAACATTGGAAATCAGCGTGCCGCCCCATGACGACGGGTCAACATCGGCAAGTGTTTGCGTGAACGTCCACGCCTGTCCCCAGGGATCCGTGAGTGAGTACTGGCGTTCGCCATACGGGAAATCTGTCGGAGGGTTCATAATGGTCGCGCCGTGTTGCGTCGCACGTGCGCAGTGTGCATCGACATCCGCAACCCGAACCATGACGGAGTCTGTGCTGCTCACAGGAATTCCGTCCGCTGTGTGACTGTGCGCCACGACAACGGCACCCCCTCCGGGCACATGGAGCTGCACGCGATGGTCCGCAATGCGCAAGCGCTCAACAAATGCAAATGCGCTGCACAGCCACGCGACGGCCTCGGGTACCGCCGGATAACGAAGCACGGGAATAACAACGGAATCGGGAATGGACCGATTGGAAATCATGGTGATCGAGCGTCGCTATGAATGGGTGTTTGGTCGACGACATCCGAGGGAGGTGGGCGCGCCGCCGCACGAGGTGCAACCGATGTCAATTCTACAGTTCCCAAAGCGCTCCGCAATGTCGAGCCAAAAACATTGAGGTCCTCCGGGGATTTCGGGAGTCGATGGTTGACATTCTGATGACGGCACCCGACTTCGAGTACGAGCGCACATTTGCAAGAAAGAAAGAATGTTCCATGCGCTGGCCGATGTTCAGGTGCGCGCACGCGTGCATCTCGAGTGCGTTGGCTGCGAGTATAGATGAGCGCGCACGCGTTATGCGCGCGTTTAATCATGAGCACACATAATTTCGGATGAACATCCACTACTGAGCGTTATTCGCTGCAACGTGAATTATATGTATTGATGTTGAGCATGTACGTGCAACTTGAAGGCGAATACTGCACATCATCAAACATGTCGCGCTTGTTCGTTGTGAGTACAATGCGCGTGCGGATCGCATCGTCACCAACAATCACAGCACCTTTCGCAATTTCATCGCGCGCAGCACGCGCTTGCTTTACTTCGCAAACTCGCGCGTAATGTTGGTGTAACACTCGCGCGCGAAAAACTTGAATTAAGAAACGTTAACTGCGCTTGCGCGTACGGCTGAGCTTCGACATTGTGACGTCGTATGCCGGGGGCGTGATACCCCCACTCAGAATGTCTCCCGTTCCACAACAGTTGCACCACGCCAGAAACCTTGCGTGTTCAGTTCGAATCTGTTCGGTCTGATCTCCTTGTTCCCGTTTGCACGGATTCGTTCACACGAATTCTAAAAGTTCTATCGCGAGCGCTATACCCGTAAAAAGCAGATGCGACTCTTACCGCCCGTTCATTCGAACGAGCGGGGCGCTCGCGGCGAGCCATCTGCTAACATCCTTCCCCCCGAGGGTCCTTTCATGAAGCGTACTATGCTCTGCACCACGTTTGCACTCGCCGCGTTCGCCAGCGGTTATGTCGGTTCGTCGACGGTCACCTCACGCGTCTCGAAAGTCACGCGTGTTGCCGAAGAAGAAGGCGATCCATGCTTCACCAAAGACCACGCCAGTGGTTACATGGTGTCCGGTGGACACGGCGATCTCGTTTGCCAACCCAGCAACAACGTGTAACGACAGACACGCGGTAGCAACCGCGTGAGCATGTGACTCGTGCAGCGCAGGGCCCTGCGCTGCCCCGAGCTTCCACATGCAATCTGATGCAATCGAAGCACGTTGCATTGTCGCAACGGTAACAGGTTTGAAGCACCGCACCAATGTCCCGTACCGGTGACGCATGCATTCACCGTGAAATCCAAGAGGTAGTCCATGCGCCTTGCACACAATCGCTTGTCACACGTCGTCATGCGCCGTTGGTTCGCTCACCCTCAGACATTACTGCGGGTTGCTGTTCCAACAATTGCGACGCTGGCCGGGTTATCTGGAACAAGCGTCAGCAACGCGCAAGGAGCAAGCAGCACCGTTCCGCCTGCAACGGTACCCACCGCTGGCCAACCGACAACACTGCGTGCCGAAGTTATTGCCGGTCACGTTGCCGGCGCCAACGGCACACCGGTCAAGAACGCGGTCGTGATTGCAACAATGGCACCCGAACGCGTGACCTTCACCGACACCGTTGACGCGTCCGGGCACTACACGCTCCGCATTGCGAACGGCACGGGCGACTATCTCGTCTACATATCCGCGCCAGGATTCGCGGCGTTCCGGAAACGGGTCACGCGCGCCGGACTCGATTCTGTATTCACAGTGGATGCACAACTCTTGGCCGTCGTTACTCAACTCACCACTATTAAAGTGGCAGCGCGGAAAGCCACGCCTCAGCGCGCATCCGGTGGCCCGATCGAAGCGGGTGCCGCCGAACGACTTCCCGATGCGTTAGTTGGCGCAATCTCGCCCGATCTCGCGGGTGATCTGAACGCGTTCGCCACACTGGTTCCCGGAATCACCGCCACACCAGGCGGATTCAGCGCCCTCGGACTCGGCCCTACTCAAAACACCGTCACTTTGGGCGGCGCGCAATTTCCCGGAACAAGTCTTCCGCGCGATACACGCACCAACACCCGAGTGACCACGTCAACATACGATCCGGCTCGCGGCTGGTTCAGCGGTGCCAATGTGAACCTCGAGTTGGTCGGTGGCGGATTGTTTGCCACGAGCCGCGGGCATCTCACCGTTGATGCACCCGCGTTGCAAAGCACCGATCGATTATCCAGAAGCGCTGGGCAGGAATTCTCGAACGTGCGCTTGAGTTACGGTGCTGATGGCCCAGTCACCTGGGAAAACAAATATTTCTACAATGTGGGCCTACAAGCCGATCGCCGAAGCAGCGATGCGTCCTCGCTCATGACGGTAAATCCGGGACTGCTGGCCACCATCGGCATCGCCGGCGACTCAACCGCTGCGCTGCTGCGCGTCCTGAACGGCACAAACATGCCCGTTATCGGAACGCTACCTGGTTCGCGAATTTCCGACAACGTTTCTTTCCTGGCGCGGCTCGAACGCACGCCCGTGGACATGAAAACCTTCGTAGCGACGAAAACGACGTACGGTATGACAGTGATTGGTCAACAGTCGCGCGATCATGCCGTTGGAATTGGAGCGTTGTCAACGCCGTCGCGCGCCGGCAACGTGGTGCAGCAAACGGCAGCGCTTCAAGGCATGGCGTCGCACTTCTTCGGCAAGGACTATTTGCACGAAACGCGATCTACGCTTTCGTGGAACGACCGCAACGAGACGTCGTCGGGGGCGCAACCCGAAGGTCGCGTGCTTGTGCAGTCCGATCCTACCGACAGTGAAGCCGGTTTCAGCACGTTGCTCTTTGGCGGAAACAGCGCGGGCAACCGGCGGACGCGACAGCTGACGTGGGAAACCATCAACACGACGAAATTCTACGCCAATGGGCGCGATGCGCACGCGGTCAAGGTCACCAGCGACTTTCGCTTTGATCGGTATCAGAGCGAAGTACACACGAATCCGTTCGGAACGTTCACCTACGCGTCGCTATCCGACCTGAGCGCCGGTGCACCCATGAGTTTTTCGCGCACGGTGAATTCTCCCGATCGCAACGGCGGCGCCTGGAATGCGTTTCTTGCAATCGGCGACAACTGGCGTCTCACGAACAATTTTCAAATGATGTACGGCGCGCGCCTCGAAGGAAATGTGTACACTGCGCATGCACCACTCAACACTGCGCTCGAAAACACGTTTGGTACGCGCACTGACTACGCGCCCGCATCAATTCATGTGAGTCCGCGCCTTGGCTTCACCTGGGTACGTAGCACAGCATCCACGCGCACCCTCACCGGGCCTTCTGGCCAATATTCGGTTCCAGCACCTCGGTACATTCGCGGTGGTCTTGGCGAGTTTCGCAACATGTTGTCGCCGTCGCTATTGGCGGAGCCAAGTGTGTCGACGGGATTATCCACGGGACAGACGCGACTCTCGTGTATTGGCGACGTTACGCCAGTTCCCGATTGGACCGCGTACGCAACCAACAGCGCAAACATTCCAACACAGTGCGCAGGCGCACCAACTTCGGTGTATTCAGATGGCGCGCCAAACGTCAGGTTGATTGGTCGCGGATTCCGCCCTCCGACCAGCTGGCGGGCGAACCTCGCGTACGGATCGCGCAATCTGAAAATGGATTGGTCGCTGGAAGGCATCTATTCCCTCAATCTGCATCAATCGGGAACGGTCGATCTCAACTTCGTTCCAACAACTCGCTTCACGCTGGCCGACGAATCGCGCCCCGTGTTCGTGCCAACATCCGCGATCTTTCCGTACAGCGGGCTGACGTCGCAAGTTGGCTCGCGCTTGAGCAGCAACTATGGTCGTGTATTGAGCAGTCAATCCGACTTGCGGTCGGTGGGCCGCCAGGTCACGCTCAACGTACGTCCAGCACCGGACTACATGCGGAACTGGTATGCGTCCGGATCGTATACGCTGTCCAGCAACCGATCACAATCACGCGGTTTTGACGGTGTGACGGTCGCGTCACCACTCACAAAAGAATGGGGGCGCAGTGACTTCGACGTGCGCCACCAATTTCAGTCGCAGTTCGGGTACTCCAAGCGTGGCGTGACGATTGCGGCGTTCGCCCGGGTACAATCGGGGCTGCCGTACACGCCTGTTGTTGCGGGCGATGTGAACGGAGACGGACTCTCCAATGATCGCGCTTTTATCCCCAATCCCGCGATCACGTCAAACGCAGCGTTGGCATCGGCACTGAACACGTTGTTGGAGAACAGTTCGGGCTCGATGCGAAAGTGCCTGCAGTCGCAAACGGGGCAACTGGCTGGACGAAACTCGTGCACTACGCCGTGGTCAATGTCCACGAACGCGCAAATCAGTTTCGCGCAACGTGCGCTCAAGCAACGTCGCATCAGCAGCATCGCGATCAACATTGCGAATCCGCTGACGGCGGTGGACAACCTCGTGCACGGCAGTAACAACCTGCACGGTTGGGGATCGGTCAACTATCCGGATGCCAACTTGTTGTCAGTGCGCGGCTTCAATGCTGACACGCGCCAATTCCAGTATGCCGTGAATCAGCGTTTTGGAAAGCCACAGCAGAACAGTGTGTTGGCACGCGCGCCATTTCGTTTAACGCTCGACATCTCGATGGATCTGGCGCGTCCCGTTGCCAGGCAACAGCTCAATCAGTGGTTGCGGCCCGGTCGCGCTGGGAAACCCGGCCCGAGACTGTCGCGCGATGATTTGAAAAAACGTTACGAACGAAACGTACCCGACCCATTCAAGATGGTGCTGCAGGACTCCGATTCGCTACTCGTGAACCGTGCGCAGATGGAGGCATTGCAGAAGGCGCAGATTCCGTACCGGGCGCAGCTTGATTCAGTGTGGAACGCGTTGGCAACCGCCTTGGCGGCCCTTGGCGATAATTTTGACGATGCCGATGTACTGAAACGTCAGGAAGCCGCCGTTGACCGGGCGTGGGAGATCACGCGTCAGGCGGTGCATCGCGATGTGGGCCCGGTGCTGACGCGCGCACAATTGTCGCTGCTGCCGGGTTGGGTGGCAACCTTGTATCGCACGGAGAAACCCACGCCGTATCGGATGTATCTGGCGGGACCGGCGTAACTTTGGTACTGGGGTCAGAGGCGTCATTCTGACCGCATTCGCTTGGTACTGGGGTCAGAGCCGTCATTCTGACCGCATTCGTTTGGTACTGGGGTCAGAGCCGTC
>JBDUBA010000010.1:0-14016 GCA_040004335.1 Gemmatimonas sp.
GAATGCGTCAATCTGAATTACGGCTGAATCGCCAACAGAAATACGGGCGACTTCGGTTTCGTCCACTTTGACTTTCGTTTCCAGCACGCTCATGTCGCTGATCGTGAGCAGGGTGGCGGCGTCTTTATTGAGCGTGCCCTGAATGGCAACTTCGCCTTCCTGAACGACCAGTCGCGTCACTTTGCCGCTCATGGGTGCGGTGATCGTGGTGCGACTCAATGCCTGTCTCGCGTCGCGCACACCAGCGTTCGATTGTTCGACGCTGAAATTTGCCGCGTCCAACTGCGCTTCGCCAACTTCAACCTGCGTTTTGAGTTGCTCAATTTGTTCGGCAGTGACGCCTAGTGGTGATGATTTTTGGAGCGCCATTTGCCGCTCGTAGTTACTCTTGGCCTGCAACAGATTGGCTTTGGTTTGCGCCGCCTGCGCCTTGGTCGACGCGAGCTGCGCTTCGGCGCGCTGCAAAGCGGCGGTTGGCTGCTCGGGATCGATTTGCAGCAGGAACTGTCCCTTTGATACAATGTCCCCTTCTTTCACCGACAGCTTGATGATTTTGCCGGTGACGTCGGCGCTGACATTCACTTTCGTGCGCGGCTGGATCTGTCCGCTCGCGACAACGGTCGCAACCAGATCGCGTTTTTCGGTGGCCTCGATGCGGACGTCAACCGGTTTCGAATTCTTCTTTTGCAGATTGATGTAGTACAGACCGCCAAGGCCAGCAAGCAGTATGACGGGAATGCCGAACTTCACGAACTTGTTCATGACTTAGTTGCCTGTATTAGCGAAGAGGTTGTCCGACGGCCGCTTCCAGTGCCGCGAACGCCCGTTGAAAATCGTAGATGGAACTGATGCGTGCGGATTCCGCCTGATCGAACGCGTTGCTGGCAGTGATGCGGTCGACGAGACTGATGAGACCCAGTTGATACCGTTGATCGGACAAGGTGAGCGCCAGGCGCGCTGTCCGCACATTGAGTTCGTTCTGCGCAACGGTTTGGCGCGACGTGGTCAACTGCATCCACGCGATGGAAATGTCCGTGGTGAGCTGGATTTCCTGCTGGCGAACCGTATTCTCGGCGTTCGAACGTTGGATTACCGCGTTCTGCACGCCCGCTTCGCGCTGGAATTGATTGAAGATCGGCAGAGACAAGCCCACGCTGAACCCCAGTGGGTTCTTCGTGAAGTTGAACGGAAAACCGCTGTACGAATCGCGCAGGGCGGCTTCGTCGGCTGCGGTGAATGCGATGTTCGAACAGGCCGCGTAGGCGTTGTCGAGACCCAGCTTGAGACGCACTTCTTCACTGCGCTGGCACGACGCGATGCGCAATGGAACTGACGCCTTCTGCGAATTGATGCCGATATCGGGATCGGTTGGCCGAAGTGCGTTGCCGCCGATTGACGTATTGATGCCGAACGACGGAATATACGCGCGACGCGCTGAGGTCACTCGGTATGAGGCCTGTTCGACCCGAGCCCTGTTGGTTTCAAGCGTTGGATTCGATTTGCGCGCCGTCGCGAGAATTTGCTCCAGCGTCATCGTCGGTAATTCGGTCGACGTGAGCTCCTGCAGCTGCGTTGAAAGCACAGGTGCAACACCCAACAACGCAAACAGACGAATTTTTTCGATATCCACCGAGTTGTGCGCCTGAAGCGCCGCCACCCGCTGGCGGCCATCGGCCACTTCGGCCTGTTGCACGTCGAGCTGTATACCGGTGCCCACTTGCAATTTCGCCTTTGCGAGATTGAGCTGAGCGGCCGACGTCACGAGCAGAGTGTCCTGCAAGGCGGCCGTTGCCTGCGCCTGCAGCACCTGGATGTATTGATTCGTGACCTGCTGACGTAGCGATTGCTCGCCGGCCGCAATGCTGGTTTCCGCAATGTCCTTTTCTTTCAAGCTAGCTTTGCGGTCACTGAATTGGGCAGCCGAGAGATTGAGCCCCGCACTGATGCTTCCTCCGGACGACAGCGTGCTGCTGCTGGCACCTTGCGTAATGCCGTTAACGACCGTTTGACCGCCCGCGCGATAACTGCCATTAAAACTGGAGTTAATACTTGGAAGGAACGCGGCATTCGCGGTGCGCGCTGTGAGGTCAGCGACTCTCCGGGTAGTCAGCTGGGTTTGAAACCCAGGATTGCTGCGCTTCGCGACCGCGATGGCGTCAGCAAGCGTAAGCGTGGAGCCAATGGCCGGCGCCGGCATCGTGGGTACTTGTGCAAAAGCCGCAGCCGGCGACATGAGTACCGCGACGCTGGACAGAGCAACCGAAAGAGCGAAAAATCGCATGGGATTGGTGCGAAAAGTGGGATATGACTGCGGGCCGTACGGGGTGCCGAACGACACGGTTTCAGAGTTGGAACCTTTTCGGATTACTTCGGTACGGCATCTCTTACCACCACAATGGACCGGGACGGAATGGTCATGCGCAGCAACCGCCCCTCGGCATCGCCCCACAGCGTGCGCACGAGCCCAGCGCCATCGTCCAGCTTCCACCGAAATGCCGGGCGCACTATTCCAGCGATGGTCACTGAATCTTCACGGGACTCCAACAAGAGCCGCAGTTGACGTTGCGTGTTGTCCAGCAACGAGAGCGCTGTCAATTCCACAGCTTTGCCCACGTCCAGTGCCCGTCCTCGCAACACAAACTCGAGCTGATGGTAAAAATCGGTCTCCAGAACAATCAACCCCGGCACCAGCAGATACTCGCGCACTGATTCACCAGTGGGTCTCACCACCTGCGTCGTAAAACGACTTCTCAGCCGCTGTCCACCGGCCCGCACCGTCACCCGTGTGCCCTCGCGGATCTCCAGCGAATACCGAACTGGGCTCCCCATCGAATCGGTGGTGAGCTGCACCGCTACGCGGCGATCACCCGACACCGATTCCGAGCGCAGTTCAAAGGCACTGCCGTCAGGTGCCGGCGCTTTGCGCAACGAAAACTGCTCACGCCCAACGCGATGCCCCTGCTGCTCGATACTAAAACTGCCCGCGTCGACTCGATCCGTTTGCGCGCGTGCAATCGTCGTCAGGCCAGTCTGCAACACAACCATCAAAGCAAACGCCACCCACAGCACGCGCCGCAGACCTCGGGCGTGACCTGGCGGAAGCACAATCGTTGCCAGAAGCATGCGACGCAGGTTGCAGAAGGACATAGACTGCGAATTATAAGTGGTGGGCGGGCCGTTTGTCCCCTTCGGCATCGGGGAAGAATTGATGAGGAAATGGTGGGAAGGAGCGCGCGGGCGGCATATTGTGCACGCAATGCTTAATTCCACGTCTCGAGCGGAGCCTGCGGGCTGGCCGCGCGCATGGCTGCTGACAGTAATCCTGTCGGTCTGCGCAATGGCCGCCTGGCAACGCACTCCCAACTGGCCCATGCTGGCCATTGCCGCAATATCCAGCGTGGGCGTGGTGCTCTTGCTGCCGACTGTTCGCACGCCGCGCACATGGGCGTATGGAACCACGATGGCATTGGCGGCCGTTCTGGCGATTGGTGTGCAAGAAACCTACACGCTCGGCGTCATTCGACGGGACAGCGCGCGTTGGCTCGAAGACGACCGTTCCGAACGCGCAAGCACAGTGGTTGCTCGCATCGAAGCGATGCAGCAGCTGCTGACAGAGTCGGCCCGATCCGCCGTCGAACGCGCGGCCATCGCGACGTATCCCAATTTGCCGCCACTCGCCCTTCCGCCCACCGGACGTACCGAAGTGGGGATGGTGTTGTATCGACAGGGGCAGCTGCTCTCGCATGTGGGACAAAGCCGGGTGCCTCTGGATACGGGACCTCAAGGGATGTCTCTCGTGCAGACCCCGTTTTATACCGCATTAGTTGACCGCGAACATTCTGACGACGGGTTGTATCAGGTTGTCGCGGCCGCACTGCTGGCCTCGGAACCACCCGCCGATCGGTTTACGCAGTCGCTGGTGCAAGAAATAGCCGGGCAACGCGCATCAACGGTCGACATTGTCGCGCCGACTGCAATCCGAGCGATTTCCGAGCCCGGTGAACGGATTGTGCGCTGGGGAGCAGGCGCCTTCGCGCGAGTGATCGCGGCATCGCGAGGGGCAGGGGAAGCCATTACCACCGAAGAAGAACGTGCACGAGCCCGCACCAGCATTCCGCTTGCCCTCTCGGCACTGTTGATGCTCGTTTCCGGGTGGCGGCGGCCAGCGCGAACGCGTGAGCGACTCTCGATGGTGCTCGCGATGTTGGTGGTCGTGGCGCTGGTTCCATTGGGACTGTTGTCCAATCGATCCGGCATATTCAGCGCGACAAATTATTACACACCGATGGGTAGTCGATTCACGGCGAACGTAGCCGCATTGATTCTGACCGCATCCTTGAGTTTGAGTGGATTGTTTCTGGTATTGCGATCGCCAAAACTTTTGTATTCGCGTCGCGTTGCGTTGTTGTTTGTGCTGGTGCTCGCCGGAGCCGGTCCGTTTGTGTTGCGTGACCTGGCACGCGGCATCGTATTCATTCCCACGGGACCCTCCACGAGGTTGTGGATGGGATGGCAACTCGCGATTGCGCTGTCGGGCGCTTCGGTGCTCGTTGCCGGCGCCAGCGCCGGGCAAGTCGCCATCGGGTCGCGCCGAGGATTGCCATGGTGGCTGGCGCCGCTTATTGCGGGACTCTCCGCGATGCTCGCTTTGCCATTCTGGAATGCCTCCGGCGGCTGGCCCGCGTGGTATCCGGTTCTGTGGATTATAGCGATTGCGTTTCTCGCGTTGGTGCGGCGTGGCCCAGCGTTGATTATCGGCGCAGCCATTGTGGCCGGTTGCGGCGCCGTCACGCTCACGTGGGGGCAAACAGTTCGAGCACGCATGACTCTCGCCACCACCGATGTCAGCAAACTGTCGGCCGTTGATCCTGACGAGGCCCAGTTGCTCGGATTCTTCGCGCTCAATTTGCAGAACACGCCACCGGCGCTGCGTGATGCGGACAACCTTGTACGTGAGTTCGCGTCGTCCATTCTGGCCGATGCGGGATTTTCCGCGCGCATGAGTGTGTGGTCGGCAACGTCTGGCGACACTCCGCTGGTCGATGTGCGGCTGGCTTCCGTCATCGACACCACGCACTTCCAACGCACCATTGCGGATATTGCCCGCGCCAGTCAACGCATTGAGTTTCAGCCAGTGCAGCTTGGAGCGATCACTGTTCTGGTCGTGGGTGTTCCAATGCCTGATGGCGATGTCATCACCGTCTCCGTTCCGCCGCTCAGCGGCCCCAATTCCGGCAATCCGTTCGAAGTGTTGACCGGTTTGTCCATTCGGGCTCGCGCTCAACGGCCGTACACCTTGACGTTGAACAACGAGTCGGTTGCGCGCGAAAATCGCGCTCAAGACACGAGTAGCCTGACGAATTCACCGTCGTCAGGAATTCGCTGGTGGCGCGGTGGCTCCGTCCTGCACGGCGACGCCATCTCTGGTGGTCGAAGTTCTTTTCCCGTCCACGTCGAAGTGGACATGCGTGATGCGACGGCACTGGTACCACGCGGGGCGTTGCTAGTCTTGCTTGATGTCACGGCCGTTTTGATCCTGTGGGCGCTCACCGCAATGTCCGATGGCGGCCTGTGGCGCTGGTTGCGACAACGTTTGCGCCAATCGGCGCGATCGTATCGCATTCGCTTGAGCTTCGCGTTGCTCGCATTTTTTGCAGTACCGGCCGCGGCGTTTGCCGGATGGGCCGCGTTTCGCCTGCGCGCGGATGACCGGTCGGCACGCGAGTTGATTGTCCGTGAAGCGCTGCGGGTGGCCGCATTGCCGCCCAGTCAGTCCGCGTTGTCCCAAATTTCAGATGATGTCGGCGCATCACTGTACTTGTATCGCAACGGTCAGCTGAGTGTCGCCAGCAATCCGCTTCTCGATCATCTGTCGCCTATTGGTCGTTTGTTGCCGCGTGATCTGTTTGAACAGCCCAGCGCCGATGATCTGGACGACTTTACAGCGAGCCCGGTGCCGAACGGCTCGACCACGGCGCTCGTCGGGTTTCGCCGTGTGCGAATCGTTGGTGACTCCACCAAAACGAGTCCAATTCCGACACGTATCGCCGCCGTGCTCGCGACGCCCGCACGCGGCAATGATTATGAACTCGATGTGCGTCGTGCTGATCTCGCCGTACAGTCCCTGTTCGCGCTGGCACTTGGCGCTTTGGCTGCGCTGTGGTTGAGCGGAGTTGCGGCCCGTTCGCTGGCGCGACCTGTTGGAACGTTGCGCGAAGCGGCGCTGTCGCTCGCGTCCGGACAACGGTCCGTCAAACTCAGCGCGTCACCCGCGGAATTTGTGCCGGTGTTCAGCGCTTTCGAGCAGATGGCCGGTGACTTGTCTTCAAGTCGCGACGCACTCGAAGCCGCGCAGCGCCGAACCGAAGCGGTTCTGCAGCACGTGGCCAGCGGTGTGTTGGCGGTACATCCCGACGGCTCGATTATTATCGCCAATCCACGCGTCGAGTCGATGCTTGGCGCGAAGCTGCGTCCGGGTACACTCGTTGCACAGGTCGCGAAAACATCTCCGCAATCGGCGCTCTTTGCGCGCATCACATCATTTCTGGCGGCCGGCGGCGAAGATGCCTCGTTCGATCTCGGCCTCGACGGACGCCAGTTCACCGCGCGCCTCACGCGATTGCCGGCGGGGGCTGTGCTCACGTTGGATGACGTTACGGATCTCGCATCAGCACAACGTGTTCTGGCGTGGGGTGAAATGGCGCGGCAGGTCGCGCATGAAATCAAAAATCCGCTCACCCCCATTCGGCTGGGAGTTCAACATCTGCGACGCGCCTATCGCGACGGACGCGGCGACTTCAGCGACATTCTCGAGACCAATGTTGGGCGCGTGCTCGAAGAAATTGATCACCTCGATGAAATTGCGCGCGCTTTCAGTCGTTATGGCACCGCACCGGCGGAACGCGAACCGCCACAACTGATTTCGCTCAGTGAAACGGTTCGCACCGTGCTGGCGCTGGAGTCGCTCGGTGAAAGCGGTGTCACGTGGAGTTTGGACAACGCGCTTGCCACCGACGCTGATCAGGCATGGGCGCGCGTGGACGAGCTCAAAGAGGTGTTGTTGAATCTTCTGGAGAACGCACGACTGGCGCAGGCCACCAAAGTCGATGTGCAACTGGATCGCCATGATGGATCGCTTCGCATTTGTGTGGTCGACGACGGCGTCGGTATTGCCGCGGATGTATTGCCTCGCATTTTTGAGCCGCACTTCTCCACGCGCACCAGCGGCAGCGGGCTCGGACTGGCCATCAGCCGCCGACTGATTGAAAGCTGGGGCGGCACCGTGGACGTCACGAGTGTGGTCGGCGTGGGTACGACGGTCCGCATCATGCTGCGCGCCGCAAATTAGTTCTCTGCGTTAGAATTCCCGCATGCCGCGCCAACCACTCGCTTCGCCACACCGTAATACGGAAACCCCGCCGCCGCACCTCGCGGATTGGGTGCTGCCGCCCGGGTGGAGTTGGGGCGCCGAAGGATTGCTTCGCGAGCATCGCCACTACCAGGAAGTGATGGATGCACTGGGCCGCTCGTTGGCGTTGGTGAGCGCGCCCAATCCTGAACACGAAGAGTGGTTGGCGAACGAGGCGCGCGCCTTGGCGCATCGCAATCATCCATCCATTCCCACAACGTATCACTACTGGGCCTCGTACAGTGCGAATCGTCGTGGTCCGGGATATTTGCGCCGATGGATCACGGGCGAAACCGTAACCAATCGCGTCACTCGGCAAGGGCCTGAAACGGTTCCGTTTGTTTTGCAAGTGTTGCGCGAAGCGGGATCAACGCTGGCGTATGTCCACGACACCGGCGCCTCGCATGGTGCAATTTCGCCAAGTACCGTTTGGCTCACGCCCGGCGGGCGACTGTGGATTCTTGGTTGGGAGTGGGTGCTCCATCGCGATCAGATTCCGGACAAGTTGCAACCCGATCCGATGTACACGAGTTGGGCACCGGAATGGCCGGCCGACCAATGGGCACCAACCGCGCTCAGTGATCAGTGGCAGTTTGCCGCGATGTTGTTCACAGCGCTCACCGGTGAAATTCCGCCCGATGATCACGTTCCGCCGCTTGCGCTCATGCGACCCGATTGTCCGGTTGCTCTGGCAAAGGTTATTGAGCAGGGTTTGCAACCGGATCCCGCGGCACGTCATTCCTCCATTGCGGCGATGGTGCGCGAAGTCGATCGCGGAATTTCAATGCACACGAAGCTGGTCTCACCCGAAGGCGACGAAGTGCCCTTCGAAGAACAGTCGCCAGAAGCGCGCCTGCGTTGGGCCACTGGTGACGACTACGAAATTCTGGCGCCACTTGGCCGCGGACAATTTGGAAGTGTGTGGCGCGCGCGCGATCTCTCGTTGTCGCGTGAAGTTGCGATCAAGATGTTGCACCCGCACATATCGAAAGATGATGTCGCCGTTGGACGATTCCGTCGCGAAGCGCGATTGGCGGCACAACTCGCGCATCCGGCCATCGTGCCTATTTATGACACCGACAGTCAGGGCGACATTGTCTGGTACACGATGGAGTTGGCCGAGGGAGGATCGGTCGCGAGCCTCGTTTCACAGAGTGGTGCACGCAGTCTCGAAGAGATTGCCCCGCAAATCGATCAGATCCTTGAAGCGCTGATTGCCGCGCACATCAGCGGAATCATTCACCGCGATCTCAAGCCCGAAAATATTCTGATCGATCGCTACCAGCGCTGGCGCATTGGCGATTTCGGAATCGCCTACGCGTTGGGAGATGAGGCTGCCGGCAGTTCCGGTACGCCGTCATTTGCCGCGCCCGAACAACTGCTTGGTGAATCGCAGGGGCCCGCGACCGATTGTTATGCGCTGGCCAGCATTGTGTATTACGTGCTAACCGGCGTGCCGCCATTTGGTGAAGGCACCAGTGAAATGATTCTGGCGCAACAATTGTCAGAAACGCTGGCGCAACGTCTCGCGACTACGGACCTACCGGAAACACTGGTCGATTGGTTGCGTCGCGGTCTCGCTGCGCGCATCGAAGACCGGTACGCAGACGCCGAGGAAATGCGAATTGCCTGGCGTCAGGTTGTGCGAACGTTGAGAAGGCTCGAAGATGCGCGTCCCTGGTGGCGCAGGCTGTTGGATGGACCGGCCGAAGGTGAGCTGGTGGACACGTTCGACGAAACCGACTCGACGCGTTGAGCCTTGATCTGATATAGCAGTTTGTCCGCGCGCGCCAACAGTTCATCCAGCGAGTGCGGTTGTGACGCGGTGACCCGCACGTGCCCGATACTGACCGACAGTGGTGCCGCGAGTTCGTTGCGCGCGTTGAGGGTCGCAATGCGTTGATTGATGCGACGGCGAATGACGGCGGCCGCGTTTGCATCACCATCAACGGCGAGCAGCGTGAATTCGTCGCCGCCAAGACGCGCAACAATGTCGGAATCGCGAACGGCGCCGCGCAGCAAATTCGCCATCGCTTTCAGTGATTTGTCGCCGGCAGCGTGTCCAAAACGGTCGTTCACTTGTTTGAAGCCGTCGAGATCTGCAAAAAACAGCACAAGGTCGCGTCCCTGACGCCGCGCGACGCGCAGTTGCTGCTCGGCGAGCGTGAGAAAACCGCGACGATTGTACAGACCCGTGAGTTCGTCCGTGAGCGACGCGCGGCGAAGGGTGTCTTCTTCCTTCTTTCGCGGTGCAATGTCCCGAATGGTGACGGCAATTCCACCGTCCACCGGCACTGCTTGATGCCACAGCCACGTGGTCGCAAAGCGGCGCGGCGAGACGCGCATTTCCGAGACAATAGCGGTGTTCGTTTCCATCGCTTGCACGTAATCGGCAAACAATGCGTCGTTGCAGCGAAGCGGTGCGGCGGAACTTGTACGCATCCCCAGCATTTCTTCGCGCGATTGGCGAAGCAGCGCGGCGCCCGTTGGATTGACGTCCAACAATTCAAAGTCTTGCACGACCCCGGCGGCGTTGCGCAATGCGCGCAGTAACATGACGCCATCGGCGCTTCCGTGCATCGCGCCGCGCAGGCGGCTTTCGCGTTCGCGTAAATCCGCCTCGCGCTGGCCTCGCCGCGCGAACTCGCGCTGCACCAGCACGCATCCGCCCAAGGCGATGAATGCGGTCAGTAACCAGGCGACGGTGTTGTACTGTGCGAAGTCGTGCATTGACACAGGAGGATGGCGTTTACTGGCGAGGCGTTTCCGGCCGCACGGACTGAAGAGTGCCCCGGTCGGAGATGTTGTAATGTTTGTGAAAGCACCTTCCGTGCCGCGAAGCAGCGGAGCGCGGCTCTGGCGGCCCGTCCTTGATTACACCTGTTGAATTGGCTGTAACATTATGTAAGGAAACACCTTACGATCTTACCGCCGGATGGAAACGCAACGTCCAGGACAGAGATGCGCATTGAAGCGCGCCTTCGACTCCGTGCATTTTTTTCCGGGGAGCCCGTGCAACCTCCGGAAAATTGTGCCGAACTTTGCCGTCCGCTTCGAGTGGGCCTGCCAGGGGAACGGGCACCTGTTACAGTTCGCCGAAGCGCCGCGGCCGGCCAGGTTTTCACTTAGAGAGGGAGTGTCGTGACACAACGTATGGGCATCGCGCTCGCCAGCCTGATTTCAGGAATGGTGGCGCTCTATCTGCACCTGTGGAAGTTGGGGTTGGCCGGAACGCTGTCTTGCTCCATTGGTGGACATGGCTGCGAATATGTACAGGCCAGCCGCTATGGCTGGTTTCTGGGCTACGACGTGGCCTTGATCGGCACCATTGGTTATTCGATGCTGCTTGTGGCCGCTGTTGTTGCAACAATGCGCACCTTCGAGGACGCACGCTGGCCCAACACGCTGCTGCAGCTATTGATTTGGCCGGCGATTCTGTTCACGCTCCGCCTCAAGTACTACGAGTTCATTGTGTTGAAGGGATTTTGCCCGTGGTGCCTGATCTCCGTGATTGCGATTACCACGTGCGCAATTCTGGTGAGTTTGGACAGGCGGCGGATCAATCGGATGGCGCGCGCGTAACAACGCCTGCACACTGGAAAGAAACATGTCGGCTTCCGACTATCAGCTCACGGCTACCTGGGACTGATTTGGTTGTTTGAACGCGTATGATCGCAACCGTTCAGCAACCCGCCTGGTTATTACGGAACCTCAGCGTCGCCAATCATGACGTTGTACAAGCGAGTTAACACGTCACGCGTTTGATACCCGGTGAACACACGTGCAACGCGTCCGTGTTGATCGACCGCAAAAAACGTTGGTGTACCTTGGAAACGAAACGTCAGGGACACCGTTGTCGGACCATCGATCGGGCCGATCAGCTGCAATCCCGTGAGTTTTGCGCGTTTCACCATTGAAACACCTTCCGCGGCGCCCTCCAGCGTGAGCAGCTTGAGACGTGGCAACGGTCTCCCGGCGGCCATCGTTTGCAGATCATCCAGCGTTTGTTTGCACCATTCGCATATTTCGGAGCTGATCATCACGATGGCCGGTACACCTTTTGTCAGCAGGGGAACAACTTGACCATCAATCGCCTTCACGTTCGCGAAGCCGAGTGCCGCTTCGGCGTCGGGTCGGTCGCTGGGTTGAATGGCGTCCACCGAGCTGGCGTCCGTCTTTCGTTCGAAGAGCAACGCCAGCGCAACGCCGCTCAAAAAGAGCAGCGCTATGAGTGCGGCGTGGGTTATGGATCCGCGTCGTGAGCGAGTTATCGGACGATCCATCGGGCAATTGCTCCGCGAGTACGCCCAAGTCGGTGCGACCTGGGTTCAAGAATGATCACACGATCGGCGCCGTGACGCCACCAACTGGGTTCGCCGCAATTGGGGTCGCACCAATCGGGTTTGCACCAGTTCGTCTCGGATCACTCGATCTCGAGCAGTATTTGAGTGATCCGAATCGCAAGCAGCAGTTCGTGACGCCAATGTTTGACGTCATCGCGCCGCGATATGATGCGTTTACGCGATTGTTTTCGTTTGCGATGGATGCACGATGGAAACGCGAGGCACTGGACGCGGCGCTCGGCGCATCACGCGCAACAGCAATGACGCGCGCATTGGATCTGGCGTGTGGTACCGGCGACTTTGCGCTGGCACTGGCCGCCGAATTACCAACCCTTAGCGTGACGGGCGTTGATGCGTCGCCCAGGATGATTGACGGGGCAGAGCAGCGCTTGCGTTTGAATACGGGTCATGAGGCCGTGAGTGGTCGAATCACCTTCCAGGTTGGTGACATGATGTCGCTCGCTGCGGCAGACTCGTGCGCCGATCTTGTGACAGCAGGATATGGTGTTCGTAACGTGCCCGATGCCACCGTGGCCGTTCGTGAAATGGCACGAGTATTAAAGCGCGGCGGAACGCTCGTGACGCTCGATTTCTATCGCCCGGAATTTTCGGTGTGGCGAAAACTATTGCTTGGCTATCTCACGATTGCGGGCAATGTTGTGGGCTGGTGGTGGCATCGGGATCCCGTGGTATATGGCTACATTTCCCGCTCCATCGATCACTTCATGAGTTGGCAGGCGTTTAGCGCGTTGCTCGAGCGTGAAGGGTTTGCGGTGAATCGGGTTGTTCGACACCTGGGCGGCGGAATCGCAGTGCATGTGGCGACGCGACGTTAGCCGATACGTTTTTGGATTTATGGTGCGGCGTTGAACACACTCGTTGAAAAAGACAGCGCAGTAGCACACCGGGAGCGTGTTGGGCTGCGACACGCCTGGTACGCGGTCGCGATACTTACGCTCGCCAATATGTCGGGATTTGTTGATCGGCAAATCCTCTCGTACCTGGTTGTGCCCATGAAGCGCGACCTTGGTGTTTCCGATACACAAATCAGCCTGCTGATGGGGCTCGGATTCGTGTTGTTCTACTCGGTCCTCGGCATTCCGATTGGTCGTTTGATTGACCGCGGCAGCCGTCGCGTGATCACCTCCATTGGCATTGCGTTGTGGAGCGTGATGACAACGCTCACTGGCGTGGCGCGAACATTCCCGGCCCTGATGCTCGCGCGTGTCGGCGTCGGTGTTGGTGAAGCGACGCTGGGTCCATCGTCGGTATCGACCATCGCCGATCTGTTTCCGCGTCGGTTGATGGGCACGGCAATGAGTGTGTACACAACGGGAACGTTTCTTGGTTCGGGCGTCGCCTACATGCTGGGCGCCTTCCTGGTCGATCGGTTGGACAAACTCGGCACCATTTCACTGCCGGTCGTGGGTGAAATGCACGCGTGGCAAACCGTGTTTTTCATGGTGGGCATTCCCGGCTTTCTCATTGCGCTGCTGATGCTGACCATACGCGAACCGGCACGCCCCACATCAGCGTCGGCCGTTCAGTTGCCCTTCAGCGAAGTGCTTCGCTACATGCAACAGCATTCCCGAACGGTCATTGCTTTGACGGTGGGTTTTGCGTGTTCGGCAGCCGTGAACTACGGAATTGGTGCGTGGATGGGTCCATTCTTCATGCGCACGCATCACTGGACGGCAACGGAAGCGGGCAGTTGGCAGGGGATCAACACGATTATTTTTGGTCCACTTGGTACGCTGCTGGGTGGACGATTGTCCGACGTGCTACGCAAACGAGGACACGCGGATGCGCCACTGTTGGTAGGAATGATCGCAGCGTTCTGCATGATCTGTACGGCCGGGGTGTATCCGGCGGTGTCATCGCCCAACGTTGCCAAATTTCTGATTATTCCCGTCAACATTTTTGCGGCAATGCCCTGGGGCGCTGCGGCGATCGCGATGGCCGAGGTGATGCCCGCGCGCATGCGTGGACAGGGCGCGGCCATCTATCAGCTCGTGGTGAATCTCGTCGCGGGAATTCTTGGGCCGACTTCGGTGGCGTTGTTGACGGACAAGGTGTTCGGCAATGAGGCGTCGCTCCGTTGGTCGCTCGTGATTTGCACGGTGGTGGGAATGACGTTGGCGATGTCCATTTTGGCGTGGGGGCGACCCGCGTATCGGCGGACTGTGGCGGATCGCTTGAACTAGACTTGTGCGGACTGGCGTTGCGCGGATTCGGGTGATGGCAACCGACTTGCGGCAACCGACT
>JBDUBA010000479.1:0-4128 GCA_040004335.1 Gemmatimonas sp.
GCGAAAGTGCGATTGCCCATCTCCAACCGAATGGAAAGCGGATTTGGAGGCATTAGCGGGTCCCAACAACTCCAACCGCTAATTGGACCAAGAGCTCAGATCCAAGTTGTCAGAGGCCGGCGGCCGCAATCTCTGTTCGCGACAACGACAACTTGCCGACTTAGCCATTCACAAACATTCCGATCAAAGGTGTGCGCCCACATCAAGTCTGTGAGGTTCGTGCCCCGCAGATCGCACGCATGTTCGCAATGAGAACAGACGCCTCAGCGTCTTCAGCCCAACCTTTCCCGCTTCAGCCAAACCGATCGCATCCGCGGCCAACGCTGAATTGCGTGCACACCCACACCTCAGGACCACAAATTCGTGCACTGGCCGCACCTTTTTTACACCAACTCCGCCGCTCCCAAGCGATTCCGGCGTTCAACCTCGAACACCAGGTTCTGCAAATCTGCCGGGCTGATGCCCGGAATACTCGCCGCCTGAGCCAAAGTGCCAGGCTTCCGTACAGCAAGCTTCTGACGCGCCTCCGTCGACAAGGTGAGCATGTTCCCATAAGGCAAATCACCGCTCAACGCGAACTCCCCCATCGCATTCAGCTTCTCGGCCGCCAATCGTTCGCGGGCGAAATACCCTGAATATTTGATATCCAGCTCCGCGCTCACCACGGCCTCGGTAGGCAGATCGGCGCCGACGCCTGCGGCCGCGAACAAAGATTTGAGCGACACGTTATTGCGGCGAGCGAGTTCGGTGGCGCGCACGGCGTGTGCGAGAGGCGCTGATTGAACCGCTTCGAGGATAGGCGCCGCCATCACTGGCGTGATACTGGTGGCATCGGCCAGCGTGCGTGCGTCGCGAACGGAGTTCATGCGCCAATGCAGCGTTTCCGTTTCTCGCCCCGTCAACAATCCCAATGACTCCGCAATTGGACCGAGACGTTCCAGTGCGTTTTCCTGTCGCACCGTCAGGCGAAACTCACTGCGTGACGTAAACAATCGGTACGGCTCATCAACGCCGCGTGATACCAAATCATCAACGAGCACGCCGATGTAACTCGACGCGCGACCGAGCGTGACCGGATCCTTTTCGTGCACCCAACGTGCCGCATTCAATCCCGCAATCACTCCCTGTGCTGCGGCTTCTTCGTAACCCGTAGTGCCGTTCACCTGTCCCGCGAAATACAAGCCTCGCAACGCGCGTGATGCGAGTGAAGAATCGAGTTGCGTGGGCGGATAATAATCGTATTCAATAGCGTAACCCGAACGTGTCATGCGTGCGTTCGCCAAACCCTTGATGCTGTGCAAAATCTCCAGCTGCACTTGAGTTGGGAGCGATGTCGACAATCCGTTGACGTACAATTCATGCGTGTCGTGACCTTCCGGTTCCAGAAAAATCTGATGACGCTCTGCTTCCGGAAATCGCACTACCTTGTCTTCAACACTGGGACAATATCGCGGCCCCTGTGCAGAAATAGCGCCGCCGTACATTGCTGATTCGAGGATGTGCTCCTGAATAATGGCTTTCCCATTTTCTTCCAGGAACGTGATCCAGCAATTGAGCTGCGCCGGATGTCGAGTGGTACTTGTGTCGCCATGCTGCACACGCCGCGGTGTGGTCCAGTAGTGCGACCAGGAGTAGTCGAACTGCTCAATCTCCGAGGGTTGTGGGTCGAGCACACTGAAATCGACGCTCCGGCCGTCAATACGCGGAGGCGTTCCCGTCTTGAAGCGCTTGGTGGTGAGGCCGAGCGCGTCCAGTTGCTCGCCGAGGTGGGTGGCGGATGCCTCGCCGGCTCGACCACCGCCAAACGCGGTGGTGGTGCCAATGTGTAATCGTCCGCGCCCGAACGTTCCCGTGGTCAGCACGATTGATCGGCATCCAAAACGCCGGCCTTCGAGGGTTTCAACTCCCAAAACCTGCTTGCCAGCGGCGTCCATCAAAAGTCGCGCGGCTGTGCCCTGCACCGTGATCAGATTCGGCTGATCCTCCAGCAAAGATCGAACGGCGCGGCGATACAAGCCGCGATCACACTGCGCGCGTGGCGCCCAGACTGCAGGGCCTTTGCCGCGATTGAGCATTCGGAACTGCAGTGTGGCCTGATCGGTGGCGCGACCCATAATGCCACCCAATGCATCTACCTCCCGCGCGACCGTACCTTTGGCAACGCCACCAATGGCCGGGTTGCACGACAGCTGGCCAATCTGCTCGAGCGCCGTTGTAAGGAGGGCGACTGACGCTCCGGCGCGTGCCGCAGCGATGGCAGCTTCGGTGCCGGCGTGACCGCCACCTACCACCAGAACGTCAAAGGTGGCTTCGAGCGCGGCGCTGACTGAGGAGTTGATGCGATCCGACATTCCCGGAAGTTACCACACTCCTCCCAAATGGCGTACCAGCCGCGGATAACGGCACGCCGAAACTCGCGCTCCCAACCAATCTTCTGCAGGCAACTACAATTCAACACCGGAACCGCGGTGCGCCTTCGTGTCACCACGCAAAATGGTTGTCACAGTCACTGCACCGCGAACTCCTGGACTTCGGTGCTCTGTCCTGTTGCCACGCAAGGTGGACATAACAGTCAGTCCAGAGCGTCATCACGCACCCCACGTTTTATGCCGCTCTCCCTCTCAAGTGACGCACCAACGCTGTTCATACTGCGCCAGGCTTTTGAGCGCGTCGAACTCTCGCGCCAACAGATGGACGAAGCGTTGGGTTTGACCCCCGATGAATTTCGGATAGAAGGACAATTGATCGCGATTGGACCGCTCGTTGGCGAACAAGCGCTGACTGAATTGATTGACGCGTTGGAGGCACGCGGTCTTGTGTATTACGACGACTTTTTCGAACTCAGCGGCAACTGGCCAGAGTGGCTCAAGCTGTTTGCAATGTCGTAGTCATCTGAAGAATCTCATTGCACAGTGTGCTTCAGTCGGTTGAATATCACCAACTGAGATTGTCTGGTGATGATGTCATCCTGACTTGGTCGAATATCACCAATTGAAAAAATCTGTCTGATCACTTGTTGAGCGTAACGGGTATAGGTATCGGGAGCTGTTACGCCCGCGCGTCTGACACGCGCTCACGCGCACTGATCAGGCCACTCACCGACACAATGGACGTTTTTTATGAGCGACCCCAAAGACCCACTCCCCGATTTCTCTGATGTGAGCGGCGGAAGTTCGTCGGAGGCCATGACGAGAGAAGAATCGCAGGAGACGACGCAGACATACACCGTAGCGTCCGGCGATACCATGAAAAAGATCGCCCAACATTTTTACGGTGACGAGTCGAAGTGGAAAGGCATTTGGGAAGCGAACAAGGCCCACATCAAGAATCCGGATCTGATTCAAGTTGGTCAGGTGCTCAATATTCCGAAGTCTTAACGCACCAGTCTGTTCATCACCGTTGCACTGTTGCTGCTTCATGCACTGCCCACCAAATCTCACAGGAATCTTTTATGAGCACCATTCGCACCTGCAGTCTGTTGGCGATGTCTGTTGCCGCGTTCGCAATCTCCGCGTGCAAGAAAGGCGACAACGCTGATTCATCATCAGCGAATCCGCCCGCCGCAGCGCCCGTCCCCACTCCCCCCCCGGCCGCCAGTGCGATCAGTATCTTCACCGGTCGTCGCATCGGTGACAACAAGCAGATCAGCGACAGCACGTCGACGTTTGGTGTTCGCGACACGATGTACGTTGTTGTTACGACCGACAACACGCCAAGCGGTGGGAATTTGATGGCGAAGTGGACGTATCAGACCGGACAGGTTGTTGATTCAATTGTTCAGCAGGTCGATAAAACCGACAGCACGAAGACTACGACCGTAACGGAATTTCACGTGTCGAAAGCGAAACCGTGGCCGGCTGGCAAATACACCGTCGATATCACGCTGGACGGTCGCAGCCTTGGCACGAAGAGTCTAGAGGTGAAAGCGAAGTAACTCGCTGTACCAATTCGCTCAAAAGCTCCGGCCCAATTTTGGTGCCGGAGCTTTTCGCGTCATGGTGTACACCACATTGTCGACCGCGAACAATACGGAGTTTCTATTGCGCATGTGAAAATCCAGATCGCAATTGGGGCGGAGCGTTTTTACTGGTGCGTTGAAACCAAATGCGGCGCCATCGGTGTTGGGTT
>JBDUBA010000158.1:0-4125 GCA_040004335.1 Gemmatimonas sp.
ATAAATTAGCTGTGAACGGAGGAGCGCGAAGCGCTCCGCAGTTACACAGCGCACCTCACTGCCTTTGACTGCAGCAACGCTCGTTGGGCTGCATCTCGCACGGAGCTAAGGTGCAGGGCCTGGATCGGAAGCAGTCTTCAAAAACGATGATAGCATCTCGATATAGCGGTTGCACAGATCTGCCACTGGCCAATCTGCTCCGTCGTATTCAAAGTGATGCTGAAGGGCTCCTACCTCAGGCTGATCTCGGTTGAATGGTCTGATTATTTGACTCCGGGATGTTCGAGGCGGCGGTCGCTTTGATCTGAACTCCGACATGCTGATCATTTCGATGGACTGTGTTACGCTCGCCTTGCCGACCTTTTCGACCAAATTACGCTCTTCGATCATGAACTTCAGGAACTTCTTTTCTTCCACATTGAGCGAATTCCCCCAGGCGACGCGCGCTGGTTGGTAAACTGCACTGTCTTCTGCCTGCATGGTGAAAGTCACGCTTCGTGCGGCTGACAGAAACGCGCTCAGATAGAATCCGAACTCTTCGGAACTGAGATGTTGACTCAGCTCAGTTCCGCGCATCTTCTCCAAGAAGAAGATCGCCTCGCGCAATTTCCTTTGCGATAGTGGGAACATCAAAACTTCACTTGAAGAAATGTCAGTCGATGCTGCCCAACGCGTATTAGACTGCACCCGCCATGCGGTATAGCATGCGGCATAGCACGCAGTCAAATGCACCCGCTACAACTCTACTCAGCATTCCAATTAGCACAAGATTGCCCACCAATGCGCCCGCAGTGTGCATTCTCCGAGTAGCGTGCTCGTGTTACCAATGCCAGATACCAAATCCGCTCCCTGAGGAGTCATGTCGGCGTCCGCACAAATTCCGCTCGGTGACGTGTTTATGCGCCATGATATGCACCATGTTATGCATCGTGTTATGCACCCACCAGAGCACCGCCACACCCAACCTCTGCCCTCAGTGATCCCCCAACACCGAAAATTCCGTCGACCCAAACAATCGCGTATCGGCAGTCACAAGCGTCAACTCCAGCACCTATGCAGTCGCCGCAAGAAAACGATCGGCCAGATTCGCATGCGAAAGTTTGAGCGCGCGACGCACGATCGCGATTTCGGGCGTCAACGCTGCCTCCCCACACGAAGCGCCGCAATCATACCTCGCACCCACATGCTCACATCCGACATCACCTTGAGCCGTCCACGCCCGGCCAGCAGTGTTGCTTCCCAAACACTCACCGGCGACAACTACAACTACAACTCCGATTGAGGCGACGGCAGCGCCGCACGCACCTTGGCCGAGAGCCGATCGGGTTCGAGCAAAGCCCTGAGCCAAATGTGCGTATCCAGAAGCAACTCCACGAACCCAGCGCTTCCCAGTCATCGCTGGCGACCGGCGACACGAGATCGCCCACGATACTGGCGGTACCAGCCATCGAACCCAACCATCACTGGGCCGGCGCTTCCGGAGCGGGCGGTTTGATCTCGGCGATGGGCACCTCCCGACGCGTAACCACGGACGGTCCAGGCATCCTCGCTGCCAGCGGCGCAGTGCGATCCCGACCAGCACCGAGCACGATTCAACCGCGCTGCCTGCACAATTCGCGAGAAGTCATCATTGCGCCGGTCAGGCCATCGGCCACCCTGTCCCCACTGTCAACGCGACGAACCCGCCGCCAACGTCACCGAAAAATCCTCCCCCACCCACCGCTTCTCCTCCACCCAAAACACAGTGAATTTCAGCGTCGCGCGCGCTTCAAGCGCCGCAAGCGGTAACTCCACCGACCACAACCCCGGCCTGATCTGCGTTGCGAGTGAATCCGTCGTTGTTGTCCACCCGTCCACACTCCAATGCACCGACGCCGGTTCCTCAAAATCCAAACGCAAATCTCGCCCAACAACACACTCCGCAACGCGCGCATCAAACCGCCACACGCACACTCTCGGCGTGTTCGAGTTGTTCACGTATCGTTCGACGGTCTGCACCGGAGTATCAAACACTCGTCCTTCGTGCAATGATCGCAGCAGTTTGACGTACTCCGAATGCGCCCACACCAATGGCATCGCGCTTCCCGTTGCTTCGCCATTGAATAACTCAAGCTCTGGAATGTCGGGCGCGTTCCACACCTGCTCAGGCAACATCGCACCCGCATTCGCCTGCGCACGCATCACCGATGCTAAATGAGTTGCACCTTCAATATTGCCCGCCGCAATTTCATAATGTGCACGCTCACCCGCGAGCAACGGCCAACCTCTGCCGACTCCGGTGCCGTCATACGCGCTGCCATCCTCATGTTCACCATACCCGTCCTCGTTGTACCGCAACCATGTTGGACCGGTGTCGGTTTCACACTTGAGCATCGCATCAATGACTTTGAGCGTGTTGACAATTTTCGGATCATGCGCTGATCGCAAACCGAAACGCACATATGCCAGCGCATCAACGCTGATCAACGCCGCACGATCTATGTCTGACTGCTCACCACCGCGATTCTTTACCTGAATAGTACCCGCGGTAGGATTCGCAATATCGGCGAACGCTGCACTCCCAATGCGCACGTAATACCCATCAACACCGTGTTGCCTGGCGAGTTCGGTATCGCGCGCATACGTGAAATGTTCGATGCTGTCATTCCACGCATCTGCCGTGTCGCGCAGGAAACTCGCGAACTCACTCTCCGCCATCAAGTCCGCGATTTCGGCCGCACACAACAGCCCCGCAATTGCCACAGCCATCGAGAACGGCGCGTAACCATTGTTCTCTTCCCATCTGTCCTGCTCGGTCTGCGGACCATGCATCACAACAAACGTCGCCGCTCGGCGCACCATTGGCCACGACTGCTCCAACGTGCCATGCACCAATGCATTTTCGCGACGGGCGAGATCGACCAACAGAATGGGAAACGCCGTTTCATCGAGCTGCATTCCACCCCAATACGCCGCACCACTCAGCCACATGTTCTGGGGCCAGCGTCCATCGCGCTCCTGCGTGACCGCGAGAAACCGCAGCATCGAACGCATCTCGTGATGCGCCCCCGCCGCCAGTAAACCACCCGCCGTCTCCACCATGTCGCGCGGCCACACGAGATGATATCCACCAAGATCACCATCGCCCTTGGTGTTGCCCCAGGGTACGGACAAACTGGCAATTGCACCGCCATCGCAGTTCATGCTCATATGCGTCTTCATCACGGCCGTACTCGCGCGATACAAATGCGGCTTGCTCAGTGCCACGGGTTCATCCAATGGCATCAACGCGTCCTGCCATTCACGCCAACCCTTTACATAACGCCGCTCGTTGATCTCATACGCGTCATACAACGCTGCACGCGCATGAATTGCGGCAGTTGCGGCTTCGCTCGCGATGCTGATCGCAATAGTGCACTCGCCGTTGCTCTCCGACAGATCCAACTCACACGCCAACGCGATATTTCCATTCTCGGCGCGCTCGTACACACGCGTGATCATTCCGTTGGCGCGCACATCCTGATATGCATCTTCCGGTCCGGCAAATGTAGCAGTTCTGTTCACCATTGGCGCGGAACACGCAACTGCCAACACAAACGGCTCTCTGCTCGCAAATAAAATTGGCTCGCCCTTGTGTGTCCCAATCCACCCGGTATTTCCCGAACCGTGATTGCCGAGGTGTGGGCTAAGCAACAGCGTTACGCGGTAGTCAGTGAGTGAACCATGATGCGGTGTGAAACGAATGTGTTGCAACACCGCGTCATAGTCGGGCGAGGTGCAAATGCGCTTTTGAATCTCGTAGTTCCCATCTACACACGTGTTCCGCATGATGATCGCGGGCACACCCGGCACGATCGATTCGACCGCGTGAGTGCAATCGCGTTTCTCCTCGGAGAAAAATCCATTTGGCCCCGTGACCAACACTCCCGCATCGCGCAAACACGCGGTGTCGATTTCGGGATAATAGATCTCGTTCAGAATGCCGTGGCTGCACGTGAACCACACGCGTGAGCCGTCGCCGAGTGCGGTGCCAACGGCGCTTTTGGCGGCGGAGGTCCATCGGGCGTCAATGCCGGGCCAGCCTGGCGCGTGTGACGACGAAATCGGATTGCTCATGGCCTGACGTCGAGTGTTTTCGGTGAGATA
>JBDUBA010000496.1:0-13948 GCA_040004335.1 Gemmatimonas sp.
TACCGCTATCCCGGGCTCGACTCGGTTCTCTGGCGTTCAAGCCAGCGGGTGCCGTCGCTTGCGCGCCTGATTGCGTTCGATCCCGAAGCGGGCTACCTCGCGGTGCGGGATACCGCCGGCCGCGCTGTGCGCGTCGATCTGCGCCTGGGTTCAGTTGCCATCAGCGCCGGTGATACTCCCCTCGAAGTGCGCTCGGCCGACGGCGATGCGATTTACGCGCTGCTGCTTAGCGGTGAAGTCACACGGTACACAGCAAGCGGCGGTGATTGGAAATTCCAACCCAAGTTTCCTGTGTCTGCTCTGTTTCCGCAGGAAGACGGTTCCCTGATCCTCGCGGGCGTTTCGGGCAAACGGGTATTGGTGTGGCGAGTGCGCCCACCGGGCACTGAACTGGTCGACAGTATTTCTCTGAGCGTGAGTGGAGCGACGAAAGAGTTGTCCGCCAACATCGCCGCAACGGGCAGCACCATTGGCGAACGGGTGTTTTTTGCATCCAACGAAACCGTGCTGGCGGTACGCAGCCGCGATTTTGCGAAGGCGTTGGATGTGTCGATGGGCGAACCGGTGCGGGCGTTGGCGTCCACTCCCAGTGGCGATCGTATTTTCGTTGCGCTCGCTGGTGAAGAACGGTTGCGCGTGATCGATCGATTCGAAGAAAGCGTGGTTGCGAAAGTGAAGCTGCCGGGAGAAGCGCGCAATCTTCGCATGGATCCGCTTGGACGGGTTGTATTAGTGCGCGGTGGCGGGGACAGCGTTTGGGTAGTCAGTGTCGCCACCGACAAAGTGCTCGGCACGGTTCACAGTGAGTGGCGCGATGATCTCCCGCTCGTGCTGCCCGATGGACAAATCGCAATGGCGCAGGGAGCAGATGTCGTCATTGCGCACAGCGAAACGTTTGCGGATGTACGCACCATCAAGAACGGTGCGCGGGATTTCTGGCAGGTGTTGCGATGGAATGGATTTCGACCGAGATCGGCGTCGCTCGACGAACCGGTGCAATTTCGTTCGGGCGGGAGTCCGGCCGATTCGAATCGGAAATCGGTTGGCGACAATGCGGCCGACAGCGGCTCCGCCACACCGCCAGCCGCTGATCGCGGTCGCGACAGTCTCAGTTCCATCCGCGATACGGCCGGACCGCCCGTTTTTACGGTGCAGTTTGCTGCGGTGTTAACCGAGCGACTCGCGCGTGATGCAGCAGCGTTGGTGAAGGTTGATGGAATGGTGCCGCGCATTTCGACCACTACGCGGGCCGGAAAAACGGTGTACCGTGTGACGCTTGGACCGTTCACTACGCGCACGGAAGCGGAGCGCATTGGCAAAGCGTCTGGTCAGACGTATTGGATCTTTGAGGGCGCGCCCTGATCGTGGCTGCGTCTCAAGCGTTTGTTTCGTGGGAAGTTCTGGGTCGCAATGCGGCCTCACTTCTCGATTCGGTCAACTCCGTTGTGATTGCGGCCTCCGATCCAGCCTCGGCCGCATCGTTCGCTTTGGGCATTGCGCGAGTGCACGGCTCGTCGCGCCGAGTGGCGATTGCCGATCTCGTAGGGGAAGTCGCGCCGCTCCAGGCGCTGATAACCGGTGAGGATGGCCATGGAATTTCCGACAGTTTTCTGTACGGGGTTTCGCTCAACAAAATCGCGCGACCGTTGGAAGGGTCGGGCAACGTCTTTCTAATGCCGAGTGGTACTGAGCCTGTGGCGAACGAGGCGGTATATCGCAATGACCGGTGGCGGAAACTGGCCGCGGGATTTCACCAGGTTGGAGCGTTGCTGCTCGTTGTTGCAGTTCCGGAAACGCCCGGCTTCGCTGAGCTCTGTGCGTACGTCGGTGCAGTATTTCCGATTGGCGACCCTGCGCCGCAACCGCCACCAGGCGTGACGGTGATTGCGCTTCCACTTCCAACGCCTGCTGAAGTTGAACGCGTGGTGGCGAAGGCGCGCGCGGTCGGTAGCGAAGATCCGAAAAGCCGCAGACGGAACTTCATTGCGGCGTTTTTTGCGCTTCTGGCGATCGCGATCATTGTTGGTGTCGCGTGGAGCAACATTGTTCACCTCCTGCCGGACCGCCTGACCGCATTGCTGCCCGGCGGAAAGCCAAGTTCCGCGGCTACGGCTTTGGGCGACCGCACCAAATCGTCTACCGCAGGAGCGGAGAATTCCTCAGGTCAGGCCGGCGTCGCTGCCAATGCTGTTACGAGCTCAGCAATAGCTGGAAATTCAGCCGCGTTGGTGATCGCGAATCCACAAGACTCGGCTTTGGCATCCGCGTTTGCGGTTTATCTCCAGGCCGGCAGCACGCGCGAAAGCGCGACACCCGATTCTCGAACGCAATTATTGCCGGCAGTGGCCATTTCTCCGGTTATTTTGGATGGCGACAGTGTGCAATGGTTTCGCGTGACCGTGGGTGCCAGCCGCGACGAAGCCACGGCCGTAGCCCTGTTAACGCGACTGCGCACTGCAAAAATTCTTGGGGCGTCGTCGGGCACCATCGTTCGGGTGCCTTTGGCGTTTCGTCTCGACGAAGGTTTGTCGGCAGAAGCGACGTCGCAGAAGATCGCAGACTATGAAAAACGGGGCATTTCGGCCTACGCGTTGAAGCAGGCGGATGGACGGGTGTCGCTGTACACGGGTGCGCATGAAACGGTGCAGCAGGCGAGGTCTCTCGCCGATTCGCTGCGAACACAGGGAGTGAACGCGGTGTTGGTTTATCGAACGGGGAGAGCGTTTTAGTGCGTTTGACGAAGCTGGAAATTCACGGATTCAAGGCCTTCGCCGATCACACAGAGTTTGTGTTCGAGCGCGGCGTGACTGCTATTGTCGGACCAAACGGTTGCGGCAAATCGAATGTATCTGACGCCGTGCGTTGGGTGCTGGGTGAACAACGCGCGCGCGTGATGCGCGGCGCGAAAATGGAAGACGTCATCTTCCATGGATCGTCTGCGCGCAAAGCCGTCAACATGGCGGAAGTGTCGTTGCATTTCGACAACGAAGACGGCGATCTCCCAGTGGCGTTCAAGGAAGTCGTGATCACTCGGCGTTTGCTGCGCACCGGCGAAAGCGATTACATGCTGAATCGTGCGCCGTGTCGCTTGCGCGACATTCAGGATCTGGTGCGTGGCACCGGACTTGGCGCCGACTCAGGAGTCGTCATCGAGAGCAAGATGATTGATGCCCTGCTGTCTGATCGTCCCGATGATCGCCGTGAACTGTTTGAAGAGGCGGCTGGTGTCGGGTTGTATCGGGACCGCCGCCGCAGCGCCGAGCGTCGCATGGAAGAAACGACGGTCGATTTGTCGCGCCTCGATGATCTCATCGCCGAAGTGCAGAGTCAGGTGCGTTCGCTGTCGCGCCAACGTCGTCGCGCCGAAAAACACGCGGAATTGATGGCGCGTCGTTTCAACGTTGAGTTGTCGCTGGCCACACGTGAAATGGCGTCGTGGCACGGTGAACTTGCGGCGCTTGACGGCAGACTTGTGGAATTGCGCGAGGCATTGCCGCTGGCCGAAGCTGGTATTCGCAACGCGGAAGGTGCGCGTGAAATGGCGCACGGTGCACGCGGAGCGGCTGAAGCAAGTCGTTCCGAATTAGCGCGTCTCGCGGGCGAGCAGCGACAAAAGACGCAGCAATTGGAGCGCGAGCTGGCCGTGGCCGAGGAGCGTCAGAAGAACACATTGATGCGTCGTCAACGGGCCGAAGAAGAACGCAAGGAAGGTGAAGCGTTTGGCCGTCGGTTACGCGAAGATCGCGAACGCGCCGCCACCGACAAGACAACGCTCACCACCGAACTCGCGGACGCAGGCGAAGCGCTTCAGCAGCGCGTTATCACCGAGAATGCATCGCGTGAACACGTGCAGCGCGTGCGCGCATCGGTCGAGCAGCTCGAACGCAAGGTGCGCGAACATCGCGATCAATGGCGTCGACTTGAGCTCGATCGTGAAGGGGCCGGACGCGAACGCACCGAAACTGAACAGCGTCAGGAAGCGCTGGAGCAGGAACGCCAGCAGCTGTCGGATGTGCTGTCCAACACCGACCGCGAATTGGTTGGGGCCCAGGAACAGCTTGCGCTGACAACAGCGAACGCGCAAGAAGCGTCATTTGCGTTGGAAGGCGCACGTTTAGCCGCCGCCACTGCGCGCACGGCTGATGCAGAAGCGCGCGGCGCGTTGGCGCGTGTTGTGCAGGAGCGGACAAGCCTTGAAGGCAAAGTGAATGCGCTTGAGGGACTCGAGCGTGAACGTGTGGGACTTGCGCCGTCAGCGGCAAAACTGCTGAAAGAGAAAGATCGTTTTGGTGAAGGCGCCGTACTCGGACCGCTCACTGATTTTGTGAGCGCCGATGGAAGCGCCGCTCGTTTGGTTGAGCGTTACCTGGGCGCCACGCTGCATGCCATTGTCGTGCGTGATGCCGCCGCGGCGGACGCCGTGCGCGCGTGGCACGGACAAACGCATCCGGGTCCGCTCTTGTTGCTGCCGTTGGATGTTGCGTCGACACTCGATGAAGGCGAAACGGGTGCGCTGGCAAGCGCCGTACAAGCAACGGGACCCGCTGAGCGGTGGGTGCGTGCACTGTTGGGCAAAGTGCGCGCGCTCGACGACGGTGAAGCGTTTGTTGATGAACGCGGGGCCGTGTTTCTCCCAGGAACAACCGCTGGCCCTGGCCCACTGCAACGTCGCGCCGAACTGACTCGTTTGCGGAGCGATCTCGAAGCCGCGGATGCAACGCGAGACACTGCGCAACACGCCGCCGAAGACGCACGCACCGCGCTGGGTGAAGCCGAGCGCCTGCAGCAGTCCGCTGTTGAAACATCAAATCGCGCGCAACAGGAAGCGCGTCGCGCCGACGAACTCGCGCGTGAGGCCGGGCGCAAGCGTGAGCGTGCTGAACGCGAAGTGCAGACATCCACATCGTTGGCCGAGCGCCTCACGATGCGTATTACAGAATTGGATGCGCGCATGCAGCAGCTCGCGTTGCAGTTGGAGTCGATGCAAACGCAAAGCGACGAAGCCGACACGGCCATCGCGGCCATGCGCAGCGAATTGGGTGAGGCGGAAAAAGCGCTCGAAGTTGCGCGCGAAGGCCGTTCAACCTGGCAGGTTGCGCAGGCGCAAGCGCAAGCGCGTCTTTCCGTTGCCATCGATCGCGAACGCCGCCTGCTCGAAGAAGACTCCACCGCGGCCGCACGCCTCGAAGCGTTAGCCTCCGAGCTGACGACACTGGCCGATGCTGACACACAGTTGGCCGATCAGCTGAGCGCGTGGCAAGCCGAACTTGATACCGAACAAAAGTCACGCGATGATGCCGATGCGCGTCTCGCCACCTCCGAGAACGCGTTGCGCGACGCATCCGAAGCGTTGACGGTGGCCGAGCGAATGCTTGACGAAGCGCGTCGCGCGTTGACCGCGGTTGGTGATCAGTTGCATGCCGCCGAGTTGCGCCATACTGATTTGTCCGGGCGTCGCGAAGCCATTCGCCAACGCCTTGAAACCGAGTGGCGCCGCACGCTCGAAGATTTGTTGTCCAACTTCGAACCGTTGGAACTGGAGACCGACGTGCTTCGCGAAGAAGCACAGGGGTTGCGCAATGCGCTGGACGAACTGGGTCCGGTTAATCCGCTGGCGATCGAAGAACACGAAGAAGAACAGCGTCGTCTTGAGTTCCTCACCGGTCAACGCAACGATCTTGTGGCGGCAAAATCGTCATTGCAACAGGCCATGCGCGAAATCGACAGCACGGCGCGTGAACTGTTCCTCGCGATGTTTGCGCAGGTCCGCCAGAACTTCCGCGAAATTTTTCTCACGTTGTTCGGTGGTGGCGAGTGCGATCTGCGTTTGGAGAATCCCGACGCGCCGCTCGATTGCGACATCGAAGTACACGCGTCGCCGCGTGGCAAGAAAACGCAGCGCATCCACTTGTTGTCCAGCGGTGAACGTGCGCTCGTGGCGCTGTCGCTGTTGTTTGGAATTTTCCTCACGAAGCCCAGTCCGTTCTGTCTCATGGACGAAGTGGACGCACCGCTCGACGATCAGAACATTGGTCGCTTCGTGCAATTGCTCAACAAGTTCAAGAACGGCACGCAGTTCATTGTTATCACGCACAATCCGCGCACCACCACCGAAGCGGCCGATTCGGTGTACGGCGTCACTATGCAGGAACCAGGCGTGTCGTCCATCGTTGCAGTGCGTTTGCGTGCGCCGACGGCGGTAACCGAAGGTCCCGCGCCGGAAGTCGAACCCGATTTAGACGCGGCAGAAGCCGACGCAGCGGATGCGGAGTCGTCTCGACTCGCTGTGGCGGAGGCCGAGGGTGAAGTCGGTGAGGGTGTGCCGAATGACGTGTCGCCGGAGCATGCGTCCGATGATACAGCGCGCGATGACGACGACGATGCGGATTCGCCCAAGGATGCTGCCGATGATGCGTCGCACGATGGCGATGCCGATTCGTCCGAGGACGAGTCTTCTCCATCTTGAGCCATTGATCGTGTATCCTGTGCGACGTCACTCGCGCAGCGGGTTTGCGATTGGCCGCGCGTGGCATCGGCTCCAACTGCTGATGATGGCTGTGCTCGCGCTCACGATTGGAGTTGGCGCGCAAACAGCGCGCGCACAAGTGTCGTTGATTGTGGAAGGCCCCCCCGGTCCGGTGCTGCCCAACATCACGCCTCGCTTCATCATGACGGTGCGAGGCCTGCCGACCTCGGCGCAACCGCTATTGCTTTACACGCTGCTGATTTCCCGCACTCCGACGTTCGACGGAGCCTTCATCGAAACGATCAACGCGACGAGCACCGATACCGTCGTGGGCGCGATTGTTACGCGGCCACTTCCCAACGGCGATCTGGGAAAACCGCTTTCCGTGTATTGGAAAGCACGCGTGACGCTGCCAAACGGCACGGTCGTTGAGTCGGACGTCACGGGTCCGCGGGAAGTGCCGTTGTGGTTGGCGCTCGTTTCACCCAATTCTGGTTTGGGCGATGGCGAATTTAAGACGCGGCGTCCGCGATTCGTCTGGCGGAGCGCAAAGATCGATCCGTTGTTCGGATTCTGGACCTACGCGATTCAGGTTAGCGATAAAAATGGTGTAAAGTTGTCGGCGTCCCCACTGCGAGACACAACGTACGTGCCAACTGACAGCTTGGAGGCGAATACCTTGTATCACTGGCAGTTGCAGGCAACGGTCGAACCAACCAAAGACGCGGTGACGGTGTCGAGCGTATCAACGTTCCTCATTTCGGATCCGTCGGTTCCCACCACCACATTGTTATATCAGAATTTTCCAAATCCATTTCCCTCGCCGCTCTCGTTAAGCACCTGCTTCTGGTTCGACGTAAGGGTCGGTGGTGCGCGTGTTGCACTCGATATTCTCGATCAACGCGGTTCGCTCGTGAAACGCGTTATTCCGCCGGCAGATTTTCCGGCGGGCACATATGGTCGCGGGCAGGAAGGTGGTGGCAGCAACTGCGACAACAAGTATGTCTGGAATGGATCCGCGACCGACGGTCACTTTGTGCCGGGCGGTATTTATCTCGCCCGATTTACGGCGACAGGTTCACTGCCGCTGTTCAAGAAGATTGTGTTTAGAGGCCGCTAAACGCGCATGAAACTCACCACGATTGGAACGGGAACCGGCGCGCCGCATCCCAGTCGTGTGTGCGCCGGACATCTCGTTGAGTCCGGAAACGTGCGGTTGCTGTTGGATTGCGGTAACGGCGTGGTGCATCGCATGGCATCGCTTGGCATACAGTGGAGCACCATCACGCACGTTGCCATTACGCACTTTCACGCGGACCATGTGTCGGACTTGCCCATGCTGATTTTTGCGTGGCGCTGGGGGCAACTGCCACCGCGAGAAGCACCTGTCACGATCATTGGCCCGGTTGGCCTTCAGCAGCTGCTGGAGCGTTACGCCGCGGCGTTCGGCAGTTGGGTGCTTGCACCGGATTTCCCGGTGGTGGTAAACGAAATGCCCGCTGACACCGAAATGGTATTGGGCAACGATGAAATGACGCTATCGTCACTCCAGGTACCACATACCGAGGAAAGCGTGGCATATTCCGTGGAGTGTTCCGGAAAACGGTTGGTTTACACGGGTGACACGTCGTTCGATGTGCGCGTTGGTGAGTGGGCCGCCGGTGCCGACATCTTTCTCGCGGAATGTTCGCTCCCGGATGAACTGGCGATCCCGCAACATCTCACGCCACGGCAAACCGGAGCGCTGGCCGCCATTGCGCAACCGGTCTGCCTGCTGTTGACACATCTCTATCCGCCGCTCGACGATGTGGATGTCGTTGCACAAGTCGCGGAGTATTTTTCCGGCCCGGTGGTGATAGCCACCGACGGTTTTTCAATCGAACTCTGAGGACGTACCATGCTGGTTGTCATGCAGCCCGCCGCAAATGCCGCTGAAATCGAACGCGTGTGTGAGGAGATCACGCGACAGGGCTTCAAGCCATTGCCGATGCCCGGGGAAACACGCACGGCCATCGGCTTGTTGGGTGACGACGCGCAAGTCGACTGGTCATACATCGAAGCGTTGCCTGGTGTTGCCAGCGTCCTCATTGTGCAGAAACCGTATCGACAGGCGGCGCGCGAGTGGAAAAACGAAAGCACGGTTGTTGAAATCGCCCCAGGGGTGCGCGTGGGCGGCGCGAGTGATGTCGTTGTGTTTGCGGGCCCCTGCTCTGTCGAAAGCGAAGAGCAGATATTGACCGCCGCGCGCGCAGTGCGTGCCGGTGGTGCAACCGCGCTGCGTGGTGGGGCGTTCAAGCCGCGCAGTTCGCCGTACGCGTTTCAGGGAATGGGACGGAGAGGCCTCGAACTACTGGCCCTTGCTCGCGAGGAAACGGGTCTTGCAATTATCACCGAAGCGATGGATGAAACCGGCGCCGACATGGTGGCCGAATACGCCGATTGTATTCAGATTGGCGCGCGCAACATGCAGAATTATTCGCTGCTGAAACACGTGGGGAAACTGGGAAAGCCAGTGCTGCTGAAGCGCGGGTTGGCGGCAACCATCAACGATCTGTTGCTCAGTGCGGAGTATGTGTTGTCAGAAGGCAATCCGAACGTGATCCTTTGTGAACGTGGTGTGCGCACCTTCGATTCTGCAACGCGCAACCTGTTTGATCTCACCGCCATTCCGGTCGTGCAGAAACTTTCGCATTTGCCGATTGTGGCCGATCCAAGTCACGGCACGGGTTTGCGCGACAAGGTCACACCAATGGCGCGGGCAGCCGTCGCGGCGGGTGCGGACGGCATTCTGGTCGAAGTGCATCCCACGCCCGACAAGGCGCTCTCAGACGGAGCGCAATCGTTGTATCCGGAACAATTCGTGAAGTTGGTGGCGGAGTGCCGATTGATCGCAAAGGCGATTGGGCGTGAAATCGCGCCGACACCGCCCATGCCGTCCCGGCGCTCGTGAGCAGACGGCAAACGCCGCAACGGCACGCGATCTGCACCGAGGGGTACCACGAATCATGACCACAATTCCACGATTCATTTCCGGGGCGGCCAGCGCGACAATCGCATTTGCCACGGCCACTGCGCCAGCGGCGGCATTCGCACAGTCAAGCGCGGCCGATGTTGCGTACGATCGTGCGGCGAAGGCGTATGCGTCGTTCAACAACATCGACGCGCAGTTCGAACAGAAATTAACCAATCCCATTCTCGGAAAAACAGCGATATCGAAGGGTCGGTTTGTTCAGCAAAAACCCAATCTTGTTTCGATCACGTTTACCGATCCCGCCGGCGATCGTATTGTGGGCGATGGAAAGTGGCTGTGGGTGTATTTGCCCAGCAGCACACCCGGTCAGGTGTTAAAGTTGCCCGCGAAATCGGACGCGGCCGTGATCGTGAATTTGCTTGGCCAGCTCCTCGATGCGCCGCGACAATCATTCGTAATCAGCGGTGGCGACGCGGTGACAATTGATGGCGGCGCCACGAAGAAGGTGGTGCTGGTACCGCGCACAGCGAACAGTGCCCCGTTTCAGCGCGCCACGTTGTGGATTGCGGACAAGGACGCGAGGCCCATTCGCGTTCAGATTATCGATCCGCAGGGCATTGACCGCACGCTCAGCATGACCGCATGGACGGTAAACAGCGTGCTGCCCAAAGACATGTTTAAATTCACGCTGCCAAAAGGCGTGAAGGTGACGTCCAGCATTCCGTAATGCGATTGGCGAGCGTTAAACCACCGTCGTTAACGCTTCGCTGGTATCTCCACCTTGGCCGGGCTTTCGAGGTGTGCAAACACTTCGCGCGGCGTGCGGGAACCCGACAACAATTGCGCGGCCCGTTGCAACGCAACGTCATCTTGCGCGCGTCGCAGGAACTCCGCTTCGATGCCAAAAGCAACGCGCGTCATTTCGTATCCCAGCGACCTTGCAATCCACTCGGCAGCGCCGTCGTACAGTGCGCGTTCCGGCGCAGCTTTGCGTTGCACCAAATTCGCGTACAGCCCGTTCAACATTTCAGGAGTGACCGTCGCGGTTGGGCCCGACAACTTTCCTGAGCGTTTGATAACCAGCGCTTCGCTGGCGATGGCATCGCGCAAATCGGCAACCTTGGGCCCCATCGCACGTGTGAGCGCCTGCAGCGCTAGTGGAGCTACGGAATCGTTGGCGACGACGTCCGGAATGATGCCGCCACCGCCCAGCACCTTGCGCCCGGCGTCTGTCTTGAAAACCGGCCGCGCCGTATCGCGCGGCGCACGCGGATTGTTTGCGTCGATCTCAATTTCCGTTGGCAATGGCCGGCTGATGCTGCGCCCAGAGGGTGTGTACCAGCGCGCCGTTGTCAATCGTACGCCGCCACCGTTCGTCAATGCAAACACCGTTTGCGCGCTGCCTTTGCCAAATGAGTTCGTGCCGACAATAATGGCGCGGTCGTGGTCCTGCAGCGCGCCCGCTACGATTTCGGATGCGCTGGCACTCCCGTGATCCATCAACACGCTGATCGCGAGATTGGGCCAGCGTTGCGGTTCACGGTCGCCGTAGTTGTCGCCCAGCACGCCTGGTCGTGATCGCAACTGCACGATGCCCTGCCCGGGATCGAGAAAGAGTTCGGCTGCGGAGACCCCTTGCTCGAGCAAACCGCCAGGGTTGCCGCGCAAGTCGATGATCAATGACTTCGCACCGGCCTTCACGAGTGAATCGACAGCGGTTTGCAGTTCATCGGTGGTGCGCGTGCCAAACACGTTGATGTCAACGTATGCAACGTTATTTGCGAGGATCAGCGAACGTGCCACCGCCGGCCGATGCACCGAGTCCCGCACGACGCTCACCTGAAACCGTTTTGGAACACCCGCGCGCTCGAGCGTGAGGACCACTTTCGTACCGGGTGTTCCCTTGCCGTATTTGCCGACTTCCTCGGGCAACATCGTTTCCGTCTTGACGTCGTCGATGGCGACCAGGCGATCACCCATCTGCACACCAGCTTTGTATGCCGGTGAACCCGGGAACGGCTCGATGACTGTAAGAATTCCATCACGTTTGTTCACTTGCAGTCCAATCCCACCGTAAACGCCGGTGATTTGTTCACCCAGCGCCTTCAAGCGATCGGCCGGCAAAAACGTTGTGTACGGATCGCCGAGTTCGTCCAACATGCCGCTCACAGCTTTTTCGTACAGCACGCCCACGTCAATGGAATCGACGTACCGTTGCTGCAGCGCCAGCATGACCTGATTGAACAGATGTTCGCCCTGCACCGGAGTGCGCGGCGCTCTGGCGCTGCTCACGGGAGCCTTGGATGGGCGACCCACGTACCAACCGCCGATAACCAGCAAGACCAGAAACAGCGCGAAGACAACAATGCCGCGCGGCTTTTGCTTGCTTCGAATGGGGGTATCCGGAATGGGATCAGTCATGCGACACGATCAGTCTCGTCAAGCAACGCACCCAGTTGTGAGGGCCAGTGTTGCGCAAGGAACGCAACACATCGGTTGGTAACTTCGTCGGCACTACCCGTTGCATTGATCTCCACAATATATCCGCAATCCGGGTGGGCCGTTTGCCAGCTGGGACCAGTCGCACTCAGGAACGTGGTGGCGACGCGTTGGTGAAATGCACGATCTTCGCGTTCGATTCGATCGGGTAGCGAGCGCAACGTCGCCCGCTCGAGCGCGGCGTCGAGCGGCAGCGTGAGCAGGAGGGTGACATCGGGGGTGAGCCCTGCGGTCGCGAACGCGTTGATGGCTCGCAACTGCGTTTCGTCAATACCGCGTCCACCCCCCTGATACGCATAGGTTGACAACAAGAAGCGATCAACCAACACAACATCGCCACGTTCAAGCGCCGGACGAATCACCGTTGACACCACCTCGGCGCGAGAGGCCGCAAACAGCAACGCCTCGGTGGCGGGTGGAATGGTGAGGTCAGCCGAGAGCACCAGCTTGCGAATAAACTCACCAACGTTTGGACCGCCGGGTTCGCGAACCGACACAACGGTCTTGCCGATGTCCTGCAACCGTTCGCGAAGACGCGTCCATTGCGTCGTTTTTCCGACGCCTTCGACACCTTCGAGAACAATGAACAAACCACGACCGCTCACGAAGGCGTGCTTTATGCGAGGATAATTGAACTGGTTGCGCCGGCCTTGATGCCGTCTGCAATCCACGTATTCACGCGCAGCATCAACTTGTCAAAGTTATCCTGGGCGACCACCGCATTTTGATACACGGCGTGTGTCTGTACCTGTTCGAGCAGCGCATCGAGCTGCACTTCCATTTCCTGCGTTGGCTGCTGTCCGCGATCGAGCATGGCTTGCGCCTGTTCGCGGATGGTCTCCATTTGCCGCAGCAGCGCGGAGGACTCGCGATTTTCGTTGAGCGCATCGCTGGACTTCTTGACGGCCTTGTATTCCGCGCTTTGGCCAATGGTGCGGCCAAGATCCTTCGCTTTGTCTTCGAGCATGTATCTGTCCTCTGCTGAATGCCGAAAAAATGTCAGTCCGAAAAATACCGCGATGAACTGCGTCTGTGCCGAATTCTGTTACGGAAAATCGGTGCGGGCCTGCGCCTCAAGGACGCGTTCCCGGCCCGCCAGATCGCGCGTAATGCGAACTCCGGTATACCGCCCCGTATTGGTGGCCCGCCTGGCTGTCTCAGTCGCTCGACGCGCGTCGACCTCGAGCACCAACCAGCCGCCGGGTTCGAGGTGGTCCGCCGCACCGGACAGCAGTTGGTCGTATCGGGCCATTCCACCGTCGTCGGCAAAGAGGGCCAAGGCCGGTTCCCAGTCACGCACGCTGGCCGGCAGCGACAACGCCTCCTCCGGAGCAATGTACGGCGGATTGGACACAATGAGGCACGCCTTGATACCCGCAATAGGCACCAAATCTGCGCCCAGACGAAATTCCACCGGTGCGTGACGCTGGGCCACCCGACCATAGTTGGTTTCGGCGACGGCTAACGCATCAACTGAAATATCGGTCGCAAGGACGCGATCAAAACGTCCCTCGGTCGCGAGAGAAAGCGCGATCGCACCAGAACCGGTTCCAATGTCGACGGCGATGCCGCCCGATCGATGCTGCACAGCTCTGAGCGCCACATCCACCACGATTTCGGTTTCCGGGCGCGGAATCAACACGCGCCGATCGACGTGCAGCACCAGATGACGAAACGCAGCGGTGCCCAGCGAATATGCCAACGGTTCGCCCAATGCTCGTCGGTTGGCGACACCAATCGCGTGATCAACGAGCGCGGCGTCTGCCAATTCCACACCACGCCGCGACACTTCGCCAGGGCTGACGTTCAGCAACACCGAGAGGATTTCGCGCGCTTCACGATCGAGATTCGTATGCTCTCCCGAATCTTCCAGCGCTCGTGATGCACGCAACACTCCTTCCACTTCGACCAACAACGCACGAACAATCACGCCGTCAACGCTTCTTCGGCGTTGGCAAGTGCGAGCGCGTCGAGGAACGGTTTGAGGTCGCCATCCATTACGCGATCGATAT
>JBDUBA010000463.1:0-4107 GCA_040004335.1 Gemmatimonas sp.
AGCGACACATGCAACTGGACACGGTGTTTTTCTCGTTCTCCGTGGCCGACGAAGACTATCACGCACCCAATGAGTTTTTCCGGATACACCGCTTACACGAAGGCCTCGAAGCCTGGGCGCGCTACTGGCAACTGCTGGGGGAGACGCACTATCGGGCGCGAATCTCCTTACCGGAAGGGTGAAAAATCCGAGCCGCACCTCTCGGTTCGATCTGATCGACGCCGTCTAGTCAGTTCTTACGCGCGCCGCTTGCGGCGGGGATGCGTGGTGGTCGCGGATGGGCATGGCAGCCGGGTGCAGGAAGCCGGGGAATTCGCAGCGCAGCAGCGATGAGATTTCCTCCTAGGGAATCGACGCGCTGCGAACAATGCTTCACGCCAAGGAAGGCGTGCCCTATACGCGCCCGAGGGATGCCCGTGCTGAAGGCCCCCCGCGTCCGAGGACAGCGTGTCGCTGATCTGGTGTTGCGATAACCTTGTGTGCACACTTCTTTTCGCGAATCAAGGTTTACAGCAGGTCTTCTCGCCGATAGCAGTGTATTTCGGCATTCACGAATCATCATCGCGGAACCATGTTTCTGCGCCCCTTCTTGTCAATTTCATTGACTCTAGCGTGTGTTGTGCCGTTGCAGTTTACGAGCGCACAGACCCTGCAGGAGCGCACCAAGTCAGTGACCGCCGAGTGTCTCGCAAACGATCGTCCTCGTGACATTGAAGAAGCAGACCCGAACTACGTCGGTGGGTTGACTCGACAATACGTTGGACGCACTCCGGCGAAGGCTCCCGGAGCCATCACAGTGGGCTCAGCGTTTGCCTCCTGTTTCATCAAGGAACTGCCCTTCTATCTTACAGTTATTTCGGCTACGGCTGACGACGAAGGACTTCCTAGCGCCGTATCCGTCGTACCCATTGGGTTCGGCGGCTCTTTCCTGGACACTCTTCAAAAGCGGAGTGAGACAGCGCTCAACATGCTCACGGGCGGAGACTTTGATCGACCAATCATCATCTACTGCCACCATGTGCAGTGCTTTCTCTCCTATAACGCGGTTCTGCGCGCGGTCCATGCTGGTTACCACAACATCTTTTGGCTGCGGGAGGGAATAGGTGGATGGAAGGCCAGCAATATGAAAACCGCAAGTATTCCACGACTCCCAATCGACACTGCGTGGGATGAAGGGGTTAAGCAAATACGCGCCGCGGCGAAGAAGGACGCGGCCGAGGAGGGTGTCCGGCTCATCGAGCCATTGCGTGCTGCATACATGCAAAACGGGGAGCGTCAGTACTACGCCTTTTCATTGAAAGCTGGCAAGCGATACATCATTAGCGGACAATGTGACGAAGACTGCACCGACATTGACCTCGGATTGGTCGACGGCCGCGGCGGCGTCCCCATATTGGATCGGAATGACGATGATACTCCAGTGTTGGAGGTGACCCCAACAACCACCGGCGAGTATCAATTGATGGTAACAATGGCAGACTGTGGGACGGCGTTTTGTTGGATGCAGGTTATCGCGTTTGAAGTTGACGAGTCGCCAACGTCGCAAACTGCGAGCACCGTGCCGAAAGCCGAAATAAAACCGCTGACAGCTGGCAGAAAACAAACCGCTGAAGTAGCGGACTCGAGCCTGTTGGACATGTACGTCAGCTCAATGAATCGCGTCGCCGCTGTTCCAATTGAGGCCTTCGAAAAGACAAAGCCACATCTGAAACTGGTATCAAACGGGAACGGCGCTACCGTGTACGTCGACAAAGACGGGCGAACCAAGAGCGGGAATCGTCGGTCAGGCGACGTGTGGATGATGTTCAGTGAAGCGAAACAACTTGGAAATGGTAGCGTTTTTGACACGATCTTCTTCAATTTGATGGCAAATTGCAAAGACAATTCCGGGGGTGCGCTTGAAGGAACGATTTATCATCGCGGGCGACGCGTGGGAACTACCTACTTGGTGGCCGGAGTAACCGATCTCGAGCTCAACTACAATTCGGCGGTGTCCGAGCTTTGCCGATAACACGCGATTTCGGAACCCCGAGTAAATAACTGAGTTGGCCCTTCCCTCTCACTCTTGTGATACACGATAAAATCTGTTGTCGTTCGCCGAGCGATTCTGCGGCCATGCTTCATCTGTCCGTGAAGCTCGACAACAGAACCGTTGTATCGCCGGCTCCAGTTGTGGCATCAATGTTCGTTGCTTTCCAGAGGGCAACGTCTTCGGCTTAGAGTGGTCGGTGGTTCGCGCCGCGCTGCGCAATGGTTCGTTGCATTCCTGACGCATCCCCAGCCTTGAGTAACGTCCCGCACCACATAATCTCACAACAATGCAATCCATTCGCTTCAGCTACGTCACAGGAATTTTCTTCACCGCCTTTGCGCGCACGTCAACGTCTGCGTCGCAATCAGTCACTCTCATGGCGATCACACGGGGCAGGTCAACGCCTTTCCGCAATCAACGCTACTCATTGGCAAAAGCGATTGGGACGCGTTGAACGACCCGAAGAGCGCGGCCGCGTCGAGCGCAACCATTACCTTGAAATCTGAGCGTTTAACACTCATATTTCAATATGAGAAAAATCCTGCGGCGACCGCGTGATCTGGCCCGCCTCAAGGCACTGCTGCGTGAATTCCCAGTGGTCGGCATCCTGGGCGCACGGCAGGTAGGGAAAACCACGCTGGCACGACAGCTGCTGGCCACGCAGCGCGGTGCCACGGCGCACTTTGATCTCGAGAGCGCGGCCGATCAAGCGCGCCTTGCCGATCCGCTCCTCGCCCTGCGAAACCTGCGCGGTCTCATTGTCATTGACGAAGTGCACTTGGCACCAAACCTCTTTCGCACACTGCGCGTACTCGCCGACGAGCCCAACGCACGCCGCCGCATTCTCGTGCTCGGGAGCGCCGCGCCCGAGCTTCTTCGCCAAGGGGCTGAGACACTCGCCGGACGCATCGCGTATCACGAGTTGCACGGCTTCCGACTTGATGAAGTAGGAACTCCGCTTCTGGCGCGCCGCTGGACGCGCGGAGGATTCCCGCGCGCATTTCTTGCACGAAGCGATGCCGCCAGCGCCGAATGGCGCGAACAGTTCATGCGCACCTTTCTCGAGCGTGACATCCCGCAATTCGGGTTACGCCTTGCAGCGCCTGCGTTGCGAAGATTCTGGACCATGATCGCTCACTATCATGCGCAAACGTGGAACAGCTCGGAGTTCGCTCGCGCGTTCGGGGTCGCACACACCACCGTGCAGCGCTATCTCGATGTGCTTACCGAAACGTTCATGGTGCGGCAGCTTCCTCCATGGCATGAAAACCTGTCCAAACGCCAGGTACGCGCCCCCAAGGTCTATCTGCGTGACACCGGCTTGCTTCACTCGTTGCTGGGTGTGTTATCGCTACGCGATCTCGAAGGTCATCCGAAAGTGGGCGCATCGTGGGAAGGGTTTGCGCTGGATGTCGTCATCGATCATCTCCGCGCACGTTCCGGTGAGACCTACTTCTGGGCTACACACGCGGGCGCAGAACTTGACTTGCTGATTGTTCGCGGCAAAACGCGCATCGGCTTCGAATTCAAGCGCACGACCTCGCCCGCCGTCACACCGTCCATGCGTTCGGCGCTTGGCGACTTGCACCTCGACCAACTGTACGTGGTTCACGCGGGCAGTGAGACCTTCCGGTTGGCGGAGCGGGTAGTTGCGGTGCCACTTTCCAGAGTCGCCGACGACGTGCCCTCCTTGTGAGGTCGATGCGGATTTGTCGCTCAAGGCCTGGAAGCACAGCACTTACTATACCTTCGACAAACGGCGCATTGAGGAGTCCGCTCCGGTGTAATTCAAGTCCCATTGGGAAGCCGCATGTTGCAATCGCATGCCGATGACAACGCTCAGGGCCACTATTTCCTCAACGAGCAGTCATTCCATCGAGACCGGGGATTTGAACCCGCGACCCCCTGAACCCCATTCAGGTGCGCCCGGCCCCGGCGCCGGCGTAATCGCTAGCCGACGGGCCTCGAACGGGGTCAGGCGTCCTGATTGTGCGCATGGCTGGCACGGTGCCAATTTCGGAACTGTTTGAGCGACACTGGAACGGGAGCCGCTACTGGCAACTACTCGGCGAGAC